>JALWLL010000018.1 GCA_026996295.1 Sulfurimonas sp.
TATTGATCTTGTTATATTCAGCTTTTTTACTCTCAAGCTGTGTGTATTTCATAGCTTCTGAGATCAGTTGCGTTGCTTTGTCACATTTTTCATCGGTATCGTGCCCGATTTTTTGTATCTGCTCTTCGAGCTTATGCAAAGCAACTTCTTCCCCGTTGTTATAAGCTAAAATCAACTCATATACAATTGCTTCCTCAGTTAAAATATCTTTTTCCAGATCCATCATCAGTGAATTGATGGGAACTTGATACTCAGAGATCTCATCTATCTCAAAACCGATAGAACTGACTCCTCTATATGTGATGAGACCTTGGATCAGGCTCATTGCAATGATAAATGCAAAGCTTATTTGTATTTTAGTGACTAGCTTCATACTAATTCCCCCTTTAAATATATCAAAATTATATCACTTTTTTGATTTTAAGAACTTTAAAGTTTACTTTTAGGTTTTAAAATACTTGATAAATAAAAAAAATACTGCTTTAGATTTTTAAAGATACATAAATTGTGAAAGCAAAATGATGATGATCACTAATGAAAAAGGAAAAACATGGCTTTTAAATACCCATGGGTTGATGCCAAAGAATTTTTGGTTGACACCTCTTACTCCAAGCCATGAAGCTAAAAATGCTTTGATACTCAACATGATCTGAAAACTGCTCATCCCCTCTTCACTGATAGGACCAAAGATTTGGGAAATAAGGTAGAGACCACTTGCAACAGCGACCATGAGTGCATAAGGAACAACATTTCTTACATGTTTCATAATCGCTTCACGTGCTTTTTTGCTCTCCTGTTCATTAAGGGTCTCTCCCATACGTGAGAGAAAGAGGTTATCAACGAACAAGAAGCCGCCATAAATAAATACTGAAAAAATATGAATGGTATGGATAATTGTATAAGTTATGATAAATCCTTTTTTTAACGGGATTCTATCATAACTTCCAATAAGTAGTAGTTGTTTTAGCTCAAGAAATTAAGAATTTTTCTTTCTAAAAAGGTGATAGTTCTCATTTTCAAGCATCTCTTCAACATAATGAGCTACTTTTTTCTTGGCATCTGTCCAGATTCCAGAAGGCAGTCTGACCTGAAGCTTTTTCTTTTCTCTGAGCTTGATGATCTTTTTAGGAGAGAGTACTTTGGTAACAGGTGTGAAGTCAACATTTGTGAGATCGATATCATCTTTATAAAAGAGTGTCTGTTTTTTAAATGTTCCCCATCCCGGTACTCCATCATCAGTATAAGGTACTTCGTAGCCGTTTTTAAAGGTTACAAGCATCTTATAGTGGCTGTTATCAAAGACCTGAGTTACCTTACCTGCACCAAATACCATGCCATAGACTTTGTCTTTTACCTGTACATCGTCAAAATACGCCATTGTTACCCCTTATCAAGTTAAATTGTTTTGATTATAGCAAATGTAGGTTACAAAAGTCATACAAAATGTATTGATATCTAATAATTTATCTGCTATAACTAAAGCATCTGTTATATGAGGAGAAAAAATGAAAATAGAGATACTTGGAACAGGGTGTGCAAAGTGTAGCGCATTGGAAGCAGCAGCGAAACAGGCCGTTGCAAAGATAGGTGGGTTTCACAGTGTTGAAAAGGTGGAGGATTTGCAAAAAATTATGGACTATGGGGTTATAAATACACCGGGGCTGGTTGTTGATGGTGAAGTTAAAAGTACGGGAAAACTCTTAAGCGTTGATGAAATAGTTGCAATTTTATAATGTATAACAGGGCAAATATTAAAAGCTAAAAAAAGAAGATAACGCATACAAAACACACATTGTGATACAATAATGGCTCAAACAAATATATTAAAGGGTTTTGTATGTTATCTTCCACTTTAGAAGCCGTATGTTCGAGCCTACTTTCTCCGGATGATCTAACGATCAGTGATGAGCTTTTTACACAAATACAACAAGAAGCTATAGTTACAAAAATTATTCATTCTAAAAATAAATCGTATATAAATATTTATGCATCTTCTCAGCTTTCTTTATCGGCAATTGTTCCGATTTTGCATGATTTTGGTTTTGAGATCGTTGATGAGGTTTCTTATAATCTTTCTATCAAAAAACAGACCATATATATTAAGCGTTTTAATTTGCAAATAGATGACAAGAAGAAGATATTGCACTCAAAAGAGAATATACAGCAGGTGATATCAGATGCTCTTAACGGTGTTATATTTTCGAGATGTCAACTTTTTTCCTTGGTTTACAATGAAGATCTTTCCATAAGAAAGATTATGCTTCTCAGAGCATTGATAGAGTATATCAATCAGTCCATAATTTCACTCAATATAGCAACGATTATTCATACTATTACAAGCTATTCTGCTATTGCAAAACTTTTTGTGGAGTATTTTTCAGTAAAATTTGATCCAAAACTGCATAAGCGTGAAAAACTTATGGATGAGTTTGAAGTCATTATAGAAGAAAAAATCAAAGAGGTGCCAAATATAACCGATGACAAGATACTCAAGCTTATGTATGCGCTAATACAAAATATCACTCGAACGAACTATTTTGTTGAGAGAGAAGCGATTGCTTTTAAAATAGATGCAAAAAAATATTTTGAGAATACTAAAGGTCTGCAACCCAATATAGAGGCATTTGTTTACCATATAGACTTCAGTGGGGTCCATTTGCGTATGAGTAAGATCAGTCGCGGCGGGATCAGATGGAGTGAAAGAGCTGAAGATTATCGTCAGGAGATAAAATCTCTCATGATAACTCAGGAGGGAAAAAACGCCATTATCATTCCAGATGGGGCTAAAGGCGGTTTTGTTATTCATAAAAACAGTGCTGAGATTACGAAGGAGATATTTCAAGATATTTACATAAACTATATAAACAATATGCTTGATCTGGTTGATAACATGATCGATGGAAAAATCGTTGTCGATGAGAATATTGTTGCATATGACGGTGAAGATGCTTACTTTGTTATAGCTGCAGACAAGGGAACCGCTTCTATGAGTGATGTGGCAAACAAAATAGCAAAACAGAGAAACTACTGGCTTGGTGATGCCTTTGCAAGTGGCGGGAGTAATGGTTTTAGTCATAAAGAGCTTGGTATTACGGCACGTGGAGCGATGGTTTCTTCTGAGAGATTCTTTATCGAAAAGGGTATAGATATAAAAAAAGAGTCTGTAAGTGTTGTTGGTATCGGAAGTATGAAAGGGGATGTTTTTGGAAACGGACTTTTGTACTCCGAGCATTTTAAACTTTTAGCTGCTGTTTCACATAAAGAGATATTTATTGATCCCGATCCCGATATAAAGGTGAGTTATCAAGAGCGTCAAAGACTCTTTCATGCTAAAAACGGTGGTTGGAGCGCTTATGATAAAAAGCTTATTTCAGAAGGCGGCGGGGTATTTTTACGTTCTCAAAAAACGATAGAGTTGAGCAGTGAGATTAAAAAACTTCTGGGAACTTCTAGAAAAAGCATGAGTGGGGAAGAGCTGGCAAAGCAAGTACTTAAAATGAAAGTTGATCTACTTTTTAACGGGGGTGTTGGAACATATTTTAAAAGTTCTGATGAGAATAACCTTGATCTTGGTGATAAACAAAATGAGAGTGTACGACTTGATGCCGGGGAGTTAAGAGCAAAGGTTGTCTGTGAAGGCGGTAATCTCGGATTTACACAAAAAGCACGGATTGAGTACGCTAAAAGCGGTGGAAAAATAAATATCGACGGGATAGACAACGCTGCGGGGGTCAATACCTCTGATCATGAGGTCAACTTAAAAATACTCCTCAATATTTTGAAATCAAAAAATTTACTGACGCAAAAAGAGGTGGATAAGACACTTCAAGATCTCACTCAGCAGGTTGTCAATCTTGTGCTTTGGAGTAATTACCATCAAGCCTTGGCGATCTCCCTGGATGCAAAGCTGAGTAAAAATTATCTTGATGAGTTCTTATTAGCTGTGGAAGTTCTTGAAAATAATATTACGAGTTTTAGCAGAAAAGATTTTTACATACCAAAAAATGAGAGTATTGCCGAGGTTTTATGTCCGGATGGGTATTTGGTAAGACCGGTGCTTGCTTCACTGCTTTCCTACTCGAAGATTTTTCTGAAAAATATACTTTTGAGATCTAACGTGATAGATGAAGCTTTTGCTTTGCAGTATCTGTTTAAATACTTTCCAAAATCATTCGTGAGTGCATATGAAGAGGAGATTACCCACCATCCGTTGCGCCGTGAGATTATTGCTACTATGATCGCTGATAAAATCATAAATCTTCAGGGAGTTACTTTTATTTCCCACTATAAAGAGAGTAACCATGAAAAATTTTTGCTTAAGATAAAATCCTATCTTATTGTCAATCAGCTTTTTGGAGCAAATGATATAAGGTATGAGATCTATCGAAACGATTTTGTTATGAGTGTGCAACAGCAGTACAAGTTGATGTCTGAGATAGAAAGAACCCTGAACTTTGCAACAAAATGGATACTCAAATATTTTAATAAACATAAAATGGATGTGAACCATATTTTGGATTATAAAGAGAGCCTTTTTGAAATTCTTAATAAAATCAATGAGAAGAATATAGTGAATATTATTGATGGAAACCATCAGTTCAATCTTTTCTTTTCAGCTATTGATTATTTACGTTTTGCGGTTGCGGCGATTATGGTGAAAGAGACATCTTCATACTCTTTTAACGATGTTACCGTTACTTTTTATCTGGTGGTAAGTGAGTTTAAAATTTTGCAGATGATCGCTTCACTTGATAACATAGAGATAACAACAGAGAATGAAAAGATACTTCGTCATCAACTTCTGGAGTATATAGAGTATATTGTTGTGAAGTTCACAGAGGAGATATTGAAGTTTCAAAGAGCTGGTGAAACTCCACTGGAAGCTTTTAACAGCTACTTTAAAACTGAACTTGAATCCTATGAGAGCATAAAAGAGCAAATAGAGAAATTTATGCAAAAAGATAGTAAAGATATGAGAGATGTAAGTATCACCGTGAATCAAATTATGACCTCTTTGATTTAGTTAGGTGAAATTTACAATCTTAGTTTCAGATAATTGTGATAAAATAATCACTTAGAAAATGAAAGGCTACAAAACCTATGGAACAAACGCAAGCAAGAGTTAACATATATGCCTTATTATCGCGTATATTACTGCAAGAACTTGAAGTGCAGACACTTCAAATGATTAAAAATGATGAAAATATTTTAGAGTTTTTCCCGACACTTAAAGAGTGGAAAGAACTTGACGAACTTGATGAAGTGACTCTTTTAGAGGAGTATTTCAATCCTGATTTTGTGAACCTTTCTATTTTACATCTGATCCCTTATGAGACCTTTTATACAAGAGAAGATCAAATGGTAGAAACAGGAGGCGCAAATCCTGTGACAGATATATACAGTGCTTATGAGTTTATGGTTGATTATGAAGCTGCCAGAAGCGTTTCATCGGATCATATCGGTATAGAGTTGGAGTTTATGCATCATCTTGCCTCAGCAGAGATGAAAGCTTTGCAAGAGCAAGATGTAGAAGCGCTCAAAGAGCTTCAAAATGTTCAAAAAGAATTTTTAAACAAACACCTGCTTCGATGGGCTCCAATGTATCTTATCAATATGAAGTATGAAGCACGAACCCCTTTGTATTATGATACGGCAGATATGGCACTGGAATTTATACTAAGTGATAATGAGTACCTAAACAAAGAGTTAAGTGCTTAAGATATGCTTGAGTTACATGCAGGTTATTGTGTCCGCAGTTTAAGTACACAGAGCACGTGTAACAACTGTGAAGTGGTATGCCCGAGAGATGCCATCGTTGTGGGAGACAACCCTTTACCTATGATTAACTTCTCTTCATGTGTGGAGTGTGGTGCCTGTGTGGGAGTGTGCCCGAGTGAAGCGCTTACTCTGGAGAGTTTTAACACAACAAATTTTTTCTTTGACTTTTTAGAAGATGAGGCATCTGTGATCTCGTGTCGCAAAAATGTTCCGTGTATCGCGGTACTGAGTATAGAGCATATTATATCATTGGCGATTTTAAAAAAAGAGCTTGTATTTGACATGGGGTATTGTCAGAACTGTGATATCGCTTCAACCTGTCACAAGCAAATAGTACAAAATTATGAAGAGGCGAGTTATCTTTTAGAAGCGATGCTTCAAGATGATGTTGTGATTAAGCTGGAAAATATCTGTTATAAAGATGAGTCTGCTCAAGAGAATGTGGATCGTCGGGAATTTTTGAGAAATATCAATCTGCAAACGATCGCCAAAACAAAGCACAGTTTTGAGAATGAGGTCAAAAAAGCAAGTGATGAGCTTAGTGAGCATACTTTAAAGAAAACAGATATCGCCCTTTTGAGACAAAAAAAGATACCGCATAAAAGAAAACTGTTTTTTAGTGCGATGAAAAGGGCGCTAAAGCCTTCTGTTTTTCATGTAGTTGATGCTCGTGAAGTAAGTTTTACTTCGCAAAAGATCATGAATGAAAGTGTATGTACGGCATGTCAAATGTGCTATCGAGTCTGCCCAAGTGGTGCACTGAGTTCAGATATTAAAAATTCCAAGATCGATTTTGATCCTTTTTTATGTATAAAGTGCCATGTATGTCATGATGTATGTGAACCAAATGCACTGACACTTTCAAACGCATACAATGTTAAAGAGTTTTTTGAACCGACAGTGCAGAATCTGATCTCGTTTCATGTAAGACGATGTAATGAGTGCAATATGATTTTTAGTGTCAACAATGATGATACACTGTGTTACAGATGTAAAGCAGAAGATGAAGAAGCCCGATCACTTTGGGGTATAAAGGAGGGGATTTAAAATGATGAATAACGCCAATGAAATATCTCACCAAACAAAGCTCTATGGTTTTGTCGGTGAAGAGGCAGGGCAAAGTAGTTTAAGTGCATCACTGAACCGTTTGTTTAAAGCAAAAAACAAAGACGCTATGATGATACCTATGAATATACGAAGAGATGATTTTTTCTTTACTCTGAGCAACTTAAGAAAGTCTCATGTCAATGGTGCCGTGATCTCAAGTGAGTTTGTGCGTGATGCCGTAGAGGTTTTGGATGTTGCACCCGGCATTGTCAAACGTTCAGGGATGTGTGACATACTTGTTCGTGATGGTGAAAAACTTGTTGGTGATGTGTTTAGTATCAGGGTTCTTACAGAGATGTTAAAAGATAATTTTGCCCACAATATCGCCATAATCGGTATAAGCCCTTACGCCAAGGCATTTAGTTTTTTCTCCTGTGGGTTCAATGTAAGTTATTTTCATGATGACCTAGAAGCGTTGATGAGATTTACACAGGAGCTAGAGATACCAAGTGCAGATATGAACAGAATAGCTGAGGGGATGGAAGTTGATTTCTCCCCCTATGATGCGGTACTTGATTTTTCAGAATTACAAAGTTTTGATATGGTTGCTAACTTTGCACAAATCAATTTTGACATGAAAACTTCCAAGCAGTTCTCAGCACTCAGAACAAAAACAAAAGAGTATGTACAACGATATATCGGCTATGATGATATGATCGAGGAGTTAAGTAAAGGTGCTTATAACTTTTTTGAGAAAAAAGGGCATCTGAAATATGAAAAACCAAAAAGTACATTTGAAGGATAATAAGATATGAATGAACATGATTTAAGTGATTTACGAGCGGAATTTGACAAGTTTGTAGATGAGAAATGCTCGCTTGATCCAGAACAAAACCCGGATATAGGGGATAAGGTAGATGAAGAGCCTGTGCCTCAGTTTGTAGATGCACTTACATCAAAACTCTTAGCTCCCGCACATAGCGGCGTGTACCTTTCACGTTTGGATATTAAACGTATTGCAGAAGCGATAGATGAGTCGATCCCAATAAAAGAGCGCATAAAAATGCTCAAGGCTCTCTTTCGCCACACAACAAAGCGTCAGTATCTTGAAGATGCATTTAAAGAGATTGACAAGCATATAAACGGGCGTATTTTGATATACAAGAGTTTAAGTGAATCATTCCCAGCATCACAATATATCTTTGATGAGCATATACAAAAAGCACAAAAAACGATGCAGATGTTTAAGCAGATCATAGAAGATTTTGAGGAGATAGAACCAACAAGTGATCCTATGTTTGTGTAGTATTTACAAAAGGGCTTGAACCTTCAGCCATATTTGCCAAAGTGCAGCAGAGGAGATACCTGCTGCAAAACCTGCAATAATATCATCTCCCATAACACCGACGCCACCTTTGGCTTCTCTGTCTATTCTACCGATAATAGAAGGTTTGGCAATATCAAAATATCTAAAAAGAGCAAAAGAGAGCAGAACTTGGATCAAAAAACCGTTTTCAAGATTCATAATTTCAGATGGCACAACACCGGCAGCAGGTGCCACACTAAGAGCAAACCACATACCGGCAAGCTCATCTATGACAATCCTTTTATCATCGTGGATACCTGTTCTTTGCTCATACTTATTAATAGATTTTATGGCGATGAGTGAGATCAGTACAGTTGCAAGAAAAAGGGTCTGAGCATCAAGGTAGATGAGGATAAGCACTCCAAATACTAAAGAGACAAGACTTCCTACCGTACCGGGTGCTTTTGGTGCAAGACCGCTAAATCCTAAAGTTATAAAAAACCAATTCATTGTATTCCTAGTTATGTAAGTGAAGTTGTTTGGTAGAGTTTCATTAACTCCAAGTAGAAATCTCTCTCAGTATGCTCTTCCAAGAGACCCTCAACCGGCAATATATCGTAGTACATTTTTTCAAGGTTTTTGAATCTTTTTGGAAATATCCTTGAGAGAAGATACGCAGAGATCTCTTTTCTAATCAAAACAGCGGGTGGTAAAAGTCCAAGTTCGAGAAGTTCGAGTATGGAGTCTGCCCGGTATGAGATCTGATGGTGTTGACCGTGCGGGCAGGTATTTTTACTGACAAGAGTTGTACATTTGTCACAATAAACATACTCACTTGCTATTTGTATCTCTATATCTATACCGATCACCTTGTCAACGATAGACTTGTTAGAGTTACAATCATAAAACATCCCAAGTCCGGCGTGGTTCCTTCCAACTGTCAGTCTGTTGCAGCCGTAGTTACTTGCCACAATAGCATCAATAATGATCTCATTGTAGCCTGCAAAAATATAGCTGTTCTCCAGAGGAACGATCACTACACTGTTCTTTGGCAAAAAGTTGTTAATAAAGTATTGCAACGCTTCTTTTCTAAGCTCATAGTTAAGTGTTGAATTGTCATAAGGTTTGAGTAGAAAAATCACCAAAAGGTCAGTACTGTCTAGTGTTTGTCTGATTAAACGCTCATGAGCACGGTGTAGAGGGTTTGCCGCCATAACCAAAGAGGTAGTGTGTTTTGCATTGATGGTTTTTTTTGCGTCTTCTATGAGCTTTTTGTTTGTGTTTACAGAAGGGTTTAAAAGTGTATATTCACCACAAAGAGCCCAACTTCCAAGACGTTTAAGTGTTGCTTTGACACCGGGGTGGGAGAGATCATCAGTCCCATAGATGTGTTTGCTTCTCTCTTTGGGGTCAATTTGAAAGGTTTCATCAACTTTTAAAACAGCAAACTCTTCACCATCGCATAAAATAGTGACTACTTCCCCTTTTTGCAAAGACTGTATAACCTCTTCATTCTTTTTTCCCGAAGGGGAGAGGATAAATGGAAAAGGGAACGTTTTGTCGTTGTACATTGAGGTCTCAAGAACCTCTTGACTCTCTTTTTCGTTCATCAGTCCTGTTACAGGGTGGAGAAGACCCTCTTTGACTAACTCCAAAGCAGAGGCTGCTTCTTTGTCAATAAATATGGTTTTATTTTTTCTTGATGATATCATATTTTTTTCTTTTTTCCCATAAGCTTTTTCTGCTTATGCCAAGTTTTTTGGAAAGTTCAGTATCGGGAAATTTGTTTTGGTAGTTTAAAACGATAAATTTTACATAATCTTCAATAGGAAGTATATCCCCTTGATCAAATACATTGTTGTCACTTTTGATTTCAAGAACTTTGTATTCTATATCTTCAATTTTATCACTACTTGCAACAATAGCCTGTTTAGATGCGATTTTTTCAAAGAAAGCTTTTCTGTCACTTTTTTTAATGGTTTGAAAATCTATGATATAGATGATACAGTTTTGTGGAAGTGCTTCTATTTCACTCATCGCTTTTGGACTTGTGAGTGTTACAAAATGTATCGGTAGATTTTTTTTGTTTGCATGTTCAAAAGCAAATGAATCCGCATATTTTTGAAAGCTTGTTGAGATAAAGATCGGAAGTTCTATGTTGTCATGATCAAATTCGGAAGTAACAGTGGAAAAAGTATGTGCAAGGTACTTTTCATATGCTTCATTGCGTTTTTTAAGTTTTTCATAATCTTGATAATGATCTATCTTTCTGATAAGCTCTTCTATCATAAAGGGTTTGAGTATGTAGTCTTTTGCCCCCGCACTGAGCGGCTTGGAAACTGTATCGTTACTGATATAAGAAACCATCAGGATAATAATGGCCTTTTTAAAAGTCTCGATAACGGGGCTGAAATCCTGACCGTTGATATTTGTAGATAGTAAAACTACATCATAGTTCGTACTCTTTATAGCATCTTTTGTAGATGTGCACATCTCACACACATGCCCTAATTCACTTAGCTTTGTCGCTATACTCTGTGCCAAATAAACTTCATTTTCTATAATTAGTATCTTCAAATCTTCGTCCAATCAAAATATTTTAAATTTGCATTTGCAATCACGCCAACACCTTCCCCTCGACCTATAAAGCCAAGCTTTTCAGTAGTTGTCGCTTTTATGTTTACCCTAGAAGCCTCACAATGTAACAGCTCCGAGAGTACTCTTCTCATCTCTAACTTGTATCTAGCAATTTTTGGTTTTTCAGCGGCAATGGTCAAATCAACATTGACTATGACAAAACCAAAATTGTAAATTTTTGTAACAACTCTTTGGAGCAACTCTTTAGAATCGATCCCTTTGTATGCATTGTCATTATCGGGGAACATCATCCCTATATCGCCCATGCCGGCTGCTCCTAAAAGAGCATCTATAAGCGCATGGATGGCAACATCACCATCACTGTGAGCTTTAAAACCAAAATCAGACTCTATTTTCACACCGCCTAAAAACATTGCACCTTTGTCGTCAAATGCATGCACATCAAAACCTGTTCCACTGAGTATGTCATGTGAAGGTGCTTTAAGGCAGGGGATATGCATCAGGTCTTGGATATAGGTGATTTTATGAGCATTTTGTTCACCTAAAATAAACTCTCTGGTGCCACCAAATGATACAATGGCACTGCTCTCATCCGTGAACTCTTTGTGTGTTTGAAGTGCCTGTTTGAGTATGTTAGTACGTGAGAGCTGAGGAGTCTGTACCCGTTTAATCTGCTCTCTATCAATTGTTTCATTGTTATACACTACGGTATCATGAACTTTGAGATAAGGAACAATACAATCAGCCAAACCCTGATGTGCAATGATGTTTTTTAAAAAATCATCACTGATGCAGGCTCTGGCAATATCACTCACCAAAACATACTCACTCTCTACGTATGTAAGGGCATTCTTTAGAGACTCTTGCCTGCTTGCTCCCCCCTCTATAAAGAGGTACTGAGCGGAGTATGTCTTCATAAACTCAATATCATCACTAGAAGATGTGATGATGATCTTCTCAAACAAAGCTGTTTTTTGAAGTTTATCTGCTACAAATTGCCACAGTGGCTTATGATCAATACGAAGCCATTGTTTTTTAGCATCCAATTCAAAGCGGCTGGAACTACCAGCTGCAAGTAATATAAGCGTTAAATTAGACAATCAGACTCCTGGCTTTTTTAAGTGTTACGAAATTATACATATAGAAAGCTTGTTTTTATCTTGTTTCAATATTTAATTCTCTAAATTTTTGATAATTTCAATAAAATATAATAGATGAATATTTGGCTTAATGAAACTTTAACTTTATTTGATTATATTTCCAACACTTAATATATTTAAAAAAAATGTGTATAAGTACAGATAAGTTTTAATATAAATATAATTTTTAGGAGAAAACTATGAGATCTTCATGGGTACAAAAGCGTAAGGACCATCCTGTTAGAACACAGATGTATTACGCAAGAGAGGGCATTATTACGGAAGAGATGGAATATGTAGCAAAAGTAGAAGATTTGTCTCCTGAACTTGTTCGCAGTGAAATTGCTCGCGGCAGATTGATCATTCCCGCTAATGTAAACCACACATCACTGGAGCCGATGGCTATCGGTTTGGCTGCCAAATGTAAAATAAATGCAAATATCGGTTCATCGGCGATCGCTTCTGATGTTATGGGTGAGGTTGAGAAGATGGAAGTCTCTCAACACTATAAAGCTGACACGGCGATGGACCTTTCAACAGGCGGTGATCTTGATGAGATTCGTAAGGCTGTTATCGGGGCTTCAAAAATTCCTATAGGGACGGTACCGATCTATCAAATACTTCACGATGTCGGTAATAAAATCGAAGATCTGAGTATAGAGGTGATGCTTGAAGTACTGGAACGTCAGGCAAAGCAGGGTGTTTCATACTTTACGATCCATGCAGGATTTTTGTTGGAAACTATGCCAAAAATTGCAAAACGTAAGATGGGGATTGTTTCTCGCGGTGGTTCACTGATGGCGGCATGGATGATGCACTATCACAGAGAAAATCCTTTCTATACGGCATATGATGATATCTTGGATATCTGTGCCAAATATGATGTTGCTCTGAGCCTTGGTGATTCACTTCGTCCCGGTTGTTTGGCTGATGCTTCTGATGATGCACAGCTTGGTGAGCTTAAAGTTTTAGGTGATTTAACTCTTCGTGCCTGGGAGAAAAATGTTCAGGTGATGATCGAGGGTCCAGGGCATGTTCCTTTAAATCAGGTTGAGCGAAATATGAAGATCCAACGTGAACTGTGCCATGAAGCACCTTTTTATATTTTAGGACCACTTGTAACGGATATTGCAGCGGGATATGATCATATATCTTCTGCGATCGGTGCGGCTGTAGGTGGATGGCATGGAGCGAGTATGCTGTGTTATGTAACACCAAAAGAACACTTGGGTCTTCCAAATGCAGAGGATGTTCGTGAAGGGATCATCGCTTATAAAATAGCGGCTCATGCTGCTGATATAGCTCGTGGTCGTAAGGGTGCGAGAGATATTGATGATGAGATGAGTGATGCACGTTATGCATTTGACTGGGAAAAACAGTTTGAACTTGCGCTTGATTCTGAGCGTGCGCGTGAATATCATGATGAGACACTGCCTCAGGATGTATTTAAAGAAGCGGAATTTTGTTCTATGTGTGGACCAAAGTTTTGTTCATACAAGATCACGCAAGAGATTATGGATAATCCGGAAGCTATTGCTCAGATAGCTGAGGATGCAAAAGCGAAAGAATTGGCTGAAGCTACAGCTTAAAAAATAAAATTATTGATATAAGACAATTTTTGTCTTATATCAATATGATATGCTTCGAAAATAATATAAAATTAAATGAAGGAATTATTGAATGACTCAAGAGATTGTACAATCAGCACTTTCAAAAGTTATGTACCCGGGTTTTACCAAGGATATTGTAACTTTTGGCTTTGTAAAAGATATAGCAATAGATGGAAATGATGTAAGTTTTACTGTAGATATTACATCAAGTGCGCCAGAAGTTGCACAACAGATTAAAGATGAGGCGATAGCAGAACTTCAACGTGCCGGTGCAAATAATGTAACTGTCAATATAAAAGCTCCTGTAATGCCAAAAGAGAGTTCATCACGTGGTAAAAATATTGCTCCACAGGTCAAGAACTTCTTAATGGTGAGTTCCGGTAAGGGTGGTGTCGGAAAATCAACGACTTCTGTAAATATCGCAATTGCATTGGCACAACAAGGGAAAAAAGTGGGTCTTTTAGATGCAGATATCTATGGTCCAAATATTCCTCGTATGTTAGGTGTGTCTGATATCAAGCCAGAGGTCAACGGAAATAAAGTACTTCCAATAAAAGCATATGGTGTTGAGATGATGTCCATGGGTTCACTGATGGAAGAGGGTCAATCTTTGATCTGGCGTGGTGCTATGATTATGAAAGCTATTGAGCAGTTCTTACGTGATATCCTGTGGTCAGAGTTAGATGTTTTAGTGATCGATATGCCTCCAGGAACAGGTGATGCACAGTTGACTTTGGCTCAAAGTGTTCCAGTAACTGCAGGTCTGACTGTTACAACACCGCAGGGTGTATCTTTGGATGATTCACGCCGTTCACTTGATATGTTTAAAAAACTCAATATTCCAATCGCCGGGATTGTAGAGAATATGAGTGGTTTTATCGCTCCTGATACAGGTGTTGAGTATGATATCTTTGGTAAGGGAACTTCAGAGCCTATGGCAAAAGAGTTTGATACGAAAGTGATCGCGGAAATTCCGATAGAGCCTAGTATCAGAACAGGTGGTGATGAAGGTAAACCGATTACTTTTGTAGCACCAACTTCTGAGTCTGCAAAACGCTATATGAGTGCGGCTGAGTCTATCTGGGCTACGATAGAGCAGATCAATGCAAACGGTGGAGTTGATAACCAGGCAGTGCAACCTACAACACCTCCAGGTGCAAGTGCTTGCTCCAGTGCGGGCGCATCTTCTGCACAAAGTAGTGCAGGCGGATGTGGCTGTAGCTAAAAAAATTTTATAGAAAGTAGATCATAAAGATCTCTTATGAGCAGTAGAATAACTTATTCTACTGTTACACTTTTTGCAAGGTTTCTTGGCATATCAACATCGTTGCCAAGTCTTACAGATATCTCTAAAGAGAGAAGCTGAAGTACAACCATCATCTCAAAAAATTCAAGCATATAATGTTCATGCGAAGCAATTTGAACAAAATCATCCGCTTTAGAAAACTCTTCAGTACTGATGGCACATATGGTCGAATCTCTTGCACTTAACTCCTCAACATTACTTTTTGCTTTTTCATAATGAAGATGTTTTGGAAGCAGGGCTATAGTGAAGAGTTCCGGATCAGCCAGAGCGATAGGTCCATGTTTCATCTCACCCGAAGGGTAGCCTTCTGCGTGTAAGTAGGAGATCTCTTTGAGTTTGAGTGCTCCCTCAAGTGCAAGTGGGAAAAATATATCACGTCCAATAAAGAAAAAGCCATGCCCGTGAAGATAACGTTTGGAAAGACGCTTGAGCTTCTCATGCATCTCATCAGAGACTTTGACAGATGCCGGTACCTCTCTTAAAAGAGTGATATGTTCAGCAATTTTCTGTGATGAAAGAGAGTTTTTACATTTTGCGACATAAAGGCTTAGCATCCAAAATACGATAACCTGCGTTGCAAATGCTTTGGTTGATGCAACACCTTTTTCGATCCCTGCGCGTGTGAGTATGGTTGCATCGGCGAGTCTCACCATAGATGAGTTGTCCACGTTACAGATAGCAAGAGTCTTGAGACCTGCCTGTTTTGCCATTTTAAGAGTCTCAAGTGTATCGGCAGTCTCACCACTTTGAGAGATGACGATAAAAAGAGTGTCTTTACTCATAAGCGGTTCACGGTATCTGAACTCACTGGCTATCTCTACAGATGTTCTGATCTTTGAATATCTTTCAAAAAGATACGAAGCAGAGAGTGCGGAGTGGTAAGATGTTCCACAGGCACAGAGTTTGATCTCGTTGACACCATCAAAAAGATCACTTGGAAGTTCATCAAAGAGTATCTCATCTTCCCCCAGTCTTCCAAGCAGTGTATCTGCTATAACCGTACTTTGCTCATAGATCTCTTTTTCCATAAAGAAACGGTAGCCATCTTTTTGTGCTGAGAGTTTATTGGTTGAGAGTTTAGAGAAAACAGGTTCTTTTTGTTGGGAGTCTTTGTCAAAAATGATGATCTCATCTGCGGTGACATAGCCATAATCACCATCTTCAAAATAGTTCACATCACTACAGCTTCCAATCAGCGGAGTATCAGACGATGCAAAATATTTTTCATTTTCAGCGTTAATTCCAACAAGCATAGGGGAACCGTATTTTGCAAAAAAGATAGTGCCCGGCTCAGATTTTGTTACAAGCAAAACCGCATAAGCACCTTCGATCTCTTGTATTGTTTGTTTAAATGCTTCAAAAGCACTCTGGGAAGTTTGTAGATTTTTTTCAAACTGATGCACGATCACTTCCGTATCGGTTTGACTTAAAAAAGTGATACCGGAGTCTTGCAGTTCTCTTTTGAGCTCTACATAATTTTCAATAATACCATTATGAACCACATAAGAAGACTCTCCAAGGTGAGGGTGTGCATTGAGTTCTGTCGGTTTTCCGTGTGTTGCCCAGCGTGTGTGACCGATACCCACGGCAAATTTATCTGTTATAAACTCTTTTGTTTTTTCTTCAAGGTTGACAAGTTTACCGACAGCTTTAAAGTCAGAAAAATCATCCCCCTGCAATACAGCGATTCCTGCTGAGTCATACCCTCTGTACTCTAACTCTTTAAGTCCTTCGAGTAAAATCTCTTTTGTATTTTTAGTTCCGATGTATCCGACGATTCCGCACATATAGTTCCTTTAAGTTTCAATTTGTTAATAATTCATAAATTTGTTCGATATTATTACATATGTTATTTTGTTTTTCCATTAAGAAGGTGTCTCTTACCCTGTTTTTTGTACTGTGTATCTTTGCTGTAACAATATTTATGTGTAATTTCTCAAAGCAGTTCATAACATAAGCCAGTAGTCCCCGTTGATTGCTCGTGTTTATATTGATCTCTGCATGAGTAAGGGAATGATCACAATCTATGTTGATCTCATCTCGTGTAATGATGATCTTTTGAAGCTTGACCTCTATGGACATATCAAAAGCACGCTCTATAATATGCTCTATCTCCGTGAGCTCATCCTCATCTATGTTCTTAATGAACTCGATTTTAAAATACTTCACGTCATCAAAGAGGGTAAAAATTTCCATAGAACCTACATCGAGGTGTGAAAGTGTTGCCAGCAGATAACCAATATTGAGAGGGATTCTTCTGTAAATCTCTATGGTCAAAGAGTTGTGTGCACTGATACTGTATGTGTATGACTGTGTCTCTTTTGCTTTTTTTGTAATATTGATGATATCGATGGGGGTATGTTTAAAAAAGAACAGATTAGACTCTATTCTCAAAAGTTTGGTTTGTAAAAGTTTTGGAAGTGTTGTAAATGCAGGGTTGTTTTTCACCCTTTTTTCAATGTTCAGGCGTTTTGCAGCATCTGTGATACGGTCGTTGTTTTCCGAGATCTCCAAGGCACTACTGTAAAGATCATAAAGTAGCTTTGCTCTAAAAGAGTTAAAAGTATCCTTACCTACACCATTGATATCAGCATATGTCAGGATATACAAAAGTTTGAGATTTTTGGTATCTTTGATCTTTGACATAAATTTATAGAGAGTTTTTTCATTGTGTATATTTTCCTTAAAAGCTACATTGCTCATCACAATGTGGTGTTTTATCAGAACGACGGCTCTTTGTGTGCACTCCTCTTTGAGTTTTAAATGTTTGGCAAAAGGTACTATCAGTTTTGCTCCCACTTCACTGTGGTCTTGTTTGCGACCCTTGCCTGTGTCATGAAACAATACAGCGACTTTGAGTAAAAGTTTTTCATCATTATCAAGTTCATCATAGAGTTTTTGCACAAAAGGGTCCTTGATATTTTCAAGTGCTTCAACACATTTGATAGAGTGAATATCTACAGGATAGTGATGATAGCCGTCAAACTGTGGAAGATGCAGTACTTTTCTAAAGTTTGCAAAAAGTTTATGCAGTATCCCGGCATCATAGAAAAGTTTTAAGAAGCAGTACATATGTTTTTTTAAAAAAAGCTCTTTAAAAAGCGTATATATTTTTTGATCGAAAGGATGGGTGATTTCGGTGTATGTGAACTGATTTAAAAATCCGGCATCAAAGTGGTAGTCCTTGTCCGGCAGGCCAACCAAAAGTTTCAAAAGTTGATCAATTGGCTGGATGGTAAGGTTATATGAGGCATAGAGTCTGTTATCAAGCTCATAAAAACCTTTGGTGATTCTGTGCTTTTTAAACTTAGCGATATAGCTCCTATCTGTTATGTATGGGCGAACCATTTTTTTGACAAAAATCTGTGTAAAGTTATTGATTCTCCATTGAGCTTCCAAGACTTTTGTAACCATCTTTTTCTCATTTTTAAAGCCCAACATGGCAGTGACCTGTGACATATGTTCTAAAAGAAGTTTGTCCTCTTGTTTATTGGTTATAAGATGCAGGGCACTTCTGACACGAAAGAGGAGCTCGAGTGCTATGCGGTAGTCCTTGTATTCCTCATCGGAAAATACCACTTCTGAAAGATCTTTAAGTCTTGACACACCATAAATGGTTTGTGCTATCCAGAAAATAAGTTGTGAGTCACGGAGTCCGCCGACACTCTCTTTTATGTTGGGTTGCATCGATGTGGGATACTTCTTGCGTCTTATCTGTGCTTCTTCTATCTTGGCGAGTATAAACTCTTTTTGTTTGTATAGACGAATTTTGTTAAGCTCTTTTTGGGTTGCATGCCATACAAACGGGGAGCCGACAATAAGTCGTGATTCCATCAGGGAGGTTCTGATGGTTATATCTTCTGTGCTGGCTTGAAAGAGATCATTGACTTCATGTACCCTGTGCCCGAGTTTAAGACCTGCATCCCATGCCAGATAGAGAAGTTTTTCGATGATTAGATCGGTGTTATAGCCATCTACTTTTTCATAGACTATCAGTAGATCTATATCGCTGTGAACACAGAGCTGTTCTCTGCCGTAGCTTCCAAGAGCTACTATGGATAGAGGGATTGAACTTCTCATAGGCATATAGTTGCCAAAAATACGGCGAAGTACTGTTTTATACATCAAAGAGATAATAGAATCAAGCTTTTTGGTATGTTTTACCAGAAAGTCTTTCCCCTGACTTTGTTCAAAAAGTGTATGAAGGGAGCTCTTGTACTCGTTGATATAAGCTTTAAAAAGTTTGGAGAGTTCAAAGTCTGAACCGTTTTCATCTATGATATCTTCTATTTGCAGTAGTAAGTCCAAAAGTTGATCCTAAAATTTTTTAATATTATAGTATAAATTGGATATAATTCGCCTCAACAGAAATAAGGTATATGATGAATTTAAAAGACAAAATACTCTCAGGAGAACGTATCGATTTTCAAGAGGCTCTGAGCCTGTATGATATCGATTTTTTTGAACTTGCACAGCTCGCTGATGCAAAGCGTCAGGCACTTCACGGAAAGAAAACTTACTTCAATATAAATCGCCATATCAACCCCACAAATGTTTGTAAAGATGTGTGTAAATTCTGTGCATATTCTGCAACACGTAAAAATCCGAACCAATATACTATGACCCATGATGAGATTTTAGAGATTGTAAAAGATATAGACTCTCGTGGTGCCAAAGAGGTGCATATCGTCTCAGCCCACAACCCAAATACGGGACTTGAATGGTACTTGGAGATATTTAAAAAGATTAAAACTGCATACCCTCATATGCATATCAAAGCACTCACAGCAGCAGAGCTTCATTTTCTCGCCGAAGAATATGGCAAAACACACGATGAGATCATTGAGTTGATGATACAAAACGGTGTGGACTCAATGCCAGGCGGCGGTGCTGAGATCTTTGATGAAGAGGTAAGAGAGTATATCTGTAAAGGTAAAGTCACTTCCAAGCAATGGCTCGATATACATGAAAAATGGCACAAACGTGGTAAAAAGTCCAATGTTACTATGCTCTTTGGTCATGTTGAAAAAAGGGAGCATCGCATAGATCATATGATGCGCATACGGGATCTTCAAGATAAAACAGGCGGTTTTAATTGTTTTATTCCCCTTGTGTATCAAACTGAAAATAATTATCTTAATGTCAAAGAGGCAATTACCGCAAACGAAATACTCAAAACCATGGCGATCAGTCGTATTGTTTTGGATAATGTAGCGAATCTAAAAGCATACTGGGTGACATCAACGGTGAACCTTGCTTTGGTCGCTCAGGAGTTTGGTGCAAATGACCTTGATGGAACTATCGAGAAAGAATCGATAAACTCGGCAGCGGGAGCTCAGAGTGCAAACGGTGTGAACTTAGAGGAGTTTACCGCACTTATCAAAAACAGCGGTTTTATCCCTGTTGAGCGCGACAGTGTCTATAACGAACTGAAGGTTTACTAACTTTATGGATATAACGGTTGTTATCCCTACATATAACCGTTATAAGCCCTTGCAAAGGGCACTCAACTCTGTTTATGCACAAACATATCTACCCAAAGAGGTCATAGTTGTTGATGATGGCTCCTTGGATGAGACTTCTCAAATAGTAAAAGATTTTCCAGAAGTACACTACATATACCAAGAAAATTCCGGGGTATCAAGTGCAAGAAACCTTGGAGTTCTCCATGGCACTTCTGATTGGATAGCATTTTTGGACTCGGATGATGAGTGGCACACAGAAAAACTGCAAGAGCAGGTGCTGTTTCATAAAAACAATACAAATATACTTGTAAGCTATACTGATGAGCGATGGATACGCAACGGTGCAGAGGTAAAGATTCCAAAAAAATTTCAAAAAATCGGCAAAGATACTTTTTTAGAAAATATCTCCTATTGTAACATCGCACCCTCATCTGTAGTGATCGCCAAAGAGCTTCTTTTTAATGTGGGGTTGTTTGATGAGTCTTTGGAAGTCTGTGAAGACTATGATTTGTGGCTGAGAATAGCCTCTAAGCATGAGATGGCACTTGTAGATAAAAAACTCATCAATAAACATGGGGGAGCAGATGATCAGCTCAGTTATAAATATTGGGGGATGGACAGGTTTCGTGTGCAGAGTTTGCAGAAGCTTGTGGGATCGTGTGAGAAGTATCATAATGATATTGTAAATCATTTAGTCTCTAAGTATGAGTTACTTCTTAAAGGAGCTCTAAAATATGATAAAATCTCAGAGATTAAACTTTACAAAGAAAAACTACAATACTACAAACAACTATTGAAGGTGAAAAATTGAATAACACAACAGCACAGACACAACTTACGATAACGTATATCTTCATTGCATTTTTATTTTCAGTTGCCATTCGGATGATATGGTTCTATCAGTTCTCAGGTTATGATCAGTTCTATTTTAATGGACAGTTTATGATTAATACAAATGACGGTTATGCCTGGGCGGAGGGAGCACGAGATATACTCAGTGGTGTGTCACAGCCAAATGATCTCTCAAAGATACAGAGCTCTACGGCACAGCTTACCGCGATTTTTGCAAAAATATTGCCTTTTTCGTTTGAGAGTATTATCTTGTTTATGCCTGTATTTTTAAGCTCATTAATCGTTATACCTCTCGTTCTGATCGGTAGAAGTTTTAATAACCTTGAGATGGGTTTTATAGCGGCACTTTTAGCTTCCATAACATGGAGTTACTACAACAGAACAATGATCGGCTACTATGATACCGATATGTTAAACATAGTCCTTCCGACTTTTTTACTGTGGTCTATTATTTGGGCAATGCGAACCCGTGAGGACAAATATCTGCTCATCACAGCTCTGGAGATTTTGTTTTACAGATGGTGGTATCCTGAGAGTTATGCACTGGAGTTCTCGTTTTTTGCACTTATCCTTTTGTACACACTTGTTTTTGAGAGAAAAAATCTTTACAACTATAAGCTTATGACCCTTATGCTGCTTGCCATGCCGATGTTGGATGAACTTATACGTTTAGTGATGGTTGTAGGGGTGTTCTTTGCTTTCAAGCAGGAGAAGATGCAAAAATATATTTATTATGTTTTTGCAGTGGCAGTTTTGATATTTTTGGCAACGGGGGGCATTAACCCGATTTGGGGAAAATTAAAATCGTATGTTTTTAAGAGTTCCGTCAGTGCTGCAAAAGATGGTTTGAATTTACACTTTTTTAATGTGATGCAAACAGTAAGGGAAGCGGGGCATATCCCCTTTGAGACATTTGCCAACAGGATCAGCGGAAGTATAGCCACCTTTGTTCTCTCCATTATAGGGTTTATCTATCTGGCATACAGACATAAGGTGATGCTCTTTGCACTTCCAATGATAGGTTTAGGCTTTTTAGCAAGTGTGGGAGGCTTGAGATTTACCGTATATGCAGTGCCTGTTTTGGCTCTTGGTATCGCCTTTTTAATTGTTGAAATTGCAAATAAAATGCCGGATAAAAAATTTAGGTATTTGAGTATGATCTTATTAAGTGCAGCTGTTTTATACCCAAATATTATGCATGTTGTTTCTTATAAGGTGCCGACGGTCTTTATGAAAGATGAGGTGAAAGTACTAGATAAACTAAAACATATAGCCGATAGAGAAGATTATGTTGTTGCCTGGTGGGACTATGGTTACCCTATACGCTATTATGCAGATGTCAAAACATTGACTGATGGTGCAAAACACTATGGCTCTGTAAATTTTCCTGTGAGTTTTATTTTGACACATCCCCAGGAGGAAGCTGCAAAAATGGCACGCTTTGATGTGGAATATACGGAGAAAAACTTTAAAGAGAAACGACCTTTTAGAAATATAGAGCTTATGACGGTCGATGCCGGATTTGATGATACAAACGACTTTTTACTTTCACTACAGACTGATGATGTGAAGTTACCTAAAAAGACACGGGATATCTACCTGTATTTACCTTTTAAAATGTTAAATATTTACCCCACAGTAAGTGCATTTTCCAACATAGACTTGATGAATGGCAATAAAACTAAAGCCCCGTTTTTTTATATGAGCAGAAGCTTTAAAGATACGGGTGAAACCATAAAACTCGGAAGAGGGATATCGATAGATAAAAAGACGCAAACTGTTCAAATAGGACAAAACAAAGTGCCGATGCGCAGGTTCGTGCGAACATACTATGATAAAAATATGAAGCTGCGAAAAGATGAGCAGATGTTAGATTTTTCTTCACCAATCAGTGTGATATATATGAGTAACTATGGCACTTTTTTAGTGCTCGATGAGGAAGCGTACAATTCATTGTATATACAGTTGTTTGTTTTGGAAAATTACAATAAAAATCTTTTTGACAAGGTGATTATGACGCCAAAAGCAAAAGTTTACAAACTGAAAATATAGATATTAAACTTATATTGTAATGCACTATTGTATAATCTTGATTATTATAGTTTGATGGGGTGTTTGCATGAAAGGTATCATTTTAGCAGGGGGAAGCGGTACGAGACTTTATCCTGTGACTAAATCAATTAGTAAACAGCTCTTGCCCGTATATGACAAACCGATGATTTTTTATCCGCTTTCAGTGTTGATGTTAGCAGGAATCAGGGAAATTTTAATCATATCAACCCCAGAAGATATAGGCAAATTTCAAGAGCTTCTTGGGGATGGAAGTGAATGGGGTATCACACTTGAGTATAAGATCCAAGATTCTCCCGATGGATTGGCGCAGGCTTTTTTGATCGCAGAGGATTTTATTGGCAAGAGCAGTGTGTGCCTGATTTTAGGTGACAATATCTTTTACGGGCAAGGTTTTTCACCAATGCTTCAAAAAGCTTCCAAGTTGCAAGAGGGTGCCATAGTCTTTGGTTATAAAGTCAAAGATCCTCAAAGATTTGGTGTTGTAGAGTTTGATGAAAACAAAAATGCAGTGAGTATAGAAGAAAAGCCGAGAGAGCCAAAATCAAATTTTGCTGTGACAGGACTCTACTTCTATGATAATAATGTTGTCGAGATTGCAAAAAAAGTAAAACCATCGCAAAGAGGCGAGCTTGAGATCACCTCGATCAATGAGGAATATCTGAAACAAAAAAAACTTCATGTAGAGGTTCTTGGACGTGGATTTGCATGGTTAGATACAGGAACGCATGATTCCCTTTTAGAAGCTTCTTTATTTGTTCAAACCATAGAACACAGACAGGGCTTTAAAGTAGCTTGCCTTGAAGAGATAGCCTACAACAGCGCTTGGATAGACAAGGCTAAAGTACTTGAGATAGCTAAACCTCTGAGTAAAAACGGCTATGGAGAATATTTACAGGATTTAGTAAAAGATGATTAGCATTTTAGTAACAGGCTGTGCCGGATTTATCGGCAGTAACTTCGTGCCATACTTCTTAGATAAATATAAAGAGTACAACATCGTTAATCTTGATCTTTTGACCTATGCGGGAGATCTTAAAAACCTTACAGAAGTAGAAGAACACCCACGATATAAGTTTATTAAAGGTGATATCTGTAACCGTGAACTTGTAGAGTTTATCTTTGATGAGTATGACATCAGAGGTGTGATCCACTTTGCTGCAGAGTCCCATGTGGATAATTCAATTTTAAATCCTGGAGTATTTATCGAGACAAATGTCAATGGTACTTTTACCCTGCTTGATGTAGCAAAAAAGAAGTGGATGGAGAAACCATTCACTTATAAAGAGGAGTATGCAAAGTGTAGATTTCACCATATCTCTACCGATGAAGTGTATGGAACACTGGGTGAGACTGATCTCTTTACAGAAGAAACCCCTTATGCTCCTAACTCTCCATACTCAGCTTCTAAAGCAAGCAGTGACATGATAGTGCGAAGCTATCAAGAGACTTATGGACTCAACACAGTTATAACAAACTGTTCAAACAACTATGGTCCAAAACAACATGATGAAAAACTTATCCCTACTATTATCCGAAAAGCACTTGCAGGTGAGAGCATTCCTATCTATGGAGATGGAAAGAACATACGAGATTGGCTCTATGTACTTGATCACTGTAAGGGTATAGATCTTGTATATCACAGAGGTAAAGAGGCAAATGTGTATAATATTGGTGGAAAAAATGAGAGAACAAACCTTCAGATAGTAGATACCATCACAAGCATACTCGATGAGAAAGTTTCACCAAAAGAGAGAATTGGCAAAGAGAGCTATAAAGAGCTTATAACTTTCGTAGAAGACAGAGCCGGGCATGACAGACGTTATGCCATAGATGCTACAAAACTAGAGGATGAGCTTGGCTGGAGAGCAAATGAGAACTTTGAGAGTGGGATTGTGAAGACGGTTGAATGGTATTTGCAGAG
>JALWLL010000019.1 GCA_026996295.1 Sulfurimonas sp.
TACACAAACTTGACTTTCACCTGTACAAGTGAGTATAATTACACTATTAAAATAATTAGAACTTTCCCTCTCTGCAAAGAAATTCCAACACGTTAAGGCAGCAATTACATGAGTGAAAACACTTCACAAACACCGCGTAAAAACACAAAGAACAATAGTAGAAACAACTCAAAGTCAAGAACACACACACCTGTAAAAGGCTCAAGTGTAGAAGAGTTGCGTACAAAAAGTATCCAGGATCTTGTCGAGATCGCAACAGAGCTTGGAGTTGAACATCCAAATGAGCTCAAACGCCAAGATGTTATTTTTGAGATACTCAAAGCACAAACCGCGCAAGGGGGCTTCATACTCTTTAGCGGTATTTTAGAGATTATGCCTGATGGTTACGGTTTTATACGTTCTATCGATAAAAGCTTTAATGAAAGTATCAATGATGCATACGTCTCTAACACGCAAATACGCCGTTTTGCTCTTAGAAACGGAGATGTGGTTACAGGACAGGTTCGCCCTCCAAAAGATCAGGAGCGTTATTATGCCCTTATCAAAATAGAAGCTGTCAACTCCCTGCCACCTGAAGAGAGTAAAAAAAGACCTCTCTTTGAGAACCTCACTCCCCTCTACGCAACACAGCAGATCAAACTCGAGTATAGAGAAAAAGGCTTAACCGGTCGTATGATGGATCTTTTCTCACCTATAGGTAAGGGTCAACGTGGACTTATCGTTGCTCCACCTAGAAGTGGTAAAACAGAACTTCTCAAAGAGATTGCTCACGGTATCACGGCAAACCATCCGGAGATCGACCTTATGGTTCTTCTAGTTGATGAACGTCCAGAAGAGGTAACAGATATGGAGCGCAGCGTCAAAGGTGAAGTGTACAGTTCCACTTTTGATATGCCTGCAAAAAACCATGTAAAAGTTGCAGAGATGGTTATAGAAAAAGCTAAACGTAGAGTAGAGCTTGGTCGTGATGTGGTGATTTTACTTGACTCTATTACCCGTTTGGCCCGTGCATATAACACCGTAACACCTTCAAGCGGAAAAGTGCTCTCCGGTGGTGTCGATGCCAATGCACTGCATAAACCAAAACGCTTCTTTGGAGCAGCACGTAACATCGAGCACGGTGGCAGTCTTACTATCATTGCCACTGCTCTTGTGGATACGGGAAGCCGCATGGATGAAGTGATCTTTGAAGAGTTCAAAGGAACAGGCAACTCTGAAGTTGTACTCGATAGAAAAATCGCAGAAAGAAGAATCTTCCCTGCTATTGATATACTTAAATCAGGAACAAGAAAAGATGAACTTCTTATTGGTCCTGAAGTGTTGCAAAAAGTGTTCATCTTACGTCAAATGTTACATAAACAAGATAACGAAGTGGAAGCTCTCAAGTTTATCTATAACACTATGGGCAAAAAAGCTACCAATGCAGAATTTTTAGAGAGTATGAACACAAACTAATACTATGAAAATTGGAGTATTTGACAGCGGGATTGGTGGCTTAAGTGTTGTTAAGTCACTTCTAGAGCACAAACTCTTTGAAGAGATCATCTACTTTGGCGACACAGCCCGTGTGCCTTATGGCATCAAAGACAAAAACACCATTATTCGCTACGCCATTGAAGCCGTAGAGTTTTTCAAAAACTTTGAACTTGATCTTATTATTGTTGCCTGCAATACTGTAAGTGCCTATGCGCTTCATGAGATGAGAGAGAGTGCTGCGTGCCCTGTTTATGGAGTAGTTGAAGCGGGTGCACTTGCCGCTTCCAATGCCCTCAAAGATACAAACAAGAACATCCTTATTATTGGCACAAATGCAACCATAAACTCTCAAGCATATGAGCATAAGCTCAAATCACTCGGATTTCAAAACCTTCAGGCAAAAGCAACCGGACTTTTTGTTCCATTAGTAGAAGAGGAGATATTTGAGGGTGAGATACTAGAAGCAACACTCAAACATTATTTTCATATGCTCAAGGATCCCGATGCCGTCATACTTGGCTGCACACACTTCCCGTTACTTCACAATGCACTGCAAAACTACTTTCCCAAAGAGACACTGCTCATCCATTCGGGAGATGCCATAGTTGAATACCTCGAAAAAGAGTTTGATTTTACCCACAACTATGAAAAAACAGCTTTGAAATTTTTTGCTTCTGAAAATCCTGAAGCACTCAAAAAAGTAGCATCCAAATGGCTCAAGAGTTAAATTTCATCTTTGCATAACTTATAAATTGATAATAGTTTAACTCTTTAAATGGTAAAATCATTTTACTTAAAAATGGAGTATGCTAAGTGAAAGAAAGTTCAGAAGTATTAGCAAGAAAATATAGACCGACAAATTTTGATGAACTTATAGGGCAAGAAACAATTGCTCAGACCCTTTCACTCGCACTTGATTCCAACAGGCTTTCTCATGCTTACCTTTTTTCAGGGCTTCGGGGAAGTGGAAAAACTTCAACAGCACGGATTTTTGCAAAAGCGCTCATTTGTGAACAAGGGGTCTCTCATCAACCCTGTGGCGTATGCCAAAACTGTATCTTGGCTCTTGAGAACCGCCATATGGATATAGTGGAGATGGATGCTGCAAGCTCACGCAAAATTGATGATATCAGAGACCTTATTGAACAGACCAAATACAAACCATCAAGTGCCAGATTTAAAATTTTCATCATCGATGAAGTGCATATGCTGACAAAAGAAGCATTCAATGCCCTTTTAAAAACACTAGAAGAGCCTCCATCATATGTCAAATTTATTCTCGCTACTACAGACCCGCTCAAGCTGCCGGCAACCATACTGAGTCGTACACAACACTTCCGCTTTAAAAGCATAGCTACAAACAAGATCATAGACCATTTGGCTCATATTTTGCACCTTGAGCACATCGAGTATGAAAATGATGCGTTGGAGATCTTAGCACGCAGTGGTAGTGGAAGTCTAAGAGATACGCTCACACTTCTCGATCAGGCGATCATTTACTCAAAAAACCATGTTGATGTACGCACGGTAACTGATATGCTCGGCCTTGTTGATCCTAAATTCATCACAGAGCTTTTCAATGCAGTTTTTGCAAAAGACTATGCGGCTCTTGTCGAGTATGTAAAAGTACTGGAAGACTATGAAGCCGAAATGGTAGTTGATGAGCTCATAGCCTATCTCAAAGAGAAAATGTACAACCAAGACGCTCTCTTTAGCACTTTGGTACTTGAGAGATTTTTTAGAATTTTAAGTGAATCGAAATATCTCTTTAGTATCAATGCCGATGGTTCTTTTGTACTCTCCATGATCTTTTTCAAAATGATCGAAGCACTCCGTATCAAAGAGATAGACCAAATGATCGAGTCTTTGGAATCTGAGATACAAAGACCACAAATCATCACACCTCAGAAGCAGACCCAAGAACAGACCCAAGAACAAACGCAGGAAGTAACAGACACGACACCAAACACTCCCGCAAAACAAGAGCAGGACAAACAAGAAGAACCGGTGATGCAAACTTCTAAAATACGTTTTGATGAGCTTACTTCCAAGATCAAAGACAGAAACTATGAACTTGGTGAATGTTTTGCAAACTCTGTACATTTCATCTCCTATGAAGCCAATACGCTCACATGGGAGAGTTGTGCCGATGAAGAGGGAAAACAGATTTTAAAGCATGGCTATGCAGCTATAAAACAGCTCGTGCGCGAGGTATTTGGATTTGAAACAACGATAAAAGGGATCCCCTGCACACAAGCTCCTAACGAAAAAAAAAACACTCTAGCACCTGAACAAAGTGCTTCTATGATAGAAGATGTAGAGGTTGGTGATGGTAGCTGTGTAACAAACTGCTCTGCAGAAGATCCATCAACACAAGAGTTAAACGGGGTTGATATTACCCAAGAGCCAATGGTTCAAAAAGCAATAGAACTCTTTGAAGCTAAAAAGGTCACTATCCAGTCTAAAATATAAACTATTCAAAAAAGATATCGTTACAACAAAGTTTCTCTTTGTGACAAAACTTCAGTATATTTTCGTATGGTATGGTGTTTCTTCTTTTTATAGTTGCAAAATTTGACTGTGAGATGTTGAGAGCTTTTGCCACATCCTTGTCTAAAATTTTTGTAGTTTTTATCTCTGCCAAATAATTTTTCAACACTTCAATAACTCCATGAAAATCTCTCATTTGTACTCCTTAGAGTAAAAATATATCAAGTTTTGCAAAACAGTTTCAAAAATATGGCACTTTGCTATTTTTTAATCATCTTTTTAAGAGAAAAACTAAAACTAGAACCCTTGCCAAAGGTAGAATCTATTTTCAGCGATGAGTTATGGGCTTTGAGTATATAACTCACCAAGGCAAGCCCTATCCCCATAGAGTTGTCCCATGTATTCTTCTTGACTCTGTAAAATTTTGATGTAACTTTATCCAGATACTCCTCTTGTATCCCTATGCCTTTGTCCTCTACAACAATACTGCCGTTTTTCAAAGTTATTTTCACATCATCATGAGAATATTTTAATGCATTATCTACAAGATTCACTATCACCAGCTCTATCATTGTCTTATCAGCATTAAGGATCGTCGGCTTTATATCTACCTCAACATATCTTCCTTTGTATTTTGACATCAGGTTTGTCGCTATCTCTTCACACATCACCTTAAGATCAAATTCACTTGGATTTATCTCGATATCACGGTTTTCAAGCTTGACAGAAAGTGCCAGTCTGTCAAGCATTTTAGAGATCTTCTCTCCATTTGCATTGATCTTGCCAAGGAACTTTTCACGGATCCTTACATCTATATCATGATCTTCCTGAAGTGTCTGTGCATACCCTACTATGGAAGCTATAGGGTTTTTAAACTCATGCGAAATCGCAGATAAAATATCATTTCTTTGCTTATTCATAAGACGTAATTTTGCTGTATATTTTTGTTTTTGTTTCTCTCGGTTACTGAGTTTTTTTACAAGATTTTTTAACATTAACGATATTTGTAAAAACTCATAAAAATATTTTGTTTTTATAACAGCTTTATAGTTCTTGTTCGATATCTCATCTAAGTATTTTGTGATCTGATGGATGTCATACACGATCCGTTCACTCATTTTTTTCGATATATAAAATGCTATGAGAAAGATAACGACAAACGCTGTTATCAACTTAGACCACAGTGCATAAAACTCACTCATAATCTGTCCAAGATCCATAGAAAGCCTCAAATAAACCTTTTTTCCTTTATACAGAGTCTTTTTAGCAACATACAAAAAATCAACTTTAAGCGTATTGGAATAGCGTACAATATGAGCAAATGTTTCTTTATTGGACTTCATAATCTCATAACGATTGGCATGATTGTCCATATCGTTTTTGTTGAAATTTGATTCAGCGATCACAACACCCTCATCATTGATAACAGTCATCCTCAAGCCTGTTGATTTTACAACCTCTTGCACATAGCTATCAAGATCATCAATCTCGTTCAGATTAAGTTCAATCAATGAAATTGCATGTTGCAGATGTATTTTATTGTTGTCAATAATGGTAGATTTTAAAGATATATAGCTGATCAAAGAGGATATAAGCAGTGTGGCTACTAAAAGCCCGACAAACTTCAGTATAAATATCTGGTGTATTTTTAGCACAGTCTATACCCGACACCACGCACTGTTTGAATATACTCTTTTGTTTTATCTGGATCAATTTTTTCTTTTAAACGGTTAATGGCTACATTCACTGTTCTGTATTGGTATGTATCAGCATCTTTCCAGACATGTTCAAGCAAATAATCACGCTCTAAGACGCTGTTTTTGTTTATAAGAAACTCATACAAAAGATCAAACTCTAACTTTGTGATATCTACGTCTCTTCCATCAACACTTAATGATCTTGTGCTTTTATCCAAAAGCAGGTCTCTATGGCTGAGTTGCCCTTCGTTATGTTTTTTTGTTGTTCGTCTTAAAAGTGCTTTGACCCGAAGAATAAGCTCTTTCATATTAAAAGGTTTTGTGATGTAGTCATCTGCACCTCTTAAAAAGCCCTCTTCTATATCACTGTCTCTGTTTTTTGCACTTAGATAGATCACAGGAGTAACGATACCGCTTGCTCTGAGCTCTTGGACAAATTCACTCCCCTCTATTGCGGGAAGGTTTCTATCCATGATCAAAAGGTCTATATCTTCCTCTTCTAAAATTTGAGTTACCGTTTTTGTGTTCAAGAAGCCTATGGTATCAAAACCCTCTTTTGAAAGGTTGTACTCAAGCAACTCCAGAAGATCCTCTTCATCTTCTACTATGACAATCTTTGCACTCATAAAAAAACCATCCAAAATATTTTTTCTTATTGTATCGCAAATTTTTTATGATTTGTATATGCTCTTTGCAATTTGATTAATTTGTTTTATTAAAAATAATAAAATAAAACATATGTTATAATATAGCAAATATCTGCAAGGAGGTTGTTATGTTCGTTTCATCATACTCTACATATGTCAGTGCAAATACCTCCGAGAGAACTGCAAGAACCAGAAGCAGTGATACAAAACAAAGCACTTCGTTCAGCTACAAAAGAAGCAGTGATCCCAAACCACTCCTTCAGCAAAATCTTCCGGTTGACTATATAGCACAGAGTAAAACATTTGGCAATAAAATCGAGCTTGCACTCCAAAAAGAACCAACACAGAATGATAACAACAAAGAGCTAAAACAGCTCAAAAGCTCCATCAAAGAGCTTGATACCTACAGCACCTTGCAAAATGCAAAACAAGCTTATAAGGATAATTCTAAAATATTCTCTCTCTTAAGAATACCTCAGGCAACTCTAGATCAGACACCGACCATAGATAAAAAACTTCCAAGTGAGCTACAAAAACTACAAGAGAGGTCTCTTCGTCAAGAGATGCTCAATACCTACATACAAAACGACAGCTATTATCAGATAACAGCTTAGTTTTCTACCCAGGCATCTGTCCGCAGTACATTGGTATTATCAAAATACTTGAGTTTAAAAGCACTTTGACACGCTCCCTCATCTATATCCAAAACAGCTATTTGAAGAATTTTTTTACAAGATTTTGGTATGTCAAAATGCCCTTTCATCCCTGTTAAAAACTGCTTCAAAGGTACTTTTGCATCCATCCCTATAACATTGTCACGACATCCACTCAGCCCAATATCTGTTAAATATGCCGTACCCTGTGCAATCTGAAAATCATCAGTTGAGACATGAGTGTGCGTCCCTATAATGGCACTCACTTTCCCCTGAAGCAACATCATCATCCCACGCTTCTCACTTGTAGCTTCTGCATGAAAGTCTATAAATATATTTTTAATACCTTGCATATGAAGGTCATCTACCGTTTTTTGTGCACATCTAAAAGCATTGTCACTCATTGGCATCGCATAATAACCCATAAGATTAAGCACCGCCAACTTTTCACCTGCAACTTTATAGACCCTGCACCCTGTACCCGCCACACCTTCAGGATAATTATGGGGACGTAAAATTTCATGTGTCTCAAAAAGGGGCTCAACCTCTTTTTTATCCCAAGAGTGATTGCCGCCCGTCATCACATCTATGCCATAGCCAAAAAGTTCATTGGCATTTTTTGTAGTGATACCAAAACCATGAGAGGCATTTTCATAATTGGCTATAACAAAATCTATGTTGTACTCTTGTCGTATCTTTTGAAGGTGCGTTGCGACCATACTGCGTCCCGGTCTTCCAACTATATCGCCAATAAATGCAATTCTCATCTTTATAATACCTTTGGTTTTGAATTTCTTAAATAATACAGAACTGCCTTGATAATGTCATCATCATCTTTTGAAGCAGATTTTATACTCTCTTTAGAGTCATTCATGTAAGTTACGGTTATATTTTGTCCATAGTTCATAATAGATTTTATTTTTTGCTCTAAGCTTAAGAGTTTTATCACCATAAGCTCAATAAACTGTTTTGTAGGGGTATCTAGCTCTCCAAAGCGATCTATAAGCTCCTCTTCGATCTCATAGATCTCTACAACCTCTTCACACTGCGACAAACGACGGTAAACATCCAAACGGAGTCTATCCTCTTTCACCACTTCATCAGATATATATGCACTGATTGTAAGTTTTATATCTACCTTGGCTCGTGCGGTATCTACAGTGTTGCTCAACTCTTTGATGGCATCTTCAAGCATCCTCAAATAAAGAGAATACCCTATATTTTTTATGTGTCCGCTTTGTGCATCCCCCACAAGGTTTCCACCTCCACGTATCTCAAGGTCATGGTATGCCAAAACAGAGCCGGAGCCTAAAAAGGAGTTTGACTCCAATGCCAAAAGACGTTTTTTTGCTTCATCTGTCAAAGCCTCTTTATTCTCAACGATAAAATAAGCAAAACCCTCAACGCTTCCACGTCCAACACGCCCTCGAAGCTGGTGCAGATCGGCTATACCAAACCTGTCCGCACCATCAACGATAATGGTATTTACGTGAGGCATATGGATACCACTTTCTATGATCGAGGTCGCTATCATCAGGTCATACTCTCTGGCTTCAAACTTCAAAAGCTCTTTTTCTGTCTCAACTGCCGAAATTTTTGAGTGCAGCATGACCACTCGGAGTTCTGGAAGTATCGCTTTGAGTTCACCCATTTTAATAGGCATATGATCGATGGAGTTATGCACATAAAATACCTGACCTCCACGGCGGATCTCACGTAAGATCACCTCTTTTATAAGCTTCTCTTCATACTCCTTGACAAAGGTCCGAACCCCTTGACGCTCGCTAGGAGGAGTAAGGAGCTGACTCATCGTTTTAATGGAGCTTAGAGCCTGATTGAGACTTCTTGGTATCGGTGTAGCACTCATGGAGAGAAGGTGCACATTATGGTAAAGCTCCTTGATCTTCTCTTTTTGCTTCACACCAAACTTATGTTCTTCATCAATGATCACAACACCGAGCTTTTTAAAACTCAGACCAAAAAGGGCATGGGTGCCGACAACACAGTCTATCTCCCCACTTGAGAGCCCTTTTATGATGTTGTTCTTCTCTTTGGTACTTACAAAACGATCAAGCTTTGCATAACGGATACCCATATCCCTAAAACGCTCATCAAGACTTCTGAAGTGTTGTGCGGAGAGCAGTGTGGTAGGAACGATAAACGCAGACTGATAGCCGGACTTATACGCAGCATAGATGGTGTTGAGTGCTACTTCTGTTTTTCCAAAACCGACATCACCGCTTAAAAGTCTGTCCATAATATTGCCTGAACTCATTTGAGAGAGTATCTCATCTACTGCCTGTGTTTGATCTTGTGTATATTCAAAACCACTGAGTGCCTGAAACTCTTTGAGTGTTTTTTTATCCAAAGTGATCTTTGGCGCTTTGATAAGTGCACGTGCCGCAGCCGTATTTAAAATAGTCCCGGCTATCTCAAAGAGTCTTTTTTTCACTTTCTCTTTGAGCTTGCCAAAACTCCCTTTACCCAATCTGTCCAAAACAGGAGTGGAGCCACTCCCTGCAATATAACGATCAATAAAGTCAAGATTTTCTACCGGCAGTAAGATTTTGTCATCTCCAACATACTTGATAACTATAAAATCTTTCACACCGCCAAGTATCTCGGTCTGCTCAATCTTCTCAAATATACCTACACCGTAATCCTCATGCACAACATAATCACCCGCTTTAAGATCATCCAAAAGTATAGAGCTGTTACGTCGTCGTCTTTTTTTATCTGCTTTATTTAAAGAGATAACAAGTTCATCTTTTGAGATGATATTTAAAATATACGGTGCGTAAACTTCTGTAATATTGTGCAGATCAAACAGCGCACTTTGTTTCATAACCGCTTTATTTGCCGCAATAACCGTGATCTTTTTCTCTTTGTGTACTTTAAGAAGTGCAGTAACATCGGCTACCACAAGGTCTTTAAAGTTGTCGGTATCTGGAAGTATCTCAACATCAAAGCACTCCCTCTCTACAACAGGGTTGTTGATTCCGTAAGCATCCTTTAGAAGATTCTCAAGAGGACGTATAAGCTTGACACTTTTGTCCTGCATAAAATCCTGAGCATACTCATCAAGATGCCACAATCCCAAAGAGGGGATATCTTTTACCAAAGAATCATATTCAGAATTTTGTACTTTTTGCTCCAAAGAGTGAAACAGCTCTTCATCCAAAGAGTAAAATGCACTTGTTATCTCAAAACTCTCCAACTCTTCTTTGAGTGTCCTTTGCGATTCAAGTTCAAAGTACTTCATCTGCTCTATCTCATCATCAAAAAGTGAGATACGAACAGGATGAGCGCTTGAGGGGACAAAGATATCTATGATATCGCCACGGTGGGAGATCTCACCCTCAACCTGAACCATATCCACAAAATTGTATCCCCAAAAGAGCATTTGTTCTTTAAACTCTTTAAGCTTCAGTGTTTGTGAGAACTCAATTGTGATGGATTGTAGAAGTTCTTGTTTTGGAAGCGGAAACAGCAATGTTTTTAAAGGGGAGATAACAAGCGGTTTTTTGTGAGCGTTGTAGTAGGTTCTCAGAGATGAAAAAAGTTGGTGCAGTTCCTCTTTGTATGATCTGAGATCATCCCCTCTGGCTGCTCTAAAATCCGGAAATACCACAACATCTTTGTTAAAAAACTTTGCAACACATTCAAGCTCATATGCCTCTTTAGAGTCTTCACATATAAGAAGCTCCATATTTTGTTTACTTTGGGTTTTAAAATATTCGTAGAGGATACTTTGAGACATTGGGTTCCTAGTTATTGTTATAGCTTTTTAGTTGTGACATTTTATCGAAGTAATGTAAAAAAGAGTTTTTGTCTTACGATTTGTTCAGTTCTATCTTATTGACCTTTGGAGCTTTTTTTGAACTTTTTACAATACTCTTACCCTCTAAAATACCTTTAGCTTCTATAACAAGCTCTTCATATTCTATGGTACCGCTTACTTTTCCGTTTGCTTTTATCTCAACTCGCTGAGCACTGATGTTGCCCTCAATAAAACCTTGAACAACGAGTCTTTGAACAACAATCTCCCCTTTAATATGCCCGTTTTTACCTATGTTTATATCTTTTTTGGAATGGATTATCCCATCAAACTCACCATCTACAAAAAGACTGCATGAGAGATTCATCTCCCCTTTGAGAGTTGCTCCTGTTGTGATAATGGTTGTATTTGTGTCGGGTTTTGTATTTTGATGTGTGCTATCGCTGCTATTAAAGATTGCCATGGTACCTTTTTCTCCTTTTCAAAGATCTCTTGATAATTTTGAACTGTCCATTTGACAAACCAGTAAGGGTTCAAAGGTCTTTGGATAAATCTCACTTCATAATGAAGGTGAGGACCGTTACTCATACCGGAATTTCCCGTATAAGCGATCAGGTCACCTTTTCTTACAAACTTCCCTGATTTTATCACAATCTTGTTTAAATGACCAAAGTATGTTGTAAAACCATAATTATGTCTTATGATGATAAGTTTTCCGTATCCACTCTTTTTATGATTACCTGCATACTCTATGACACCATCAGCTGTAGCATACACCGGAGTGTTCATCTTCGCTTTCATATCTGAACCTCGATGAAACTCCTTTTTTTTGAGTGTGGGATGCAGTCTGTAGCCAAACTTACTTGTGATGCCTTTATATACTATGGGTGAACCATTGGGGATAAACTGCAAGAGAGTCGCCATCTGCTCGGAGTTGAGCTTTGTCAAGTTCACCCTTTTTTGCAGGGACATCTCTTCTACCGGAGTGATTCCGATAAGAGTCTCAATTTCTGAAAGTGAATCAGAAACCTCACTCAGCTCCTCTTTTTTGATGTTTAATGCTGCTTGTGTTTGTAACATTGTATGCTTGAGTTTTTCATTTTTCAACTTTAGCTCAGCATAAGCAGCTCTTATTTCGAGACGTTTTTTCTCTATTTTATCCACCGTGTTGTTCAGATATAAAATTGTACCGATAGCTACAAAACTGATAAAAGCAAAAAATAAGACGGCATAAACGATCGCTTTTTTGACAAGTTGGTGAACATTGTACTGCTTTACACCGTTATCATCATGAATGGTAACGGTAAAATGATCATTCATGAAAACCCTTTTTATAACTTTTTAAAAATGCTTCCACAACACTAAAAGAGCCAAAAACCAAATAATGCAATCCACTTTCAACACCCGAAAAATCTCTATACACAATATCTAACTCTTCAAGAGTATGCTTTAAGATCTCTTGTGATTCCACCCTTACATCATATACATCGATAATTTCGACATGTTGAATTATCGGCTTTAAAATACTCAATATTTCACGGTAATTTTTGTCTTTATAACTATTGTACACCAAGATATATTTCTCACCCATAAGCGCATCTTTTATGGAAGCAGCTGCCAAAGGATTATGTCCGACATCAACTATAACATACTCATCTATCGTGCTTAATCTTCCAAAAAGTCTTGCGTCGTTAAAATCCTCCACACCATACTCGATACCAAAAAATTTCAACGCACCGATACTCAGCTGTAAGTTTTGCCTTAGATAGTATGCTAGCTGCAGGTTTTTGGATATCTTTTCTATTTTCTCATAGTCATTTGAATCCAAAAGAGAGTTCACTTCCAAAATAGTAAGCTTTTTATCTTTAGAGAGTTGGGTGGCTACATCTTTGACTTGTGAAAATTTTTGAGCACTGAGGATTGCATTGTTTTGGATCGCTTTGAGTTTTGTCGTTGCTATGTCAATAATATTTGATCCCAAAAACGCTTCATGATCAAAATCGATCGGTGTCACCAGAGTTAACTCTTTGTCAAAGACCGCAGTCGCATCAAACTCCCCGCCAAGACCCGCTTCCATAACAACATACTCACACTCTTCAAACACAAGCATTCCAAGTAATGTCGTATATTCAAAATAGCTCAAAGCATCCGCATCTTCTTTACTTAAGAGTTGCAGCAAACGTGTATGGGTTTTATTGAGAAGCTCATCACTTACAGAAGATCCGTTGAGCCATATCCTTTCGTTAAACTCTACAATATGGGGCGAGGTATAGTGTCCGACACTATATCCCCGAGCATGTAAAGCGCAAGCCAAAAACCGACCGGTAGTCCCTTTGCCGTTTGTTCCTACAAGATGGATGATTTTTACTTTTGGAAGATCTGTTTTGATTTTTTCATACACCCTTGGCATACGGGTGTAGTCTATCGCATCATAATAAAGCGGCTTATTGTCTAAAAACTGTTGTAACACTTAATTTACTTAAAGGCAACTTGGTTTCTGCCGTTGTTTTTTGCTTTGTACAGAGCTTTATCCGCTGCATTTATGGTACTTTGCATAGATACTTGCTTCTTTCGTTCTGCAACACCACAACTTACAGTAAGGGCAATTCGCTTTGCTTTGTACATAAAACGTGCTTTTTCCACATGTTGTCTTACTTTTTGGGCAAAAACGATACCACCTTCTGTATTAGTTTCACTCAAGATAGCCATAAACTCTTCACCGCCAAAACGCCCTACAATATCAACACTTCTGGCATCCTTTTTAAGTATTTTTGCAAAAGCAGACAGTACCGCATCTCCTGCTTCATGTCCAAAAGTATCGTTGACACTTTTAAAATGATCAAGATCAAACATCACAACAGAGTAGTTATGTTTATACCTTTCAAACTCAGCTTCTTTCATTTGCAAAAACTCATCCAGTGCTCTTTTATTGTAAAGTTTGGTTAAAAAGTCCTCTTTTGATTCCTGCTTTGCTTCCTCAAGTGCACTCTCAAGCTGACGTACTTTTTGACTAAGCGCACTCACTTCATCATTATGATCTTTAAGGTCATGACTCAAACTTTGCGTATTTTGCTCCAATGCCAAAGCGATCGTAAAAAGTTTTTTATGTGCTATTTTAAAGTTACTGCTTGTCTCTTCGTTATAAAGTTCAAGTTCTGCTTTTATTTTTTGGATCTCAGAAGTTGAAGAGTCTGATTTTTCAATCATCTCAATAAGCCTTAAAGAGAGTTTATCTAATACACCATCAAGAGATTCAACCATCTCTTTAACACTCTCTTTATCAAGTGCGATCCTCAGGGAGATTATGGCACGTATCTCTTTTTCTATAGAGTCTGATTGTAAAACTTCCGGATTATTTTTGATCTTGTCACTAAATACGGCTATCTTTTCATTGACACTCGAAGCGATGGAGGGAACAAAGGAGGAGACTAAAAGAGAGATGATACGTGACATATCCTCACTCTTTGATGATTTGGAGTTATCTTTGCTTAAGTTCAAACTTTCTATAGTCTTTTTCAGATCATCAACATCAACTTTACCAAAAGATTGTAGCCTGTTCAAAAATGCATCATCATACATTGTCAAAAAATTTACCCACAGTTGTCGATACTGGTCAAGTTGCTGTGCAGTCGGCTGAGAGTTTATAAGTTCTATGCTCTTTTGAGCCAAAAGGCTTGCTTCTTTGTTGTGAAGCGCTGAGACAACCTGTAGGACTCTTTTTATAAAAATAGTTTGTGATTCAAGTATTTCAGAACACTTAGAAGGGTTTGTCCTGTTGAGCTTAGAGACAAGATAACGGACAAATTCTGTCATAGTCTTGATTCTGTAGTGTTTTAGATCTTTTTGAAACTCTTTATTGAGCCCTTTTGTGAACTTCTCAAGATGATTACAATCTTCGGCGTCCATACCAGCTTTTTTCGCCTCTTTACAGAAAGCTTCTGCATAAAAGTCCGGAGTGAGAAGTTTTCCTTCAAGTTCCAGTCGCTTAATAGCTTTTTTTATAATTGTTTGAATTGTCATAAACCTTCCTTTTCGCTACTCTTTAGATCTAGCCCCTTCGGCAGAGACTTTTGCTATAAATGATTGTATCGCTTTTTGAGCACTGTTTTTAATAGCTTCAAATCTTTCCTGATCTGTTACAACTGCATTGGGTGCAACAGAAAAATCATAGGTACCGCGAGTTCTGTACTCTTTACTTATTCCGTTATGATACCTGGTTATATTTAAAACTAAACTCATTCTGTATGCTATGACATAACCGTTAACATTATACTGAACCGGTGTGTATTTTGGATTTTCAATATTTAAGATCAAATGAGCATCTGAATGAGCTCTGTCTGTTAAGGAGGCATGAAACACTTCTACAATAGCTTTATCTATTGCATCTTTAATGATCACTGTATTTTCAGGGTCTTGTGCAGAGATCTTTACACTTGTACTGATCTTCTCACCCAAAATATCTCTTGAAAACTTTGAACTCGGTTTGTACCCGCAAGCTATAAAAAAGACAACCACTGTTGCAATGATTATAACTTGTATAGCTCTGAGGTACATACTCAACCTTTTACGACAAGATTAACAAGTTTGTTTGGTACAACAATCTCTTTGACAACTGTTTTACCCTCCAACCATTTCTCAACACTTTGCTTGGCAGCTTCTATGATCTTTTCTTTACTCTCCTGTGTACCCACTTCTATCTCAGAACGTCTTTTTCCATTGACTGAGACAGCCAAAGTGATGCTTTGTACTTCAAATACCTCTTCAAGTATCTTTTGCGGTGCAAGGTTGTTAAGCGCAAAGTATTTATCACTTATCTCCCAACACACATGAGGGATAACAGGCTCCATTATACAAGAGAGTATCCAGTAACCCTCCGTCCATACATCAGTGTTGCTTTGGGTATTGAGAGCGTTCATAGCTTCCATTGTACCTGCTATAAGTGTATTAAATGTATATCTTTCATTGTAAACATCCTGTGCACGACGCAATGCCTCATACACTTTTGTTCTTGCAAATTTTTCCTCTTTAGAGAGACAAGCATGATCAATCACGGGGATGGAAGCTGTTTTTTGAACATGCGAGCTTCTGTCAAAAAACCTCTTTATAAACTTATACGCACCATCCACTGCATTGTCATTCCACTCTAACTCTTGTGTCGGTGGTGCGGCAAATAAGATAAACAGTCTTGCCGTGTCCGCACCATACTTCTCAATTATTGCATCCGGATCAACAGTGTTGCCTTTACTCTTTGACATTTTGGCACCATCTTTGAGCACCATCCCTTGGGTCAAGAGTCTCTCAAAAGGCTCATCAAATTCCAAATAACCCAGATCACGAAAAACCTTTGTAAAAAAGCGTGCATATAAAAGATGCAGTATTGCGTGCTCAATCCCACCGATATAGTGATCTACACCCATCCAGTACTTGATCTGCTCAGGCGAAAACGCCTCTTTTTCCCAGTTAAGCGGTGATGCGCAAAAACGTAAAAAATACCATGAAGATTCAACAAAAGTATCCATAGTATCTGTCTCACGCACAGCATCTCTGCCACACTGTGGACATTTACAATGTTTCCAGCTTGGATGATTTTCAAGAGGATTACCCTCTCCAGTGATCTCTACATCTTCTGGAAGCGCAATAGGGAGATTCTCTTTTTTCTCCATAACCAAACCGCACGCATCACAATGAATAAAAGGTATAGGCGTACCCCAGTAACGTTGGCGTGAAACGCCCCAGTCTTTGAGCTTATAGTTTGTAGTTTTCTTCCCCAGAGATTTTTGCTCGAACATCTCTATGATCTTGCTTTGAGCCTCTTTTGAGTTCATACCGTCAAAACTCTCAGAGTTCATTAACTCACCAACTTCTGTAAAAGCTGATTTTGAGAAGTTATGCTCCCCTTTGAAGGGTTTTATAACCGGATGTATCTCCAAGTTATACTTCTTTGCAAAATCATAATCCCTCTCATCATGAGCAGGAACAGCCATCACAGCACCGCTACCATAGTCCATAAGCACAAAGTTTGCTATCCAAACCGGTACTTTTTTACCTGTTAAGGGATGAATAACATCCAAACCAAGAGAGAGTCCCTCTTTCTCTTTTTGTCGATCAATGGAAGATGTATTTTTCATCGTATTGATCTTTGCTACTACATCATCACTTAGAAGTTTGTTCTCTAGCATATATGTTACTATTTCATGCTCAGGTGCGAGTGCGGTATAACTGACTCCGTAGATAGTGTCCGGACGAGTTGTAAAAACATCAAAGCCTTTGAAGTTATTATCCAAAACAGATAATGATTTTTCATCAAAGTAAAGATCAAATGCCAAACCGTTTGACTTCCCTATCCAGTTCTCCTGCATAGTAAGCACCTGTTTTGGCCACCCTTTTTCAAGTTTTTTGAGATCTTTGAGAAGTTCATCGGCATACGCGGTGATTTTAAAATAGTACTGATTCATATCTTTTTTCACTATCGGTGTATCACACCTCCAGCAACAGCCATCTACAACCTGCTCATTGGCAAGTACCGTTTGATCATGTGGACACCAGTTTAAAAGACCTTTTTCACGATACAACAAACCTTTGTTATACATATCTATAATAAAGCCCTGCTCAAACTTGGTATAAAGCTCATCACTTGTGGCAAGCTCTCTATCGCGGGAAAAAGAAAAGCCAAGAGCATAAAACTCGTTTTTCATATACTCTATATTGTCATATGTCCAGCCCTTGGGATGACTTCCGTTTTTAATAGCAGCATTTTCAGCAGGCATACCAAAACTGTCAAAACCGATAGGGTGTAATACGTTAAAGTTTTGTTGTCTGTAATATCTGGCAAAAGCATCACTGATAGAGTAGTTTCTAACATGTCCCATATGAAGACGTCCACTTGGAAAAGGGAACATGCTTAGTATATATTTTTTCTCTTGTGTAAAATCTTCACTCGGTTCAAAACTTTTGTTTTGCTTCCAATACTCTTGCCATTTTTTTTCTATAGTGTGTGAATTATATTCCAAAAAAAATCCTATCTGTTTATTTTAATACTCATCATGGGTTTTTGAACTCTCTATATAGATAAGACCTAAAGAGAATATGTTTGCAATCAATGCACCGATCGTTAAAGCGATTGCCCATTCTATATTTCCAAGAATAACCATATATACAAATGCCGGTATCAAGTGCAGATCAGCAACCAAAGAAGACGCCAAAAGCTCTGCTGAGAGTAAATTCCTCACACCAATTTTTAAAAATGTTGACACAAGGTTTAAACTCGCAGCTACAAAAAGAGCTACCGCACTATTATCATATAAAAAGCCAGCGATCGATGTTAGACTCATTAAAGAGAAAAACACATATACAACTTTACCCCAATCCATTACATTTCCTTCTATTAGTTTATCTTACAAGAGAGATGCACTCTCTACTACATCACACCAGATTCAAACTGAGCACGCATCTTTGCCTTCTCAGCTTCCCGTTTTGCCTTTTGAGCAAGCTTATTTCGGTAATTTTTCACATCAAAACCAAACCATAACAACACAGGAGAAGCAACAAAGATGGATGAGTAGGTACCAACAACAACCCCCACTAAAAGTGTAAATGCAAAAGCATGAATGATCTCACCACCGAACATAAACAACGTAAATACAACAAAGAAAGTCGTTAACGATGTCAAAGTTGTTCTTGCAAGTGTTCTTGTTACAGACTCATTGATAATCTCTTCAAGATCTGTTTTTTTACTTTGTGACACACCCTCGCGAATACGGTCAAATACAATGATGGTATCATTAAGTGAATATCCCAAGATCGTCAGTAATGCAGCAAGTACATCAAGGTTGACATCGAGCCCCACAAGAGTTATAGCACCAAGAGCTATGGAGACATCATGCACAAGAGCGATGATGGAAGCAACTGCAAATCTCCACTCAAACCTGAATGCTACATAGATCAAGATCCCTAAAATTGCAAGGACAAGGGACATGATCCCTTTTTCTTTCAGTTCACTTCCAACTTTTGGTCCTACTATATCTACACGTCTGATCTCATAGTTTCCTGTGCCTTTAAGTGCCTCACGCGTAACATCACCAACATCGACGGTAACATCACCCGTTGTAGTTTTCATACGAATTACAACCTCATCAGGCGAGCCAAATTCAGTTATGGAAGCACCCTCAAAAATAGGGTTGCCCTTGAGTTTATCCCTCATAGCATCTATGGGAGCATCTGTGTCGTATTTTACCTGTACGATCGTACCACCGGCAAAATCAACACCATAATTGAGCCCCTTCGTTGCCAAAAGAACATAAGATCCCAACACCAAAACTATCGATATAAGCAAAGCGATCTTTGACTTACCCATAAAGTTAAAGGTTCTTGTATATTTAAAAAATTCCATCTTTAACCCTTAATCCCGAACCAAAAACGGTTGTTGTTACTTTTTTGTATCTTATTCTCAAGCATCTGATAGATCCCGTGAGTTCCCAAGATAGCTGTCAGCATAGAAGCTAAGATACCTATACTGATAGTGATAGCAAACCCTTTGATAGCACCGGTACCGTACGCATATAAAACCACTGCTGCGATAAGTGTTGTAATGTTGGCATCCAAAATAGCACGCATTGCATTTGAATACCCCTCCTCTATCGCCTTATGGATAGATCTACCCTCATAAATCAGCTCACGTATCCTTTCAGAGATGATAACATTGGCATCCACAGCCATACCAACCGTCAGAACAATACCCGCCATACCCGGAAGTGTAAGCGTTGCCCCAAAAAGTGACATCACAGCTAAAATAATAAAAAGATTTGCGATCAGTGCAATATTTGCAATCACACCCGCCATACGGTAATATAGCATCATAAACAAAATAACTAGAACAAAACCACCAATAAGTGCGACCATACTCGCTTTAATGGAGTCAGCACCCAAACTTGGTCCGACTGAACGTTTTTCCATCAAATAAATTGGTGCTAAAAGTGCGCCTGAGCGAAGAGCGATAGCAAGATCTTTGGCTTCTACAACCGTATAATCACCAGATATCTGTCCGCTTCCGCCGCCAATACGTTCATTGATATTTGGAGCAGAGTACACCTTTCCGTCAAGTACAATAGCGAGACGTTTTCCAACACTTCTGCCTGTGAAATCACCAAAGATCTCAGCACCTTCGGCGTTGAGTGTAAAGTTAATGACAGGACGGTTATTTTGATCAAATCCGACAGTGGCATTGGTTAGCATCCCGCCGTCTAAAATCGGAATCTCATGCACAAGATACTTGATCTGAGGGTTTTTAGAGTCTTCTAAGATCACATCACCATATGCAGCGGCATCAGCATCACTCATATTATACACACGAGCAGCTCTCTCTTCATCTACAGCCATTAGTTCAAGTTTAGCAGCACGTGAGATCAATTCACGGGCACGCTGTTCCTCTTCTTGCGTTTTAATGCCGGCAAGTTGCACAAGAATCTTTTCATCACCCTGACGAGCGACCACAGGTTCGGCAAGACCAAACTGATCAAGTCTGTTTCTGATCGTCTCTATCGCCTGATCGACAGCTTGTTTTTTGGTTTTAAGTATCTCCTCTTCTGTCAAAGCCAAGGATACATTTTCTCCATCTATTACGAGTTTTACACCCTCTAGGGACTTTAAGTACTCTTCTATAGTTTTCACATCATCTATATCCAAAACAGAAAAAGAAACACTCGAATCATCAAATGTCAGATCATCAATCAAAATATCTTTTCTATCGCTGAAATTTTTAATACTTGCTGCAATAGATTTTATACGAGATTTTGTTGCTTCATCTGTTTTAACACCAAGAAGCATGTGAAGACCACCCTGCAGATCCAAACCAAGAGTTACTTTTTTTCCTGATTCGGTTTGCAGTAGTGATGGAAACGAGAAGAATAGACCAAAGACTATTGCGAGTGCAAAAACTGCTATACGGTAATTAAGCTTCATCCTCATACTTTCTAGCAATAGAATCTTTTGTGATCTTTACGATAACATCATCATTCATTTTTACACTTAAGAATTTTTCTTCCACTTTATGCACAACTACTATAAAACCACCATTAGTAACTACCTTGTCACCTTTTTTCAGTGACTCTAACATCTCTTTTTTTGCTTTTGCCTCTTTTTGCTGCGGGCGTATAATTACAAAGTACATAATTGCAATTAAAAATATAAACGGTAAGAGTTGACTTATTATTTCCATGAGTATGGCATCCTTTAAATAAATTGGAGCGATTATACAAAAACTATGTTAATAAGTGACTGAATACACTATAATTTCAACATGAGAAAACAAATAACTATTTTTAGACAAAACAGACCACTTGTGTTTGATATATCAGCAGGGATATTCACGGCACTTCTCTTTAGTGCTTTTTTGTACCTTGAGCACTGGGGGATAAGCTTCAAACTCCTCAATACCCTGAGTGGTATTTTGGCTTTGGCTCTTTTACTTTATCTTCCAAAGCGTGCTGTAGTTGTGAGTGGCTTTTTCATAGGACTTTTATGGTTTTACTGGATCGGCTACAGTTTCAAGTACAACGGTGTCGGTTATATGCAACCTCTTGTCACTCTTGGTTTTGCAATGATCTATATGCTCTTTTTTGGCGTCCTGGCACTCACGAACAATGTAGCACTGAGAGCCTTGTTTTTGTTTGCCCTTAGCTTTTTTGAACCTTTTGATTTCAACTGGATGCAGATCGAACTCCTTTTTGTTGAGAGCTATATAGGTGTATATAAATACCAACTTGCCCTTGTCCTGGTGGCATTGGCACTGCCAAAGTATATCAAAAAACCTTTTACCTATTTGCCCCTGCTTCTGTTAGGATTTGCACTCAACTACAACCCAGCCATCCAAGATGAAACTCCACTGAAGATCAAGCTGATCGAGACCGATATCAAACAAGATCAGAAGTGGCTTCCAAGAAACAAAAACCATATCATTGAGAGTAATCTAAGCGCCATAAGAAAGGCTGCCAAAGAGGGGTATGATCTTGTGATACTTCCAGAATCCGCTTTTGCTCTGTTTATGAACACCCACCCCAGACTACAAGAGGAGCTTACAAAGCTTTCTCACAACATCAACATAGTCACAGGAGCGCTTCTAAAAGACAATGGCAACAATTTTAACGTAACCTATCTCTTTGAAAACGGGGATATTCATATTGGAAAAAAAATGGTTTTGGTTCCTTTTGGAGAATATATTCCCCTGCCAAAATTTGCACAAAAAATGATCAATGAGTACTTTTTTGCAGGTCAGGCAGACTTTGTAGAGGCAAAAGAACCTACAGATTTTATGATAGAGGGTGTGAAGTTCAGAAATGCGATCTGTTATGAAGCAACCTGTCAGGAGATATATGACGGTGATGTCCACTATGTTATAGCCATAAGTAACAATGCCTGGTTTGCACCCTCAATCGAGCCGACACTACAAAAACTACTTATGCGATACTATGCCAGAAAAAACGGTGCTACTATCTACCACGCAGCCAACTATAAAGGGAGTGGAGTTATTCGCTAAAACAAGTTTTAACCATATATGAGATACAATATCAAAAATATTTCTGAGGCGATTTACTATGATTAACTTGAAAAATCCAAACCTTTATAATAACCGTGAACTCTCCTGGCTTCAATTCAACACAAGAGTTTTAAAACAAGCCCAGGATGAATCACTTCCACTTCTTGAAAGGCTCAAGTTCTTAGCAATTTACGGTACAAACCTTGATGAGTTTTACATGATACGCGTAGCGGGTCTCAAAAAACTTTTTTCAGCCGGCATCATTGTATCCGGTGCTGACAGGCTCACCCCCTTACAACAACTCAAAGAGATTAGAAAATATCTTCATCAGGAACAGCAGGTTGTGGAGCACTGCCTTAAAGAGATACTTAAAAAAATTGAAAATGAGGGAATATTCGTCAAGTCCTATGACGATGTGAACCAACACCAAAAAAATCAACTCAATCGCTACTTTTTTGAAAATATATACCCTGTTATTATCCCCATCGCCATCGATGCGACACACCCTTTCCCACATCTGAACAATCTAAGTTTTGGGCTTATTGTCAAACTCAAAGACAGTGACGATCACTCTATAGAACGCTTTGGAATCGTTAGGGTTCCAAGAGTTTTAAACCGGTTTGTTGAGTTAGAGAGTGGTATTTACATCCCTATTGAAAGCGTTGTTGCAAAACACATAGAGGATCTTTTTCCCGGGTATCTGCTGGACAAATATGCTCCTTTTCGAGTCACAAGAAATGCCGATATCGCCATAGAGGAGGAGGAAGCGGATGACTTTATGGAGATCTTGGAAGAGGGTCTGAAACTTCGCCGTAAAGGGGAGATGGTACGTCTTGAGGTTGGAGCAAGCGGAGATATGGAGATCATCAATTTTTTCAACCGTCACACAAACGTTTATAAAGATGATATCTATAAATTTCACTCTTTTTTAAACCTTTCAAGCCTTTGGCAAATCGTATCTAACAAAGATTTTGCACATCTTTTATCACCTACGTTCAAACCCAAAACACTACCACCTTTGGATAACAACGAAAATATATTTACAACCTTGGAAAAACAAGATGTTCTACTCTATCACCCATATGAAAGTTTTGAGCCGGTTGTTAAACTGATTCAAGATGCCGCAAAAGATCCTGATGTTGTCTCGATAAAAATGACACTCTATCGCTCGGGAACAAACTCACCCATAGTTCAATCACTTATGAGTGCTTCTGAGTCAGGAAAACAGGTCACGGTTATGGTTGAGCTCAAGGCACGATTTGATGAAGAAAACAACCTTATCTGGGCAAAAGCCTTGGAAAAATCGGGAGCACACGTTATCTATGGTATCAAAGGTTTTAAGGTACATGCCAAAGCGACACTGATAACACGAAGAAAAAATGGCAAACTCAAGCAGTACGCTCACTTAGGTACCGGTAACTACAACCCATCTACGGCAAAAATCTACACAGACCTAAGCTACATGACCAGTAAAGATGATGTGACAAATGATTTGACACGCTTTTTTCACTTTCTCACAGGCTTTAGTAAAAAAGGAAAACTCAACGAGCTCTATATGTCTCCTTCACAAATAAAACCAAAGATTCTTTCACTTATTCAAAACGAGATACGCAAAGGAAAAGATGGTCAGATCATTGCCAAAGTAAACTCTCTTGTGGATGAAGATGTAATTCGTACACTCTATAAAGCCAGTCAGGCAGGTGTCAAGATCGACTTAATAGTTCGTGGCATATGCTGTTTAAAACCGGGTATAAAAGGGGTTAGCGACAATATCCGTGTTATCTCTATTTTAGGAAAATACCTCGAGCATCCAAGAACATTTTACTTTAAAAATGATGCAACCCAGGTATATATCTCAAGTGCTGATTGGATGCCAAGAAACCTTATGCGCCGCATAGAGCTTCTCACTGCTATCAAAGATCAACCATCCAAAGAAAAAATCATACAGATTTTAAAACTTCAATGCTCAGATAACACACTCGCTCACGAGCTTCTCAGCGATGGTTCCTACAAAAAGATCAAAAAAGATGCGGCAGACAAAACGATCAACAACCATAAACTTTTAGAAGACTATGTCAACCGTATTGCAAAAGCAAGCAAAAAGGAAACATCCAACCATGTGCAACAACTTATCAACAGATTATTTATAGAGAGTTAACATGATATATCCATTTAAAGACACTACACCAAAAATAGCCCAAGGAACATGGATCGCTCCATCAGCAGATATTATCGGCGATGTTACGTGCGATGAGGACTGCTCCATATGGTTTGGCTGTGTGGTTAGAGGTGATGTTCACTACATAAAGATCGGTAAGCGGGTAAATATTCAAGACTTGAGCATGATCCATGTCACACACTATAAAAAACCCGACAAATCAGATGGAAACCCAACGATCATAGGGGATGATGTCACTATCGGTCATCGGGTTATGCTCCATGGCTGCACCATTGAAGATGCTTGTCTTATCGGTATGAGCGCTACCATACTTGATGGCGCCGTCATAGGAAAAGAGTCTATCGTTGGAGCAGGTGCACTTGTAACCAA
>JALWLL010000020.1 GCA_026996295.1 Sulfurimonas sp.
TCATCCATTCGGTATTTAACGTCTCAAATCCTGTCGTGATAAGAATAAGATTATTGCGTAAGACAATCTCCATAGATCCTACCTTTTTGGATAGTTTTGTACACTTTAAGCATTTTTAGTTCCACTTTTATTAAATAACAAATATCAGCAACCTTTAATCTTTTGAGGCATATAATCACATTATTATTACATTTTGGAGCTATAATGGGTAAGCTGTATTTTTTTATTTTTAGTCTCTTTTTTCTCTTTGGGTGTTCTCAAGATACAGCAAAAACTTTGCAAGAAGACACAACTTCAGCACAATACTTAAGTATATCAAAAGCCCCGATCAACACCGAACCCATCTCCATCGCTCAAAATATCACTTTGGAATTTTCAAAGGAGTTGAACCAAAACACCATCAACAGTTCAAGTGTATATCTTCTTGAAAACAAAGCAGATGAAAATGTAACTATAGACACCGACTTACAGATCGACACAAACAGGGTTACACTTTCACCTCTGAGATATCTTAATGTTTTAAGTAACTATACTCTCGTTGTCACCACCGAGGTAAAAGACAGTGAGGGGAGAGCTCTTAGCAAGGACTACCGCTTTAGGTTTAGTACCTCCAATGAGCTTTATGACCCTTATCCCCTTGGCTTTCGTAACCTAAAACCACAAAACCACAGCACAAGTGCGTTGGTACAAACAGATATAGTTCTCGACTTTAACAAAACCATAACACTTCCAAAAGAGCTGCTCAATACCCCAAATGCCATTTTAGAAGTAAGAGATGCCAATGCTACCGAGATCAACGGAACACTCGAGATCTTCAACTCACTTCTTAGATTTACACCATCAGAGCCTTTGGCATATGACTCCAATATCACTGTAACACTCAATGCAAATATATCAGATATGTATGGACACCCTTATGAGGGAGTATCTACATGGTGGTTTCAAACAAAAGCACAAAACGAATCTCCTGAGATCAATGCAGGATTTGCACAGCTTGAGAGTACCGATATCAACAAAACATCTGTACTCATTCAAACTATTTATGACACAAACACCTCATCAAAAATTGCAGTAGCAACAACAAGCTCTCTTGAGATCTATCTAGTAAACTATCCGGAGATACTTACAAAACCAAACTTAGAGTATCTTCACAGCTATAACCTCGCAAATATTACAGCTATGCTTCGTACAGATGATTCACATCTGCTTGTAGCCACTGCCGATAGCGGCGTCTACTCTTTACAAGTTGATCCCTCAAGCATTTCAGAAGTTTCACATATCGATGCCGCCGAAACCATTTACAGCATAGGCCTTGGTTATGACAACAACAATACTCTCAACACAATTTATGCAGTTGGACCAAAGTACGGGCTTCGGGCTTTTGCGTATAACGCTTCAGATGCTACATTAACGCTTAAGAGATCTGTCGATACCAACAACTCTGCATATTTGGATGTCATGGAAGTACAAGCGTATGATCCGACAAATGCAGCTCAGGTACGTAAAGTGTATCTTGCCGACTACAACGGTGGGGTAGATATCTTTGATGAGAACCTTAGTAAAATATCAAGAGTAGAGATAAACGGCTCTGTAAAAAAACTGGCTCTTTATGAAGACTATAACGGACCTATGGGACTCTTTGCCATCTCCTCAAGCGGTAATGTACAGGCTTTTGGTTTTGATGGTTCACTCTTTGAGTATGTCAGACTTGACCTTCCAGGAACTCCGAGCAACATAAGATCTTTGCTAAATCCTCAAACATACTCATCACAACTTTACTACTCCTCTTTAAACAAAGGGCTTCTCATAGCAAACGGTGATTATGCCAGTGATATCATAAACACCGGTGGAAGTGTTGTGGCAAGCGAAGTTGTTCAAGGTTTCTCCCCTCCAAAAGCTTTCCTGGTGACACTCAATCAAAACGGTTCATTGAAGCTTTACAATGCTGTAAAAGACACTCAAAGTCCAACTCTTTCGACAACCCCACAAAATCAGGGAACTGTGCAGGCAACGGGGAGTAACTTTACACTTGAATTTTATGATGATTATCTGGATCTCTCAAGCATAAGCAAAGATAAGATAAAGTTTACCCAAACCAATGCTCAAGCGGTAGATTTTAACCTCTCTATCACTCCGACAGAGTTTAGCTGCATCATTGAGCTGTTGCCGACAAATACATTGTCCTATGGCAATTATACCGTTACCGTTGATAGCAATATTAGTGATATGTTGGGTCATAAACTTAACAATGCAGATAACAATATCACCGTGAACTTCACTGTGATACCATAAGAAGGTGAAAATATGAGAATATTTCTATTTTTACTTGCATTGCATACTTTGGTATTTGCAAGTTATGAGCAAGTAAGCGAGTTTTATAAAAACGCCCAATACGATCAGGCCATAGAGGAGGCAAAAGCATCCACTTCTGAGTATGCAAACCCCAAACTGCATCTGCTTTGGGCAAAAAGTGCCCTCTCACTTGGTTATCTCAATGAAGCCATCGCTGCATATGAGCGTGTAATTATTTTAGATGAGCACAATACTGATGCCAAAATCGAACTTTTAAAACTTTATACACAAACTTCCAAAGATGAACTTGCCAAAACTCTTTATGATGAGCTCTTAAACACAGCACTAACTTCTGAGGAAAAAAACATTGTTCAGTCTATTTACAAAAAAAGTTTGAGCTCGGTAGATTTCAGAGGATCTTTAGCTCTTGGATATGACACTAATATCAATGTCAGTCCCAAAAACAGCGTTATAGATGATTATCTTGGAAGTACCGGAGATTCAGCAGAACAAAGCAGTCTCTTTAGCCGTCTCAACGCTAATGTAACATACACTAATGAGTTAGAAGATGAGGGAGGATGGTATCTCAAAAGTGATCTGAACCTTTATGCACAAAATAACTTCGATGCCCATTTTTATGATCTCTACATCGGCTCTTTAGGTGTCGGTGCCGGCTACTCTACAGGCAACTACAATCTTTATATCCCTTTAGGTTATACAAGATTATACTATCTGCAAAAAGATTTCTTGGAAGAGATTTCACTTAAACCCAAAGTCAGTATGATGCTCTTTGAGAAGCTTATCCTCAATCTCAATGCAAGTTACAAAAAAAGAAACTATGTGCACTCTGAGGACAGCTACAGAGATGACAGCTCCCTTGGTGGAGGTATGGGCTTTGTATATCTCTTCTCAAAGAACTATATATACTTCAACACGGCGTATGAGAGTTATAAAGCCGATACTTCTGCTACGCTCTCTTTTTTGGACAAAGATATTATAACGCTTGATCTTATCTTTCACTTTAGACTTACCTCGGCACTAAAGACAAAGCTCTCATACAGATACAGAGATGCTCAATACTCCGACTATGCGATCACAAGTGCTACGACGCTTTCAAGTTCAAAAAGGGAGGATACCTACAACAAAGCAGGCATCTCTTTTCTTTATGAACTCTCAAAGAACTATGAGATCTATCTTAGTAATGAATACATAAAAAACGATTCTAACTCCGTGTTAGCACAATACTCAAAGAATATCACCCTCTTGGGTATAGATCTCAAATATTAAGGAAGTACAATGATTAAAATAATTGTAGCATTATTCATAAGTTTATCTGCCTGGGCAGGTATAGGAAACATCATGGCATTAAAAGGGGAAGCCACCATAGAGCGTGCATCAAAAAGCATACACGCTACAAGCGGCGCTGAACTGCTCGAGGGGGATACTATCTTAACCAAGGCAAAAACACGCCTTCAAGTGATGCTTACAGACGGTACAGTCGTAACGATAGGGCCAAACTCCTCTTTTAGTTTTGATGAGTTCAGTTTTGATGGAACCAAAAATTCAAAACTGAGTATGAGGGCTGAACGCGGTTTTTTCCGTTCTGTTACGGGCAAGCTCGGAAAGATCGCACCTGAACGCTTTAAAGTAAAAACAGCATCTGCCACCATCGGTATAAGAGGCACAGATTTTTCAGCAGAGATATCTCAAGACAAAGAGATCATTAAATGTTACAGCGGGGCTATTTTTGTAGATTTTAAAGGGGAGTTCAGTGAAGTTGATGCAGGCAGCATGATAGAACTTTCCCCACAAGAGATGTATCTCAAACATGGCATTAGCAAAAACACCCCCATAAAAAGATCTATGCGAGCTTTTCAACAAGAAGAACAAGAACGAGAGGGTAAGATCTCAGAAGGTGAACTCGGGGAGATAACACAACAGGCACAACTTCAGGACAATGAAGAACAATATAACCACAAGCCGGAAACCAATGATCCTACGGTAGATGAGCCTTTTTATATCACACCGATAACAGAAGATAGACCACAGCAATACTAACAGTATGAAAAACTTTTTTTTTAAAGTTGCTGTTGCGGTAGTTTTAGCTCTTGCTTTGAGTGCTGCTTATCTTGTAACACCGGAGGCTTTCTTCTCACTTGACAACAGACTCAGGGATTTCATGTTCGTTATGAGAGGAGAACTTCCAAAAAATGATAAAGTTGTCATAGTCGATATCGATGAAAAATCTCTACAACAGTATGGTCAATGGCCATGGTCAAGAGACCTCATAGCCAAGCTTCTTTACAAACTTACCGATGCAAAAGCCGGCATAATAGGTCTTGACATGGTGTTTGCAGAGGCAGACAGAACCTCCCCACATCTTTTTGCAAAAAAATTTCCACAACTCACAGATAAACTTGAAAACTATGATGAGATCTTGGCAAATTGCTTTATGCAGACCCCTGTTGTTGGTGGGTATATTTTTACGTTTGATAAAAGCACACAGAAAAAAACTCCCCTCATACCCGCTGTTTTCATACAAAAAGGTGTTGGCAAAAACAGTCCTGTTTTACAACCAAAAGGGGTTATTCTCAATATAGATATTTTACAAGATGCTCTTTACTCCAGTGGGTTTTTCAACAATACCCCGGATAACAGTGGCATGATAAGAAATGTTCCTCTTGTTATGAAATATGATGGTGTCATTTACCCCTCTTTAGCCCTTGAGATGCTTCGCATATATACCAACACCTCCAAAGTTGAGATTCTCGGCGATGCGTCCGGCGTTGAAAATATAAAACTCAACGACATAACAATACCCACAGACAATGTAGGGCGTCTGGTCGTAAACTTTCGGGGAGCTTCCAAACATTTTACATATATCAGTGCAGCTGATATTTTAAATGAAAAATTTGATCCACAAAAGATCAAAAACAGATTTGTTCTCGTTGGTACAAGTGCTATTGGGCTTTTTGATCTTAGAAGTATTCCCCTTGACAATGTTATCGCCGGAGTAGAGGTGCATGCCAATGCCATCGACAATATCCTCAGTGAAGATTTTCTGCATAAACCACCACAAATAGTACTCTACGACCTTGCCATTATCTGTGGCATTGTCTTTTTCTTTTTGCTTCTCTTTTCGTTTGTAAGCTCTTGGGCTATTTTGCCTGTTGCCCTTGTTTCACTCTACGTGCTTGCACAGATATTTTTTGTGCTTTTGTTTGATTTTGGACTGGTTTTAAACCTTCTATTTCCTTTATTGGCATTTTCTTTGACATTGCTTTTGTCTGTAGGTTATGACTATATAACAACAGCAAAACAAAAAGATCAGGTCAAAAAAATGCTTGGGAAAAAGGTATCCCCTGCGGTTATGGAGTACCTTCTGGAGCATTCTGATGAAGAGCTTGTGATCTCTAGTAACAAAGAGGTGAGTATATTTTTTAGTGATATACGATCCTTTACCTCTATCTCTGAGAAGCTTGGCTCACCCGATCAAGTGATCCACCTGCTCAACGAATATATGACACCTATGGTTGAAAATATCGTTGCACACAAAGGAACTATTGACAAGTTCATCGGTGATGCTATCATGGCATACTGGAACGCTCCGGTGAAAGTCAAAAACCATGCCGATGAAGCAGTAAAAAGTGCGATAGAACAGATACAGCTCCTTCAAAACATAAACCCTGCCATTCGTGAGCACTATGGTGTTGAGATCGCAATAGGGATAGGGATACATACAGGAACAGTCACTGCCGGTGATATGGGAAGTTTCGGTCGAAGCGATTACACGATCATAGGGGACAATGTCAACCTTGCATCACGGATTGAGGGGCTCACAAAACATTATGAAGCACAGATCCTTATCTCAGAAGCCACCCACTCCAAACTTCAAGATAGCTACACTACAAGACCAATCGATCTTGTGGAGGTAAAAGGGAAACAAAAGGCTGTTGAGATCTTTGAGGTACTTTGCCCAAACAACACGCTCAGTGAAGAGGAAATCCAACGCTATAAAGAAGCTACATTATTATTTAGAGATGCTCAGATTAAAGAAGCTTATACGATATACAGTGAACTGCAACAAAAAAATCCATCGAAACTTTATCAAATATATATGCAAAGATGTCAGGAGTATCTGAGAGATCCAAGTAAACCTTTTAGTGCGATAACGAAAATGCAAACAAAATAACGCTAAGCTTTACACAACGAACTGTAGCACTCTGCCCTTCTATCTTTTAGAAGTCCCCAGTACTCCCTTTGTTTTGCATTCTCTTGCAGGTCAAACTCTGCATAGATCACCTGCTCTTTATCTCTGGACGCTTCTGCAATTTTTGCACCTGTATAGTCTGTTATGAAAGAGGAGCCGTAAAAGTTCAGCGTGCAGCTTGCTCCCACCTCTTCGCCGTAGCGGT
>JALWLL010000021.1 GCA_026996295.1 Sulfurimonas sp.
TAAAATCACCTTTGCCAAACTGAGGGCTTTTGAGCGATGGGAGAGTTTTTTCTTTGTCTCATCATCAAGTTCACCAAGGGTTTTTTCATAACCAAAGGGGATAAACATAGGATCATATCCAAAACCGCCCTCTCCTCTTGCCTCACTAAGCGCATCTCCATACATCCAACCATGGACACTGTACTCACCCTTTTTTGTAACAATTGCTATGGCAGCGGTATAATGAGCATGTGAGCTTTTGAGCCCCTTTGCTTTAATGGCATCTATGAGTTTATATAGATTATCTTTGTCAGTAGCATCAGCCCCGGCATATCTCGCGCTGTATATGCCGGGTTCGCCACCAAGAGCATCAACACTAATCCCACTGTCATCGGCAATAACAATAGCATCCTCATCTTTAAGTGCTTTAAAGACTGCTCGTGCTTTGATAAGTGCATTTTCCTTAAATGTATCCGCATCTTCGATGATCTCAAACTCATCGATCAATTCACTGTAAGGCAGCACTTCATAATCACTACAAAGGGCTTTGATCTCTCTGACTTTACCTTTGTTTGAGGTTGCAAGAACTAATTTCAAAATATTTTCCTTATGTTTATCTTTAAACAATAACTTTTGTGATTTGCAAAGTTTGTGTAAACAAATTTTGCACTATAATTTCGATATTATATAATAAAAATAAGGCATTATATGTTCAAAAAAGTATTACCCCTCTCAGCAATACTCTCTCTTAGGTTTTTAGGTCTCTTTTTGGTTTTACCTGTTCTCTCTGTTTATGCGCTTGGTCTTGAGGGTGCGACCCCTTTACTAGTCGGTGTTATTGTTGGTGGATATGCGCTGACTCAGGCCATTTTTCAAGTTCCCTTTGGAACAATGAGTGATAAGGTTGGAAGAAAACCGACACTGCTCTTTGGTTTAATTATCTTTTTAATAGGTTCTGTAATCTGTGCCTATTCAACAGATATTTACACCCTTATGTTAGGAAGATTTCTTCAAGGTGCCGGTGCTATCGGTTCTGTTATTACTGCCATGATCTCTGATTTGGTTGATGAAGAGGTTCGAGGCAAGGCTATGGCTATCATGGGTGCATCTATTGCTATCAGTTTTGCTTTGGCGATGGGTCTTGGTCCGGTTATTGGTGCAGCATACGGTGTTGACACTCTCTTTATCATTACTGCTGCTTTAGCAATTCTTGCAATGATTTTACTTTTTACAAAAGTACCGACACCGCCACGCATCAAGCATATCTACCATAAAACTTCCAAAACTTCCGATATCTTAAAAGATCCCAATCTTTTAAATATGATCATTATTAATGCTATGCAAAAAGGTCTTATGACTGTTGCATTTGTACTGATCCCAATCATCCTGACAAATACTGAGTATGGTTTTGGATGGGAGACTTCTGAACTCTACAAAGCCTACTTACCGGCAATGCTGCTTGGTCTTGTAGCTATGGGTCCTGCAGCTGTTTTTGGTGAAAAGAAAAATAAACCAAGAGAGATATTTTTAGCTTCCATAGTACTGTTTATAGGTTCTTTTTTAATCATGGGACTTACAGGTTCTAGTACCGTGTTTGTGGTTGGCGTGGTGATGTTCTTTATCGCTTTTAATATGATGGAACCACTTGTTCAGTCAATGATTAGCAAGTTTGCAAAAGTGCATCAAAAAGGTGCAGCACTCGGTATATCCAACTCTGCTGCATACTTTGCAACATTTATCGGTGGTACTGTTGCCGGTCTTTTCTTAGACTTTACAAACAGAGAAACCATAGGTATTAGTATTGCTATCATCGCTACACTGTGGTTGCTTTGGACACTTAAGCTGCAAAATCCGACAAAGCATTCTCATTTGTACCTTGCACAAGATCTTGTAGATATGGATAAGCTTTCAGAGCTTGAGAGTGAGCATATTGCAGAGTGGTATATTAATGAAACGGAAAATATCGTTGTAGTCAAATATGTTTCAGAAGCTTTAGAAGCGGATGATATAAAAGCGAAAATTTCTAAATAGAAGTAAAAGTAGCTAGAGAAACTCTAGTTACTTTTGTGGTACCACATACATGTTGAAGTAGCGACCTTCAAACTTTGGTGGTTTTTCCATCACAGCGATATCTTCAACCATCGGCCAAACACGCATAAGAACCTCTTTACCGGCTTCGGGATGCGCCATCTCACGCCCTCTTAAGAAAACACGAAATTTTACATGGTACCCTTTTTCAAGGAACTCCCTTGCATGTTTCACCTTGTAAGCGATATCATTCTCGGCGATCTTTACAGAAAGTTTGATCTCTTTAACAACGATCTTTACTTGGTTCTTTCTTTGTTCTTTGAGCTTTTTCTCTTCTTGGTATTTAAACTTACCATAATCCATGATCTTAGCAACAGGTGGCTTTGCATTTGGAGCAATTAAAACTAAATCTAAGCCCATCTCATTTGCTTTTTCCATAGCTTCATCAGTAGAGACAATCCCTAAAGACTCTGCTCCATCTACATTACAACGCACCTCTGGTACACGAATATCGTCATTCATTATGACGCGGTCTGCTTTTTTACTCAAAAATTTACCTCATTAATTTTAGTTTGTATAAGCGTTAAGAATTCCTCTTCGCTTAGATTGTATTGCTCTCTGGTTCTTCTGTCGCGAACTGCAACAGTTTTACCTTCAACCTCTTCATCACCTACGATAATCAACATAGGTACCTTTGTTTTTTCAGCTGTTCTGATCCTTTTGTTCAAAGAATCATTTTTTGCATATATCTCTGCATCAGCTCCAATGTCGATAAGTTTATCTGATAAAAGCTTAGCATATTCTTTGTGCGTATCTGCAATTGGAATAATTGCTACTTGTGTAGGAGCTATAAACATAGGAAATTCACCCGCATAATGCTCTGTCAAAATCCCTATAAAGCGCTCAAAAGAACCTAGTATAGCTCTGTGAATCATCACCGGCTGAATTTTGTCATTGTCCTCGCCGTTATATTCGAGTTTGAAACGCTCCGGAAGATTAAAGTCTAGCTGTATCGTTCCACACTGCCATTCACGACCAATGGCATCAGTGATTTTTATGTCGATCTTAGGTCCGTAAAATGCACCACCGCCCTCATCTATCTCATAAACAAGGTTGTTTTTATCCATTGCATTTTTCAATGCCTGTGTAGATACTTCCCAAACTTTATCATCACCAACCGCTTTTTCAGGTTTTGTACTGACCATCATTTTATAGTCAAACTCAAATGTTGACATGATCTTGTCAACAAAGTCAACCACTTCGATGATCTGCTCCTCTATCTGATCAGCACGACAAAAAATATGTGCATCATCTTGAGTAAATTCACGAACACGAAAAAGCCCGTGAAGTGCTCCTGTAAGCTCGTGACGATGAACAACCCCATACTCAAAATACTTGATAGGTAAATCTCTATAGGAATGAAGTTCATCTTCATATACCTTAATATGACCAACACAGTTCATGGGTTTTACACCAAACTCTATCTCATCGATCTTGGTAAAGTACATATTTTCACCATAGTTTTGATAGTGCCCCGATGTCATCCAAAGATCTGAACGTAACATCTCTGGACCACGAACCGGTTCATATCCACGTTTTCTGTGCGCTTTGAAAAGTAGATTTTCAAGTCTTGCGCGAAGACGCCCACCCGCAGGAAGCCAGATAGGAAAACCTGCTCCAACTTCCTCACGAAATGTAAAAAGCTTCATCTGAGCACCGATCTTTCTGTGATCACGCTTTTCAGCTTCTGCAAGCATAGTCATATGCGCCTTTAGAGACTCTTTATCTGCGAACGCAATACCATAAATACGCGTTAACATCTCATTTTTAGAATCTCCGCCAAGATAGGCTCCGGCTATTTTTGTAAGTTTAAAGTTACGAATAAGTCCGATACTTGGAAGATGTGGCCCGCGACAAAGATCTTCAAAATCACCTTGTTTGTAAATAGAAACTTTGTCATCCGGGATCATATCCAGTACAGCCTGTTTGAGATGATCATCTTTAAACTTTTCTCTTGCTTCTTCCATAGAGATCTCATACTTCTGAATCTCATACTTTTTCTTTGCAAAAGAGAGCATCTGCTTCTCAATTTTTTTAAGGTCACCCTCTCCAATATCGGCAGAAGTTTTAAAGTCGTAGTAAAACCCCTCTTTTACAGTCGGTCCAACATAAAACTCTGCATCCGGATAGAGTGATTTTATAGCTTGTGCCATAAGGTGAGCCGTTGAGTGACGAAGCACTTCCAAGGCTTCTGGTGAGTTGTCCAGATGGATCTGCTCACCCTCAAACCCTAACTCTTTTGCAGTTTGTAAGTCAATAATTTCATCATTGTGTTTTATTGCAATTGCGTTCAATATCTATCTTCCTATCTATTTTTAATACCCGGCATAATGCCCGGTTTTTACTTTAAGATGCATAAACAGCACCTCTACCTCTAAAGCTCAGTTTTTAAAACTGCTCCATTGGAAGCATTTGAAACGAGCAGTTGGTAACGCTTCAGCCATTTTGACTTCACTTCATTTTTGTACGGTTTCCAAGCAGCCTGACGTTTTGCGATCTCTTCATCACTCACATTGAGCTTAAGAACATGTGCATCTACATCAAGCTCTATCTCATCACCATCTTCAATGAGCGCGATAAGTCCACCTTCTGCTGCCTCAGGGGAAACATGCCCTATCGAAGCACCTTTAGTAGCACCGGAAAAACGTCCATCAGTGATAAGTGCAACACTCTCACCAAGACCCATCCCCTGAATAAGCGCAGTTGGAGCGAGCATCTCTTGCATACCCGGTCCACCTTTTGGTCCCTCATAGCGAATAACAACAACATCACCCGCTTTGACTTTTTTGCTCATAATCCCGGAGATCGCTTCCGGTTGAGAGTTAAAACAGATCGCACTCCCTTTGAACTGGCGCATACTTGGATCGATACCGGCTGTCTTGACAACAGCACCCTCTTTTGCCAAATTGCCAAAAAGTATGGAAAGCCCGCCAACTTGCGAGTAAGCATTTTCATTTGTATGGATAATCGAAGTATCTTTGATCTTTGCATCTGCAATGCGTTCACCAAGTGTCTCGCCTGTTACCGTTGGATTGTCAAGGTGTAGCAATCCGCCGCGGCGACTCACCTCTTTCATAACTGCATTAACACCCCCGGCATCATCGATATCTTTCATATGTACCGTTGTTAATGATGGGGAGATCTTTGCGATATGGGCTACTTTGTCAGCAATGGCGTTGATCTTCTCAATAGGAAAATCCACTTCAGCCTCTTTGGCGATCGCCAACATATGAAGCACGGTGTTTGAGCTTCCGCCCATCGCCATATCTACCACAAAAGCATTATGTACAGCTTTTTCGTTGAGCACATTTCTGAGATTATACTTCTCATCATCCGCTTTTGCCATCTCAACTATACGTTTGGCGGCTTTTTTTACAAGCTCGATACGCTCCGGTGTCATTGCTAAGACTGTTCCGTTACCCGGAAGTGCGATACCCATCGCCTCACAAAGAGTGTTCATAGAGTTGGCAGTAAACATACCCGAACATGAACCACCCGATGGACATGCTTCACACTCGATCTCTTTCAGCTCTGCTTCTGTGATCTTGCCGTCATTAAACTCACCAACTGCTTCAAAAGCGGTCGCCAAGTCAATCGGCGTTCCATCTTTTTTATGTCCTGCAGGCATCGGTCCACCTGAGACGAAAACAGTAGGAACATTCACACGAAGCGCTCCCATGATCATACCCGGAACGATCTTGTCACAGTTAGGGATACAGATCATCGCATCGAGCTTATGTGCGTTCATCACCGTTTCGATAGAATCAGCAATGATCTCACGACTCGGCAAAGAGTAAAGCATACCATCATGCCCCATAGCTATACCATCATCAACACCGATAGTGTTAAACACAAACGGCACACCACCCGCTTCACGGATAGCCTCTTTGACTATTTCGCCATACTCATGTAAAAAGAAGTGACCTGGGATAATATCTATATAGCTGTTTGCTATTCCGATAAACGGCTTGTCAAAATCTTCATCTTTTAGCCCCGTTGCACGAAGCAGTGAACGGTGGGGAGCCTTGTCAAAGCCCTTTTTTATAGTATCACTTCTCATAAAAATCCTTATATATAATGATTACATTCCAATTTATAGATGCGATTATAGCATTTTTTTTACATTTTTAAACAAAAAGTCTTTACAAAAGAAAATAAAATCGCTATAATTCCGCTCACTTAAAAATTAAGTGTGTTCATTTTGCGGGAATAGCTCAGTGGTAGAGCACAACCTTGCCAAGGTTGGGGTCGCGAGTTCGAACCTCGTTTCCCGCTCCATTAATAATTATAAAATAAAGCAACAGACACCCGATGCCCGGGTGGCGAAATCGGTAGACGCAGGGGACTTAAAATCCCCCGGTAGCAATACTGTGCCGGTTCAAGTCCGGCCCCGGGCACCACTGATATATAACTGAAACTGGTGCCATCGCCAAGTGGTAAGGCCGCAGCCTGCAAAGCTGCTATCCCCAGTTCAAATCTGGGTGGCACCTCCAGTTTTATAATCAAACTTTTACAACACGTGGATCTTTGGCAGAGTTGGTCGAATGCACCGGTCTTGAAAACCGGCGAGGGTCATACCTCCCAGGGTTCGAATCCCTGAGG
>JALWLL010000022.1 GCA_026996295.1 Sulfurimonas sp.
GAATCAATAAAGATTCTTGAAAGTTCACCGAGTTTATCTCTTTCAAACATATCAGTATCAAACTTCATACAGTTTTCAGTAGGGTAACCATGTGGACAGTGATGTATCAAGCGAAGTGTGGCAGCTATCTCATCATTTTTGTCTAAAGCAATAAAATGAATAGAGTACTCATCATATTCATCATGTTCTTTGTTATCATCGAATTTATTGTTTTCAAAATACTCTTTAAACATCTCAGTGGTACTAATGACCTTATATCTAAATGCAAAGACCTTCTCAAGCATCTCCGTATCGTTTTTGTCAACTTCTAAAAATCTAAAATCCATTCTCTCACTCTCTGCTATTTTGTAATAAAATTATGACAATATAATACTACAAGATATAAAAAAGTACGCATAAAAGTGCCATAAATAGGACAATTCGTGTCATTCTGATACATCCTGAGTATTGTATATGTTTTTAGATGTTATCAAAAAATAATTATATTAAAAATATATTTTTATAAAACTAAATATAATATCAAAGCATTAATAATATGAAATATTATTTTTTAATGAGAATGAAATAAATTGAAGAAAGTGATAAGTTATTGAAAACTTATAATATAAATATTATAAGTTTTTTAAGTATTGACTCATGAGGCGCACACCGGCACCTGTTGCACCGTGTACATTGCAATCCCATGGAGATTCTGTGTAAGCTGAACCTGCTATATCAAAGTGGAGCCATTTTTGTTTCATATCTTCTTTTATGAATCTGTCTAAAAATAGCCCGGCTGTTATAGCACCTCCGTAGGGTTTGGAAGCTGTGTTGGAGATATCTGCTATCTCACTTTTGAGAAGCTTTTTAAGATGCTTGTTAAAAGGCAAGGAACCTACAAGCTCCCCTGAATTGCTGGCAGCTTTTGAGAAGTCGTGTTTTAACTTGCTTGAGTGACCCATAACACCGGTAGTGTACTGCCCAAGAGCGACCATACATGCACCTGTGAGTGTTGCAAAATCAAAAAGGGCATCCGCTTTGAGAGTGTCTTGCGCATAGCTTAGAACATCTGCAAGAACAAGGCGACCTTCTGCATCAGTATTTCTTACTTCTATGGTCGTTTTACTGCGAGATATCAACACATCATCGGGCTTGTATGCATCACCTCCGATCATATTTTCAACCGCACCTATAAAAGCGTGTACCTCTATATCGAGCTTGAGCTCACTTACTGCTTTCATGATCCCTAAAACAGCACATGCTCCGGCTTTGTCCATTTTCATGGTAACCATAGAAGTCGCCGGTTTAAGACTGAGTCCGCCACTGTCATAAGTGAGTCCTTTGCCTACAAGAGATATGACTTTTTTTGGATTTTTCGGCTTATAAGCGAGGTGGATAAGCGCGCTGCCGTGGGTGGAGGCACGACCCACCGCGAGCATAGCACCCATACGCTCTTTTTGAAGCTCCTCTTCTTGTAGTATGGTACAATCAAGCTTGTTCTCTCCGGCTAGCTTCTGAGCTAATGATGCCAGTGTTTGCGGGTTGAGCTCCTGTGGTGGTGTGTTGACGATATCACGTGTAAAACATGTTGCACCGGCTATGATAAGTGCATCTTCAAAGCTGCTTTGAAACTCATCATAATTTGAAGCTTCACATGCTACAAACACAGACTTTAGTTTTGCTATTTTTGGTTCTGATTTGTAGTTGTTGTATGTATAACCGCCAAGTATAAAACCTTCTACCAAACCACTGATCGATTCAATATTTGGCGAGTTGAGTTTTGCACTTTCGTAGTTGGAAGTTTTTAATGCTTTTACGACACTCACACTTGCACTTCTGATGTCATCATTGTTTTTTGAGTCTATACCGCAAAACAAGATGTTTTTTTCATGTAAAAAACATATGGAGTCCTGCTCTGCCTGAAAGCCCGCTTTGTTGAGCATTTTAACTTCTGAGTGCTCTTTAAGATCATCAGAAGTTAAAAATTCTACTGTAATATCTGCTTCTATGTTAGTAATCGGTTTATTGAATAGTTCTAGTTTCATATATATCTCTCTTTTTAGTTATCAAAATGTAGTAAATCTTTTGCCTGTATCATATCTTTGTCACCGCGACCGGAGAGGTTGACTATGATAAGTTTCTCTTTGATGTTTGGCAATTTTTTCAAATATGCGACTGCATGGGAGGACTCAAAAGCAGGGATAATTCCCTCTTTGCGAGAAAGCCATACAAAGGCATCGAGTGCTTCTTGATCGGTTATGTTGTCATAGGTGATCGACTTGTTGTCATTGTGAAAAGAGTGTTCGGGCCCGATCCCCGGGTAGTCAAGCCCGGCACTGATGGAGTGTGCTTCTAAAATCTGACCATCTTCATCCTGAAGTGTATAGCTCATTTGTCCGTGTAGGACACCGGGACGACCTTTTTTTAAAGAGCATCCGTGTTTGTTTGTCTCTATGCCGAGTCCACCCGCTTCTATACCTATACATTCCACACTCTCATCTTCTAAGAAATGTTGAAACATCCCTATGGCGTTACTTCCACCACCGATACAGGCTATAACATGATCCGGCAAGCGGTTCTCTTTTTCAAGTATCTGTGCACGTGCTTCCCAGCCAATAATAGCCTGAAAATCCCTTACCATCATAGGGTAGGGGTGTGGGCCTGCTACTGTACCAATAATATAAAAAGTATCTCTTGCGTTTGTTACCCAGTGTCTGATAGCATCGTTCATAGCGTCTTTGAGTGTGCGGCTGCCACTCTCCACCGAGTTCACCTTTGCTCCAAGAAGCTTCATACGAAAAACATTCAACTCTTGGCGTTCAACATCTTTGGCACCCATAAATATTTCACACTCAAGATCAAGAAGGGCACAGATGGTAGCTGTGGCAACACCATGTTGACCGGCACCTGTTTCAGCTATGATCTTTTTATAGCCGAGTCTTTTTGCCATAAGACCCTGAGCGATAACATTGTTCACTTTATGCGCACCGGTATGGTTAAGATCTTCACGTTTGAAGTACACTTTTGCGCCGAGCTCATTTGAAATATTGTGTGCAAAGTAAAGTGGACTTGGACGACCGACATAGTCTTTAAGGTAGTAGTGCACCTCTTGCCAAAAATCTTTGTCAAAACGGATAAGTTCATACTCCTCTTTGAGTTTAAGAAGTGCCGGCATGAGTGTTTCAGGAACATAACGCCCGCCAAAAATTCCAAAATGTCCGTTTTGATCCGGATCATATTGTGATGCTTGTGGAATATACATTAATTTACCTCGATCAAAGAGTACACCTCAGTTGTCTCTTTTAAATTTTTTTGTCCTTCTAAGAAGTTTAAACCTATGATAAAGCAAGCTTCTACACAGTTAGCTCCTGCCTGGTTGACAAGTTTTGCTGCTGCATTTGCCGTACCGCCGGTTGCGATAAGATCATCTATGAGCAATACACGGGCATTTTCTTTTTCACTAAAAGCATCAATATGTACTTCGATCTCATCGACACCGTACTCCAGTGCATATTTTTCACTTATGGTTGTATAGGGAAGCTTCCCTTTTTTTCTTATGGGTACAAATCCGAGTCCGAGCATTTGTGCAAGAGCCGCTCCAAAGATAAAGCCTCTGGCATCAATACCTGCTATATAGTCAAGGTTGTACTCTTTGTATCTTTGGTATAAGTGGTTCATCAAAACACCATATGCTTCTTTGTTGTTGAGCAAAGTACTGATATCTTTAAAAATAATTCCCGGTTTTGGAAAGTCTTTTATATCGCGGATTGAATTTTCAATAATTTTTCTTTCAGTTGAACTGAGTCTCATCTTATCTCCTTAAAGTAGAGCGTCTATACGACTCTCTAATGCTTTGATTTTACCGTTTAAACGATCAGTTTCCTGTCTGTGTTTTGCATTTCTTTGTTTGAGAACCTTGAGTTCATTTCTGAGTTTTGTAAGCTCGTCACTGAGTATATCAACATTACCAAGTGCACGTTGTAACTGAATCTGATACTTTCGTATAAGTATTTCAGCTTCTTGAAGCGTCAGCTTCATCAAGTCATTGCTTCTTTGCTCTTTATTGGTGATGCTTTTAAAGTAAAACATCTTTACAAAAAGATATACAGATAAAATCGATAAAATCGTTAAAAGTGACCATTCCCAAAACATAGCTATTTCCTTTTAAGAACTCTTAATCTCAATTTTTTCTACTCGTAAACAGTGACGACCACCCTCAAAACTACCACTCAGCCACGCATCTAAAATAGACTCGGCAACACCTTTTCCTACTATACGTTCACCAAAGCATAAAATATTGGCATCATTATGTCCGCGTGCAACTGTAGCTGTGTAGGCATCATGACAAAGTGCGGCACGAATACCCTCGTGTCGATTTGCTGCCATACTCATCCCAATGCCGCTTCCACAAATAAGAATACCTTGCGATGTTGTATCTTCTAAGACTGCTGTAGCAACTTTATGCGCGTAGTCAGGGTAATCAACTCTGTCAGTTGTAAAAGGACCAAAGTCGATCACTTCATGCCCCTTTGCCTTAAGAGTCTCAACTGTCCAGTTTTTCAGCTCAACTCCTGCATGATCCGTAGCGATATAAAATTTCATCTTTTCTCCTTTATTTTTTATGATAACAATAAGCCCAAAATACTCTCAACGGGCATAAATAAGAGGTAGTCTTTTAACGGTGTCATAAGTACTACCAAAACAATAATGATCCCATAACGCTCATACTTGTAAAAGAACTCGGCTATAGAGGGTATGTTGTACTTTAAAGCCAGATGCATGATAAAGTGAGCCCCATCAAACTGCGGAATAGGGAGAAGGTTAAAGACCCCAAGCACCACGTTGATGATAAGAAGTTGATATACGGCTATATATAAAAATATATACCATAAACTGTCTGCCGTTGTCGGTTGAGCCATAGCTACAAGAGCTATAGAAGCAAAAGCAGCCATGGTAAAGTTGTAAACTATACCTGCAAGATCCACTTGCATTGCAGCGTTGTAGCCACCACGACTGACAACTGTACCCATGTTGATCGGAACAGGTTTTGCCCAACCAAACAAAAATCCACTATCACCACCAAGTAGCATCGGTAAAAAGTACATGGTTGCAGGTACAATGATAGTACCGACAAGATCTATGTGAGAGAGAGGGTTTATGGTAAGCCTGCCGGCATTTTTGGCGGTGTTGTCTCCATACATATAAGCAACCCAACCGTGCATGATCTCATGTCCGATAATCGCTATGGCAAGGGCTAGTACTGCAGCTGCAATCTTTAGTAAATCAATAGAGTCCATGATCGTCTTTATCTACTCTGAGTCTTTCTTGACGTGCAAGATCGAGATGGTAAGCCTCTTCAAGATCTTTTGGAGTTTTTCCAACTCTGTCCCATCTGATCTCCCAGTTTTCATCGATACTAAAATAAACAAACCAAGGTGTCCCTTCTATGTTGTCATAGGGAACACTTCCCCAAAAACGACTGTCGTTTGAGTGGTCACGATTATCTCCCATCATAAAGTAATGACCTTCTTCCACTTTCACCGGAGCAAAGTTGAAAATAGGCATAGGATAGCGGCCGTTATTTACTATTTTTTCATCATGATGGATACCCGGATGCTCTTTCATATAGGGGTTTTTGACCCAAAGTTTTCCTGCAAATTCCATGATCTCATGATCTTTGAAGTTCTTTTTTATCCACTCATCACCCTCTTTATGGTGAATATAGAGATCTTTTTTCAAAACAAACAGCTCATCACCCGGAAGTGCTACACAGCGTTTAACAAAGTGCATTTTAATATTGTGTGGGTATCTGAATATAACAATATCTCCGCGCTTTGGGGTGTCTCCATCTACAAGACGCAGTTTATCACTCCAAGGCATAATAGACATCTCTATAAAAGGGATATGCGGCATTGAGATCCCATATGCGAATTTTTTTGCAAAAAGATGATCTCCGACAAGCAGGGAATCTTTCATACTTCCAGAAGGGATCCTAAATGCCTGGGCTACAAAAAAGATAATAAATAAAACTATGATTATGGTTCCGGTCCAAGAGTTTGAAAATTTATAGGTTTTTTTTAAAAAATCTTTCATCTATGCTCTTTTACTTGCATGAATTTTGGCTGCTTTGAGTGTGTTGCTTAGAAGCATTGCTATGGTCATTGGACCGACACCACCGGGAACGGGAGTGATGTAAGAGCATTTTTTGCTTACATTTGCAAAATCCACATCACCGACAAGTTTGCCGTTTGGGGCTCTGTTTATGCCGATATCGATGACAATAACGTCATCTTTGACCATATCTTCTGTAATAAGGTTGATAACACCTACACCCACTAAAAGTATATCTGCATCGAGTGTGTGTTTTTTAAGATCATCTGTAAATATGTGGCAAACTTCCACTGTTGCATCTGCGTTGAGCAACAAAGCTGCCATAGGCTTACCAACAATGTTGGAAGCACCGACAACAACACAGTTTTTCCCTTTTGGATCGATGTTGTACTCTTTTAAAAGCTCCATAACACCCAGTGGGGTACACGGTACAAAACCATCAAGATTTGTTGTCAGCCTACCGACATTGTAGGGGTGAAATCCATCTACGTCTTTACTTGGGTCAACCAACTCCAGGATTTTTGTTGTATCTATTTGTGGCGGCAGAGGCAGTTGAATGAGAATACCGTCAATATTTTGGTTATCATTCATCATAGTGATTGTATTTTCTATGGCTTCTTGTGAGATATCCTCAGGCATCTCATGACTCACGGAGTAAAAGCCAACTCTGTCACACGCTTTTTTCTTCATATTTACATACGCTGCACTTGCCGGGTCCTGACCAACCAAAATAACTGCCAAACCGGGAACCAAACCGGTTTGTGCTTTTAACTCTTTGACCTCAGCGGATACTGTTTGTTCAATTTTTTGCGAAAGTGCTTTTCCATCAAGAAGCTGCATTTAAACCTCATAAATTATTTTTTTGATAATATACCGTTTTAATGATAAAAGGTCGCTTTACAATGAAATATATACTTTTTTTACTCCTGCCCGTTTTTGTATCTGCTCAAAGTAGTTTTATCACCCAAATGGAATACTCCTCTCAACTGTATAAAAACCCAAGAGGTATCGGTTGTCAGCATTGCCACGGTGAAAAAGGGGAAGGGAAGCTTGTTGCAAAATATATCCATAAAAAGGAGCAAAAAAGCTTTCAGGGACCACCAATAAACAATCTGGACTTTGCAAAATTTTATGAAGCTTTAAATGTAAGAAAAAAGGGGATGCCAAGATACTTTTTGACCAAAAAAGAGATACAGGCGCTTTATTTTTATTTGCAAAGCATGGATAAAGAGGAGCTTCAACAATGACAGAAGAATTGTTACAAAAGGTTCAAGATGCCTATGACAGCAGAGATCTTGAAGCATTGGATACACTTGCAAAACCTACTTATAGAGAGATCAACAAAAGGCAGGATTATCGCTCTGTTTTAATGCTCTCAGCAAACAACATCAAACATTTAACAAAAATTGAAACATTGGAAGCAGAGTGCATCATGTTAAATCTTGAAGATGGTGTCAGCAGAGAAGAAAAGCCTTTTGCTTTGGTGCTGTGTGCCATCTTTTTATCTCAATTCAGAAGTTCATCAAAAAAACTTGTGGTAAGGGTCAATGCCCTAGATGAAGGTGGATATGATGAGATCGTGTATCTCAATCAGTTTATGCCCGATGCTATCAGGGTGCCAAAGATAAAAAAGATACAAGAAGTGAAAAATATTTTAGCACTCTTAAAAGAGGGCATTGAGTTGCACCTTTCCATAGAAACAGCTTCGGCATGGCATAACCTTGCCTCTTTTAAGATTGATAAAAACGTTACTACATTTTATTTGGGTATTCTTGATCTTTTTGCCGATATGAAACTGCCCCAATCACTTATAAACAGAGATAATCCGACTATGCTTTATATGCTTTCACATTTTTTAATCACCTCTAAAGCTATGGGTGTGAAACCGGTTTCTTTTGTGTATCAGGAGTTTCAAAAATTAAATGAATTTAAAGAGTGGCTGTTGCTTGAGAAAAGTATGGGGTTTGATGCCAAAGGGTGTATCTCTCCAAAACAGGTTACTTTAGTTAATGAGATATTTATAGATGAAGAGGAGCAGATCAAAAGAGCCAAGGTTATTGTCAAGTTGTTTGAGATGCACAAAGAGATGGGTATAACCGGCTTCGTAGATGAGGAGTACGGATTTATTGATGAGCCAATCTACAAAGGAGCATTATCTCTTTTACAAGAGTAGTTGTATTTAAACCTCATTGAGTCTGTTCTGGTGTTTTGTTGATGCTTTTAAGTGCTTTAATAGTTGTTGTAAAAGATTAAAAAATCAGCCGTGCCAACTTGAGCTCGCGAAATATTGTGAGCAGCCGGAACAACACTAACAAAGGGTTCGTTGCTTAATCGTGCAAATCTTGCATTGATGCCAACTCCGTAGATCATGTGCATAGAACCGGCAAAAACGATGAATAAGTCATTATCATTATGTAGTAGCTTTTTTGTCAATACCGCACTTTGTTGTGCCATATAGGTATCCCAAGCTACTTGTACTCTATACATCCTCTCTTTGCACATTTGGGCACTCTCGTTTGCATTTGAATGGCAATGACTGAAAAAAGGGGCAAGCATCATTTTATGCGGGTAGAGATTGAGATCGAGTGTGTTGTAAAAGTTTTTTTGCTCAAGTGTAAAAAGATTTCTGTTGCCCCGTGAAATTTTCTTTCTAAATAGATTATCTATATTGATACCGTAGAGCATACCGTTATTTTGTTGTATTACCTTGTATATTTTGCTGTAAGAGGAGAAGTTTCTTCCTTTGGATTCCCTCCAGCTTGTAGTGTTTCTTATATCTGTAGTGTTTGGTTGTTGTATGTAGTTTTGCAATGCTTTATTGTCTTTGGGTGTAAACCACTCATTTGCCAAAGAGATGTTCCTGCCACTTTGTGCTAAATCTTCTAAAAGCCGTGCAAATTTTTTATGCAGATCTTGTTTATTGTGATGATCTCCAAAAAAAAGTACCCTGTAAGGTTTGATACGCTCAATAAATGTTTTTTCATCTATACATTGCGCGGCTTTCATATCGTAAAACTCTTTGCAGTGTGTCGGAATTTTGTGTGCAATGGGCACTTGCTGTGAAGACGTAGAGCAACCAAGAAAGATAAAAGCACAAGCTAGCAAAATAAAAACAAAAGCTCTCATGCTCTCCCCTTAGTAGCGTGCAAGGTTGTAAAAAACATTATAGCGTATAAGTGTCTTTTCTTTAGGTCTTGGATAACGGCTGTAAGCGTATTCTATCGTCTCTTGTGTTGTATCATCGAGTATATAGTAACCACTTTTTTTCAAAAATTTAAAATCACTCATATCCCCATTTGGATGTAGATAAAATTCAATAACATTCGTTTTGTTAACATTGAGATCTCTTGGTATGTTGACGCGTGCAACGCGGGTAAGCACCTCTTGTGTGATTCGTCGCATAATCTCCTGATTGTCAAGGATATACTGCTGTTGTCCGGGTGTTAGTTTACCAAACTCTTCTCCGTAAAGTTCTTTGATATTTTGCTTGATGCTGCTTTGATATAGAGTCTTCTGTTTTTGTTGCAGCTTTTCTTCCTCATCTGATTTATCTTGAGACAATAAGGCATACAGCGGATCGACTTTTTTTGTGATGTTGGTATCTTTTTTTATCTCTGCCTTTTTTATATAGTCAATATGCTCTTGTTTTGGAGGCAAAGGCTTTGTTTTTGGTTGGGGCTTTTTCTGAACTTGTTTTGGCTGTGTGTTTATCTTTGTTTCTTGTTTTTGTGCCTTAGGCTTTGGTTTATACTTGATTGGCGGCTTTTTTATGATCTTTTTGAGTTGAGATCCCTTTGGCATAGGTGGAGCGATAGGTGTTGGTTTTATTTTTTCTTTTGTAAGTCCCGATTCTTTGTACTTCTTTGGCATCTCTTTGAGAGATATTTTTATCTTTTTTTCTTTTTTTTGTTCTTTTTTTTCTATCGGAGGAAGGGTGGTTCCTAAAATTATAAATAATAATAAAAGTAGTATATGTACCAATACGGCAACAAGTAAGGCAAAATTAGAACGATTCATTATTTCCATTTACAGTGAGAGTTTCAAAGCGTGATTATAACAGATATAGGTTAATAGTTCTTTGCTATAATAACAAAAAAATTATAAGGTCAACGAATGAGTATAGATGCATCATTAAAAGCTTTTGAAGAAGCACAAAATTTAATTCCAGGTGGAGTGAACTCTCCGGTTAGAGCATTCAAGAGTGTTGGAGGGACACCGATTTTTATCACAGAAGGTGAGGGTGCTTACTTGAGAGATGTTGATGGAAACAAGTATGTGGATTATGTTCAAAGCTGGGGGCCTCTTCTTTTTGGTCATCGTGATGAAACCATAGAAGCAGCGGTTATTGAAGCAGTAAAACATGGTTTGAGTTTTGGTGCACCGACTTTGGCAGAAACCAAGCTTGCTGAGTTAGTGGTTTCTTATTTTGATTCTATAGACAAAGTTCGTTTTGTGAGTAGTGGTACAGAGGCGGTTATGAGTGCTATTCGTCTAGCTCGTGGTTTTACGGATCGTGATGATATCGTTAAGTTTACAGGCTGCTATCATGGGCACTCTGATGCTCTTTTGGTGGAAGCCGGAAGTGGTGCAGCAACATTTGGCAACCCAAGCTCACCGGGTGTTCCGGCGGATTTTACAAAGCACACTTTACTTGCAACATACAATGATATCGAGAGTGTAAAAAAATGCTTTGCAGACTCTGATAATATAGCATGTGTCATTATAGAACCTATCGCCGGCAATATGGGTCTTGTTCCTGCGGATAAAGAGTTTTTGGCACAGCTTAGAGAACTTTGTGACGCTAACGGAACACTTCTTATATTTGATGAGGTTATGAGTGGTTTTAGGGGAAGTGTCAACGGAGCTGAGTCTATAACGGGAACAAAACCTGACATTGTAACACTTGGTAAAGTTATAGGTGGCGGTATGCCGGTAGGTGCTTTTGGTGCACGCGCTGAAATTATGTCTATGCTTTCGCCTGAGGGTCCTGTATATCAAGCGGGAACGCTTAGTGGTAATCCTGTAGCTATGGCGGCAGGATATGCGGCACTCAGCAAACTTAAACAAAATGCTCAAGTGATCTCTGTGTTAAACGCAAGAGCACTCAGACTTGTCCAAGGGATGCAAAAAGAAGCTCACGCATGTGGCATTACTATGCAGATCGATACACGTGGTTCTATGTTTGGCTTCTTCTTTAATGACAAACCGGTTAAAAACTTTGAAGATGCAACACACTCTGATGCGGAATTGTTTGCCAAATTTCATGCTGCTATGCTTGAAGAAGGCTTTTACTTCGCCTGTTCGCTTTATGAGACGGGATTTATCTCAACAGCCGTAACAGATGAGATGATAGAAGAGACCATCAAAGCAAGTGCAAAAGTTTTTAAAGCAATTACAAATGGCTGACAAAGAAGAAAACCAAGAGGAAAAAAAACCGAGAATTAAGCCCATTATCGAAGCAGCAGACCATTTGTCCTTAGGGATATCGATGGTTGTGGCTGTTCTTATGGGTGTTGGAATTGGGTGGCTTCTCAAACGTTGGAGTGGTGAGACATGGACATTTTGGATCGGTGTTTTCATTGGGGTAGCTGCTGCGATACTTAATATCTATAAAGCTTATTCTAAACAATATAAAGAGTTTGAAGAGCTTTCCAAGCAACCTCGTTATGCTATAAAGAAAAAACTTGATGACGATGACGATGATGAGGATTATAGTGCTGCGAAATATTAAGCTCTTTATAGTAGTGCAGCTACTGATCTTTGCAACATACTTTATCTCATTTGAGTTTTTTATAAATGTAGAGATTGCATTTTTGAGCAGTTTTTTTATTATACTCGGCTCTATGTACACTTATAGGAAAATGGTGCATAAAAAACTTCACAATGAAGATGTAACTGATGATGGCAAAAGAGATCTGCTTGATACCATAGAAGATCCCCATGAGTTATATGATGACACACCTCTCAACGAAGCATCAGTTGAAGAACTTGACCTTAAAGCCATTGTGAAAGAGGAAAAGAAAAAGATCAAGACGCTGAGTCTTAAAAATATGAAACATGGTGCAAAGGGGAGTTTTTCTCCCTTTAGACTTGTTCCGTATCTGTTTTTGGTTTTAGGCTTTATCGCCTTAAATAATAATGAGCTTTTAAATATTGCTATTTATCTGCCATCACTTCTTGTAGGCATTATTGTAGGTTCTGTAAGTGGAAAAGATATGTTCGCCTAAGAGGTGATCATAGGTATGTTTATAGTAATTTCCTGTTGTATGTCAACATAAAAATTACTATCTGAAACTGATGCTTCCAGTTCATTGGCCTTTTGCTTGTTAATCCTTTCTCCGCTTACCTGAATAGAAAAGATACTATACTTTTTATTTTCAAATTTTATGTGTTCTCCAACTCTGAAAAAAAGTTTTGTATATATAATATTACTCTCTGTAAAGCAAGAGTAGATCTTGTTGAAAATCTTTATAAACTCTTTTGAATCAATGATAATATCGGGTATAGTTGGGTCAAACTCTTTTTTAAAGGTGATGTCTGTACCTATTGAGTTTGATGAGATGCAAAGATCAACAAGTGTATAGATATTGGTTAGTTGACCAACGGGTTTTGGATGATTAAGTTTAAATGAGGGTGTTTGATAAAACTTTATACCAATTTCATCTTCATTTTCATATCCGACAGTAAGTCCAAAAAATTTATAGCGACCAAATTCAAGGTCTAAAAAAGTGGTTTTAAAGCCAAATGTAATACTGGCATATGTTGTTGCAAGTTCAAAGATCTCTTGAGGTGTTGCAGAGCCCAGTAAAAACTGTGCTTCAGCATTGAGTGATATGATTTTTCCATTTGCGTTAAAGAGTACGAATGGGTTGTAATCATACTCCAACCACTGTTGTTCAAAAGTCATTATTCCTCTATATAGTTTTTAAGTTTACGTCCAACTTTAGGGTGTTTTAGTTTTTTAATTGCACTGGATTCGATCTGACGAACTCTCTCGCGTGTTACACTAAGCTCTTTACCGATCTCTTCAAGTGTTCTATCACTTTCATCATCCATAATTCCAAAACGAAGTTTTATAACAGCTTTTTCTCTTTCGTTGAGCTGCTCTAAAACAGACTCTATCTGAACTCTAAGGTCATCTTTGAGTATGGCATCAGAAGGTGATATGGAAGACTTGTCTTCAATAAAATCACCGAAACGACCATCATCTTCATTCCCTATAGGTGCTTCGAGGGAGATAGGCTCTTTCGTGATCTTGATAACATTTTTTACTTTCTCAACTGAGAGTCCGACCTCTTCTGCGATAGTGTCAACATCTGGCTCTTTACCATGCTCTTGAAGATGTTTACGCATAATTTTGTTGATACGGTTGATCGTCTCTATCATATGGATAGGGATACGGATCGTTCTTGCCTGATCAGCAATAGCACGACTGATCGCTTGACGGATCCACCAAGTAGCATAGGTAGAGAACTTATACCCTTTTTGATATTCAAATTTATCAACAGCTTTCATAAGACCTATATTTCCCTCTTGGATAAGATCAAGAAAAGGTAATCCGCGGTTGGTATAGCGTTTAGCAATCGATACAACAAGACGTAAATTTGACTTCGCCATTTTTGTTTTAGATATTTCGCTGATGTTCTTACCACGTTTGATCTGCTCCAAAATATCAGCAAGTTTTTCCGGCTCCATATCAAAAGAGTTTTTACTGGCTTCTTTGGTTTGAACCAGTTTTTTGATCTCCATATAGGTCGATACCATAGTAGCTTCTGGAACCATATTTGCAATATTTTCTTTTGTCAAATCACAAATCTTTTCAACAAGAACTTTATGATTTGCTCTAAGCGTCGCATTGAAAAGTGGAAGTTTGTACTCAAGGCGTTTAAGCTCTTTGTCGTAACCTTCATCACTTCTAAGTGCTGTTTCCATTGCGCGAACAAGTTCATTGATGAGTTTAGAGGTTGGACCAAGATCTAAAAGCTTCTCTTTTAAAACAGATTTTTTAAATGTAACACTTAAGAAATAGTGAACGATCTCTTCGTTAAGCTCACCATCTAATCCTTCCGGAGTTTTGTCTGCAAGTTTGACCCACTCTTTTTTTGCTTTTTCAAGTGCTTTAAAGCTTGTTGTAACCTTATCAACTCTACTTTTGTCTTTTGCGGTAAGTGTTTTTTCTTCAGTTTCGCCATCAGCGTCGTCTGCATCATCTTTTTCATCTTCAAAACTTTTGAAAAGTTCTTTTACACGTCTCTCACGGTTGATAAGAGGCTCTTTGTAATCAAGAATAAAATCAATAAGATAAGGAACAGAACAGATTGCATCAATAATGATACTTTCACCCGCTTCTATTTTTTTAGAGATCTCTATCTCCTCCTCTTTTGTCAAGAGTGGAATTTGACCCATTTCGCGCAGGTACATTCGCACAGGGGAATCTGAGCGAGACCATTCAAGAAGTTCGTGTTCTTTAAGTATGTCAAATTTATCAGATTCGTTACTTTGAAGCATTTTTCTTTGTGCGGCACGTCTTGCTTCTGCTTCTTTGTCATTAAGTCTTTTTGCATGTTCAGAGGCTGTATATATACATACTTTGTGTTTTTTAATAAGCTTAAAGATATTTTTTGCTTGAGCGGCAGTGGGTTGTTTTTCAAAAAGTTCTATAAGAGATTCGTAAGTCAAACAATCTTTTGATTTGTTCTCTGCGAAGAATGATTCTATGGCTTTGTTGAGTTCTTTTGCTGTCATATTGCAGGATGCTCCATAGTGTTATATTTGTAGATTTTTATTAAAAAATGGATTATACCGAAATATTCTTAAAAACCTCTTCAAAGCATAAGATAAAATTTTCACAAAATTATGTTTATACATAAATAGAAACATTATATAGTTCGTTGTGTTTTTAATGAAATACTATTTATAACCTCGCAAATACTGTAGTTAAAACACTGGAACACTCTTTGCTTCTTAGTTTTAACAAAATGCACATAAAGGGATTTTATGCAAACAGGCTATTACAGTTCGGCAGCCGGGATGGTGACACAGTTTAACAGACTTGATACCATAGCAAACAACCTCGCAAACGTTAATACTGCAGGCTTTAAAGAAGAAAACCTTATTGTTGGTGATTTTATGAGACTCTACAAGGAAGCCAGAGACGAACTTCCAAACCAAAACCAAACAAAAGAGGGTGCAGAGTTTATTAACAGAACGATGACAAGAGCACCGCAAATTGTAGATGCATATACCGACTTTTCCCTTGGAACGATGCAAAAAACCAGCAACAATATGGATTTTGCTCTTTCAAAAGAGGGCTTGTTTTTCGCTGTGAAAACTCCTCAAGGTGTGAGACTTACAAGGGATGGTTCTTTTAGTGTCAGTGACGAGGGCAAGCTTATAACAAAGCAGGGTTATGAAGTTTTGGCGGATGATTATTATCAAACGGGAAATACTATCAGTATTAATGAGCAAGATAGTGTTATAGAAGTAGATAAAAATGGCCAACTTTATACAAATCTGCCAAACTCTTCAAAACTAACAGCGAACTCAAAACTTTTTATCGCTCAGCCCGATAATGCAGCACTTTTGAAAAAAGAGGGTGATAATCTGTATGCTTACGCTGATGGGAGTGAGTTTAAAGTAGTTCAAGAAAGTGGTGCAGTGATTCAGGGTTTTGTGGAAAAGAGTAACGTAAATGCCGTAAGTATGATGACACAGCTTATTGAGACCAACCGTTTAGTTGGTATGTATCAAAAAGCGATGGACACGCAGATGAACGACATGAACCGTGATGCGATAGAAAAACTTGCTAAAAAAGCTTAAAAACAGGAGAAGATAGATTATGATGCAATCACTATACACTGCTTCAACAGGGATGTTGGGTATGCAGACACAGATAGATACAACCTCAAATAATATTGCCAATGTAAACACGATCGGTTTTAAAAAATCGCGCGCAGAGTTTGCCGACTTGATGTACCATGTTATGGAGTATGCAGGTACTGCAACAAGTGATGTTACAAAAAGTCCAACCGGCATAGAAGTGGGTCTGGGTTCCCGTCCAACTGCTATCAACAAGATCTTTACCGAGGGGAGTTTAAAACAAACGGACAATCAGTTGGATCTGGCTGTGACGGGTGGCGGGTTTTTTAAGCTTGAACTTCCAGACGGTACAGAAGTTTACTCCAGAAACGGTGCATTTAAAATTGACAGTAACGGTACTGTGGTAAACAGTGATGGTTATAAGCTTGTTCCAGAGCTTGTTATTCCGCCTGATGCGACCAATGTAAGTATTGGTACAGATGGCACGGTAACAGTGGTGCAGCCGGGGCAGGTGCAAGCAACTCAGGTTGGTCAGCTCAATTTAACCAACTTTATCAACCCGGCAGGGCTTCACTCCATGGGAGACAACCTTTATATAGAAACAGACAGTTCGGGACAACCGGTAGATGGAACACCGGGGCTTGATGGACTTGGCACACTCAGACAGGGTTTTGTAGAACTTAGTAATGTTGAGCTTGTTGTTGAGCTGACAGACCTAATCACCGCTCAAAGAGCTTATGATTCTAACTCAAAAGTGATCACTACCAGTGATGAAATGCTGCAAACAACGAATAACTTGAAAAGATAGTAAGCACCTAAATACAGCTTGATACTAAATCATATGAAGCTGTATTTTACAATATTCACCCCCTCTAATCAATCTTTTTTATAAAAATAAAATCTCATTTTCGATATAATCGCAAAATAATTTAGATAAACATTAGGATACTTATATGAGCACTAAAGCAAATATTGACGGAAAAGTTTGGACATTTGGAAAAGATATCGATACAGACTTGATCATAGCTGCACGATATTTAAATACATCAGTTCCGGAAGAACTTGCTAAACATGTTATGGAAGATGCTGATCCAGAATTTGTACATAAGATGAACAAGGGTGATGTTATCGTCGCCGGTGAAAATTTTGGTTGCGGAAGTTCTCGTGAACATGCACCGATAGCACTCAAAGCTGCCGGTGTTGCAGCTGTAATCGCACCGACATTTGCAAGAATTTTTTATCGTAACGCATTTAACATGGGACTTCCGATATTTGAACTCCCTGAGAGCTCTGAGATCAATGAAAATGATGAAATAAGTATAGATATGAATGCAGGAACCATTACAAACAAAACTACAAACAAAACATATGAATTTACTCCGATCCCTGCATTTATGCAAGAGCTTATAGATGCCGGCGGATTGATGAATTTTGCGCAAAACGAAATGAAAAGTAAATAATTTAGAACGTGAGGAGATTAAATGAAAAAATATAAAATTGCACTTATCAAAGGTGATGGAATTGGACCTGAGATCATCGATGAAGCTGTGAAGGTTTTAGATGCGGTTGCTTCTTGTTGTGATTTCGATTTTGCTTATGAAGAGGTGTTGATGGGTGGATGTGCTTACGATATTACAGGCGATCCCCTTCCTCAAGAGACTATCACAACCTCACTTAACAGTGATGCCGTGCTTTTTGGAGCTATCGGTGGTGAAAAATGGGATAGCCTTCCACGTGAAAAGCGTCCTGAAAGCGGACTTTTAAGATTTCGTAAAGAGCTTGGTGTTTATGCTAACCTGCGTCCCGCTGTTGTGTATGATGAACTTGTCAATGCTTCATCTTTGAAGCCTGAGATCATTAAAAATGTTGATATCATGGTGGTTCGTGAGCTTATAGGCGGAATTTACTTTGGTGAGCCTAAAGGGCGTGATGAAAACAAAGGTTGGAATACTATGGTCTATACAAGATCAGAGATACAACGTATTGCACACCAGGCATTTAAAATAGCTCAGAAAAGAGATAAAAAAGTTTGCTCCATCGACAAAGCAAATGTTTTGGATGTTTCTCAACTGTGGAGAGATGTTGTTACGGAAGTATCGGCCCAATATCCGGATGTAGAATTAACACATATGTATGTTGACAATGCCGCAATGCAACTTGTGCTTAATCCAAAACAGTTCGATGTTATGTTGACGGGAAATATCTTTGGAGATATTTTAAGTGATGAAGCTTCTATGCTTTGTGGCTCTATAGGTCTTTTACCATCTGCTTCTGTTGGTGATAAAATAGGTGTTTATGAGCCTATTCACGGTTCGGCACCTGATATTGCAGGACAGGGTATAGCAAATCCTATCGCTACGATCGCTTCAGCTTCTATGATGCTTAAATATGCACTTCATGAAGAGGAAGCTGCAAGCAAAATAGACAGAGCTATCAAAAGAGCACTGAGTGAGGGTTATAGAACAAAAGATCTTGCTCAGTATGATGCTAAAGAAGTATGCTCAACAAGCGAAATAGGTTCTATTATCGCAAACTATGCAGCGAAATGCAAACACTAACATTAGCAAATATTTATGAACTGCAGGGTCTCAAAGAGGAGGCTTTGGATATTTATAAAGAGATCTTAAAAAAAGATCCCTCAAACAGCGAAGCAAAGATCGCCATACGAAGACTCTCAGGTATGAGAAAAAAGTTTCTCAATGCAAATGCCCAAATGAAAGAGTTTTTTATTAAAATGGATACAGATGTGGAGTTTAACGAATTTGAAAGGTGGCTACTAAAATCATGGAACTAAAAGATGTAATACTCTCAACTTTAGCAGAGATGGAAGAAGCACCGTCAAATAATGTTTCAGGCTTTGAGGTAAAAGAAACGATTACAAATACTCCGGAACTTACTGAGTCAGCTAGTGAAGCGAAAGAGCCTACAGAGAACGTAAACTCCACGAACCCTGAAAATGAACTGATGTTTTTAAACTCCATGCGGGAAAGATTGCTTGTCCTTTTTGAAGGCTTTCAAGCACCAAATAACGCAAATATAGAAGCTAAAGTTGATTTGACATTGAATTTTCTTGAGTATGTTTTAGCAACAATCGATACAAGATTAGAAAACCTAGAGAAAGGGAATAAGAAGTGAGCCAATACAGAGTTTTGATAGATGCAAACGATGAGAAAGGCCTTGTGCATAAAGTATCGAGTGTTTTTTATGAGCATGATATGAATATTCTTTCCAATAGTGAATTTGTTGACAAAGAGAATAATAAGTTTTTTATGAGAAGTGTTGTCGATGGTGATATAGATGCCCTTAAGCTCAGTGGCTTTTTGCAAGAGCTTTTGCCAAAGAGTGCTTCTGTAAGGGTTATTGAGCCAAAAAAGAAAAACATCATCATAATGGCTACCAAAGAGATGCACGCTCTTGGAGATATTTTGATCCGTCATGAGGCAGGTGAACTTGAAGCCAATATTTTAGCCGTCATCTCAAACTATAATGATCTTGAGTCTTTGGTAGGTAAATTCGATATCCCTTATGTTAGTATCTCACATGAAGGGCTTCATCGTTCAGAGCATGAAAGTAAGATCATAGAGTGTATTAACAGTTATGAAAATGTTGATTATATAGTGCTAGCAAAATATATGCGAATCCTCACACCACGTTTTGTTGAGACCTATGAAGACAAAATTATTAATATCCACCACTCTTTTTTACCTGCTTTTATAGGAGCAAATCCTTATAAACAAGCGTATGACAGAGGTGTAAAGATCATTGGTGCTACGGCACACTTTGTAAATAACAATCTTGATGAGGGACCGATCATCGCTCAAGAGGTGATCCATGTCGATCATGCTTATGGTTGGAGAGATATGCAACGCTCAGGTCGTGATGTTGAAAAAGTGGTGCTTTCGCGTGCGTTAAAACTGGCACTTGAAGATAGAATTTTTGTTTATGCAAACAAAACAGTGATCTTTTAGTGTGTTGGAGTTATTGTGTTTAATCTGGTTTTAGTACATCCTCAAATTCCAAATAATACGGGTGCTATCGGAAGACTGTGTGTCAATGCAGGAGCCTCTTTGCATCTTATAAAACCTATCGGATTTGATATAGATGAAAAAGCAGTGCGTCGTGCCGGTCTTGATTACTGGAATAAGCTTGATCTGCATGTATGGGAAAGTTTAGATCAGTTTTTTGAAAAAAATGATATCTCTACAAATGCTTACTTTGCAACGACAAAAACACAAAAGCCCTATTTTGAGGCTCCTTTTCAAGAGGGCGATTTTATATTTTTTGGAAGTGAAACAGCGGGAATCCCTGAGGATATACTTGAGAAGTACAAAGCTCAAAACATCACCATCCCCATGACAAAAGATGGTAGAAGCTTGAATCTGGCAATAAGTACCGGCATCGTTCTTTATGATGCCATCAGACAAAACTATCTATCTTTTAAGAAGTAAGGAAAAATATGAACCCTATTGTTGACGCTATCATGATCATACTGTTTATACTCTTTATGATCTTTGTTTTTGGTGGCTACCATAAAACGAAATCTGCTCAAAGAGAAGAAAAGCATAAAAAACACCGGGAAAAAAAAGAGAAACACTCAAAAGAAGATAAGTCTTAAAAAACTTTTTTTGCCCAGTTCTCTAAAGTATTTTCAAATCTTTCAAATAAAGTTTCTGCATTTTTAACTATTTGTGCCATTGTAAATCCTTTGAATAATTTACAATATTTTACACATTTTCAAATTATATTTAAAAAATATGACAAATTGTCATTAAAATTTTGACTAAATTGCAAATATTGAATATAATAGCCTAAAAAAAGGAGAAGATGTCATGAATAGTTTTTCAGAAATAGTAGAAGAGATCAAAAGTATAGTCTCTTCCGAATTTAACTCTAAGAAGATCTTTGATAAAGATGTAGCAGAGATTCTTGGTATTTCTCAGATGAATTTTGCTACTATGAAAAAAAGAAACAAGATTCCCTTTGGTGAACTTTTGGATTTTTGTGCTTCAAGGTCTATCTCTATAAACTGGATACTCTATGGACAATCACCCGAGAGCTTGGTTGAAGCTACAAATAAATACTATATGGTAAAATATTTTAGCGATATCAATGCAAGTGCGGGTGGTGGCAGTGAAAATGAGTGTGAAGTTGTAGAAGAGTTGGAGATCCCGGAAGAGTTTGTTCCTATGCTTGGTGGAGAAAGAGAGCTTAAAAATATAGAAGCCATTAATGTATCGGGTGATTCTATGGAGCCGACTTTTTCTTATAATGACATAGTTTTTATAAATAGAGCAAAGACAGATCTTCAAAGAGGTGGTATTTTTACCATAAGAACAGAAGCCGGTTTGTTTATTAAGAGAGTCCAAAAGAGAATCGATGGAAAAGTTGATATAATATCCGACAACAAAGTCTACTCAACACAAACTCTTGATCCCAATCAGATAGAAGTGATAGGGAGAGTAGTCAGTAGATTTGGTAATGTAGATTAAAAAGGACTTTTATGAGGTATTTGTATGTAGTTATAGTATCTTTGTTTATAGCTGGGTGTGCATCTAAAGATGTTAAGCCGCTTGAAAATATGCAACAGGAGAGCAACGTATCTAAAAATATACAGGGATCATTTATCTATGATCTTGTAAATATACCTCAGGATATAAGTTATTTTACGGCTTCATTTTTTCCAAAAGCAGACCTAAGCGAGCTTCAAAAAGGTTTTGAAGATGCCTACTTTAGCGTGTGGAACTATGAAAGACCAAAAGATGCCCTTAACTCTATAAAATGGCCGTTTTATCTCTATAAAGCAGGGGAGAGTTATGGAGAAAATCTACAACCATATACAGAAGAGTTCTTTAGTAAAATGCATAAAAATGCAAATTTTGGCGCTTACTTGACACTCAATAAAAAAGCATTAACCATAAAACATGCAAATATACGATCTTTTCCTACTATACAACCACTCTTTAAAGATCCTACTCAAGCAGGAGAGGGTTTTCCGTTTGATTATTTACAAAACAGTTCGCTAGAGGCAAATAAACCTGTTTTTGTATCTCATTTCTCAGAAGACAAAGAATGGGTATATATTTTTTCCAGTTTTACTTCAGGTTGGTTACAATCAGATGAGATTGTTTTTTTAGATGATGAATATACAGATAAGTGGAAAAAAGCTCAACAGGTTTTTATCATTAAAGAGGGGGTGCCTCTTTATTCTCTTGATGGTGATTTTTTGTACAAATCAAAAATAGGGATGATGTTCGCACTTATTGAAGAAGACCCTTATTCATACATAGTTTTAACAGTCTCTAACTACAAACATATGCAGCCACTTTTTTTAAAAACAAAAATATCTAAAAATATCGCACACAAAGGTTATCTTGATTTTAATAAAACAAACTTTGAGATGATTTTTGCTGAAGTTGCAAAGTCCAAATATGGTTGGGGAGGCATATATGAACAAAGAGATTGCTCCTCAACTCTTCGTGATCTTTTTGCCCCTTTTGGTGTATGGCTTCCAAGAAATTCTTTCGTTCAAAGCAAAGTAGGCAAGGTTGTGCAACTTGAATCGTACAGTGATGACGGCAAAGTAAGACTGATTGAGTCTGAAGCTATCCCCTTTGAAACATTTTTATATAAACAAGGGCATATAGCCTTATATATAGGTACTTACGATAATGAGCCTGTGGTCTTTCAAAACGTATGGGGGATAAAAACTACCGATCATCAAGGAAAAGAGGGACGTATAATAATAGGTAAACCTGTTATAAGTACACTTCATCTTGGTCAATATCAAAAAGACTATGACAAAGATGGGGATATGCTGAAAAACTTAAAAAGTATGAATATATTTACAAAGTAATTTTAAGTAGTGTCGGTGGTGTTGAGCCTGTAAAATAAACTGTGTCAGCACTGCCAATTCCTTTATCAACTGTGGTATCTTGAACAAATTGTTCTGCATCAACTTTTATCTTTATGTGTCTTTTCATAGGTATTTATTATTTTACCCGATTGACACATATTTTTAATGGTTCCACTAGGATTTTTAAATCCTTTTATAATGCTAAATAGAGTAGTATTAGAGGAATTTTTGCTTGCAGTTACTCCCTCTTTTTCTAAAATTTCAAGCAGGGTTTTTATATAAATTTCAAATTTTTCAACCATTACATCACTCAGACCTATCTCTACATCAATGATTTTTGGAACTATTCCCAAAACGCTTGATTTGGGAGTCTCTTTTCCCATAAGCTCTAAAATATCAAAACATTGAAGAACACCTATTTCATGGGCACCTCCTGAATTAAGACCATAACCGGTGAGTT
>JALWLL010000023.1 GCA_026996295.1 Sulfurimonas sp.
GAAAGGTTAGGACCTTGTGTTCCATGTTCGATAGAAACAAATCCACCAAGCATATTGACAAGTGCTCCCGGTATAAAAAATGGAGATATTCTGCGTGGTCCTCTGTTTTCAAGGATGATAGAATTTTTCTCGATTGATGGAAGTCCACCGATCCCAGAACCTGCACTAACGCCAAAACGGGTCATATCAATATCATCACCAAATGCTGCATCAGCCATAGCTTCTTGAGCAGCTTTCAATCCAAGGTGGATAAATCTGTCTGCTTTTTTTACCTCTTTTGGTTCCATAACAGTAGTAGGATCAAACTCTTTTACTTCACCGGCAATCTTAACACTGTAGTTACTTGGATCGAAAAGAGTGATCGTGTCTATTCCGCATACACCGTCACAAATAGCCTTAAAAGAGCTCTCTTTATCATTTCCAACTGCATTAATCATGCCTAAACCAGTGACTACTACTCTTCTCATTTAATATTCTCCATAAAATATAAAATACTTTTAAAAACTAACAAAAATGTTAACTATTAAAAACACTCTGCTACTGAGAGATTCTCTCAGTAGAATTAAAAGTTATTATTTGCTTTCTATATAAGCAACAACATCTTTAACAGTTTGAATTTTCTCTGCTTCATCATCAGGGATTTCAATATCAAATTTTTCTTCAAGAGCCATTACTAATTCAACAACGTCAAGGCTATCTGCACCTAAATCTTCAACGAATTTCGCATCTTCTTTTACTTCATCCGGGTTAACGCTTAACTGCTCAACTACTACTTCTTTAATATCGTCTAAAAGTGCCATTATAGCTCCTATCTTTAAGTATAAAATCCCGTAATTGTAGCATATTTAGCTTAAAGAAACTCAGTGATATGAGTGATAAAAAAAGAAAGTGTATATTTTTTGCAGCTTGTTGGCGCAAACGACGTCAGGGAGCACCCTTTACGCCATATTCATGCCGCCATTTACCTTGAGGGTCTCACCGGTGATATAACTTGCATGATCTGAGAGTAAAAATGCTGTTGCCTGTGCAACCTCACTAGCATTTCCAAAACGCTTCATCGGTATTTTTGTTGTAAAAGATGCTTTGACATCATCGCTCAAAGCATCTGTCATTTCGGTTGCGATAAAGCCGGGAGTTACCGTGTTATAACGGATACCGCTTGTTGCAGCTTCTTGGGCGAAACTTTTTGTCATCGCTATCACACCACCCTTACTTGCCGAGTAGTTTGTTTGACCGGCATTTCCTGTTTCACCGACGATGGAAGCGATGTTCACAACAGAACCAAACTTTTTCTTTCTTGCTCCTTTAAAAAATTCGCGACATCCTATAAAACATGATGTAAGGTTTGCATTGATAACACTCATAAAATCTTCGGTTTTCATACGAAGCGCAAGTTTATCGTTTGTGATACCCGCATTGTTTACAAGATAAGAAAGTTCCCCATCACTGTCTATAATGGTTTTTACAGCATCAACAAATGCTGCCTCATCACTGACATCAAAACCGATCACGGCTGCGCGACCACCTGCTGCTTCTATGACCTCTTTTACTGCATCTGCTTCTGCCGCTCCGCTTCTGTAGTTGATCCAAACTTTTAAACCAAAACCTGCCAAAGTTTTTGCAATCTCTGCACCTATACCACGACTAGAACCTGTTACTAAAACATTATTACCGCTAAATTTCATCTTTATATTTTCCTTGTATTAAATTAAACTATGATCCATCTCTTTTGGGATCTCTAAACCCATCAGTTTCAAAACAGTCGGTGCAATGTTGTTCAAACCGCCCGCTTCTACTTTTGAGACACCATCAGCCACGACAAAACACCACACCTTCCCTACAGTATGGTTTGTAAGAGTATGCCCCTCATCATCACGCATCTCTTCACAGTTACCATGATCAGATGTAAGTACAACGGCATAATCTTTCTCTTTGGCTTTGGCTAAAATTTTACCAAGCTCAGCATCGACTGTGGTGACCGCTTTTTTTGCAGCTTCAAAGTTACCGGTGTGCCCTACCATATCGCCATTGGCAAAATTTACCACGACAAAATCATACTCTTCATCCATCGCCTTGCGAACAGCCCCGCCAACTTCTGGAGCACTCATCTCAGGCTTTTCATCATATGTTCTTACTTTTGGTGAAGGTATCAAAACCCGTGTTTCATTTTTAAAGGGCTCATCTATACCACCATTTAAAAAGAAAGTAACATGAGCATACTTCTCTGTTTCAGCCGTATGGAGTTGACGCAGACCGGCATCTGAGATAACCTCTGCCAAAGTGTTCTTCGGTGCTTCCTTTTTAAATAGTACAGGATAGGTAAAACTTTTATCATACTCTGTCATAGTCGCAAGATTTACTTTCACATTCTTTTTTTCAAAACCATCAAAATTTTCATCGCCGATAGCGGTGACAATCTCTCTCATTCTGTCACTTCTGAAGTTGATTGTCAACACGCTGTCATTTTCCAAAACACCTTCATAATCGCCAAATGCAGTAGGGACTATAAACTCATCTGTTTCATCTTTTTGATAAGAAGCTTGAACATACTCTTGCACACTTAGCTCACTTTTTGGCATGGCGTTAACGATAGCATCGTAACCTTTTTGCACTCTGTCCCAGCGGTTATCTCTGTCCATAGTATAAAAACGTCCACCTATGGTGGCGATACGTACATTGTCATTTAGATGCTCTTTCACCTGCTCAATATACTTTTGTGCAGATGTTGGTGAAACATCGCGACCGTCAGTGATAAGATGTAAAAAAACTTTTTTGCCGTTTTTTGCCGCAATATCGGCTATACCCATAAAATGATCTATGTGGGAGTGTACACCACCATCACTCATAAGACCTATGAGGTGAAGCCTGTCTGATTTTTTAAACAGTTCTTGTAAAACTTCATTGGACTCAAGCGTATGTTCAGAAAGTGCTAAAGATATTTTTACCAAATCCTGATACAAAATCCTGCCGCTTCCAATCGTCATATGACCCACTTCCGAGTTACCCATCTGCCCCTCTGGAAGTCCTACGCTCAAACCAAAAGTATTGATAAGAGAATGGGGAGTTTCTTTAAAAAGTTTGTCATATGTCGGTTTTTCAGCATTGTAAAATGCATTGTATTGTGTTTTAGCGCTATAACCTATACCATCGGTAATAACTAAAATAGTTTTTTGTGCCAATTGTGTTCCTTTAGTGCAAACGTCTCAAATTAAGCGGCATTATACTATAATGTCGCTTTTAAAATATTTGAGGATTATAAACTTTGCTATACTGGCTCCATGAAATACTAAACATCAACATACTTGGATACATCACCATAAGAGCAGGTGTATCTTTTTTTCTCGCTCTTTTTTTCACCCTCTACCTTATGCCCAAGTTTATCAGATGGGCACAAAGAACATCAAGTGTACAACCTATCAATGAGTGGGCACCCCAACGACATCAGGAAAAAGCAAGTACCCCTACTATGGGTGGTATTGTCTTTGTCGGCGCTACCATACTCGCCTCTTTGTTGACTATAAAGTTCTCAAATGTTTATGCCATAGGGGCACTTCTGACACTTGTTCTTTTTTCGCTGATCGGCTTTCAGGATGACTTTGCAAAGATCAAGAAAAATGCAAATCTTGCGGGACTCAAAGCACGTACAAAACTTTTTTTACAGATAGCTTCTGCCGTTGCTATCTCGTGCTATTTGTGTTTGTTTGCCGATTTTAACACCGAGCTCTACGTCCCTTTTTTGAAAACACCCCTTTTTGATATGGGTGTTTTTGCCGTTGCACTTTGGTGTTTGGTGATCGTCTCTACGTCCAACGCGGTCAACCTCACTGACGGGCTTGATGGTTTGGCAACAGTGCCATCTCTTGCCGCACTCGCCTCTTTTAGTATCATCATCTATATTACCGGTCATGCAAAAATCAGTGCTTACTTGCTTATGCCAAACTTTGATGTGGGAGAGGTTGCTATCGTCTCAAGTGCCCTTATGGGAGCACTCACAGGCTTTTTATGGCACAACTGCCACCCTGCAGAAGTGTTTATGGGAGACAGTGGTTCTTTAACTATCGGTGCATTTTTAGGCTATCTTGCCATCATCTCTAAAAGTGAGATACTTCTTATCTTAATAGGATCTATTTTTGTTATAGAGACCGTCTCTGTCATACTTCAGGTTGGAAGCTATAAGCTTCGTAACAAAAGGGTTTTTCTTATGGCACCCATACATCACCATTTTGAGATGAAAAAATGGGCAGAGAACAAAATCATCGTTAGGTTCTGGATCATCGCTATCCTCTCTAACCTTGTAGCCCTTATGACACTAAAGATACGCTAATGAAAAAAATATCTCTTTTTGGTTATGGCAAAACAACAAGAGCAATTGCCCTTAAGCATAAACAACAAAACAACAACACTTTAGAAGTCACCTTCTATGATGATAAGGTCTCAAAACCCTTTAAAGATGATGAGGGCTTTATGCTCAGACCTTCAAGTGAGTTTGAGCCAAGCTACTCAACACTTGAGATCTCCTCACCGGGAATACCCCCTTCACACCCACTTGTACAACAAGCACAAAATCTCATCAGCGAGTATGACTATTTTGCAGATACCATGCCCCATACCATCTGGATAAGTGGTACTAACGGCAAAACAACCACAACACAAATGATGCAACATCTTCTTCAGGACAAAGGCTCTCTGGCCGGCGGAAACATCGGTACACCACTGGCAGAGCTTGACACAGATGCCGCTTTGTGGATACTTGAGACAAGTTCGTTTACTATGCACTATACTAACAAAGCCAAACCAAACATCTATGTGTTGCTTCCTCTGAGTCCTGATCACCTCAGTTGGCACGGCGATATGCAAAAGTACGTAGATGCGAAGCTCAAGCCCCTCAAATCTATGAAAGAGGGCGAGGTCGCGATAGTTCCCTCAGCCTACAAGCATACTCCAACCAAAGCGCATCTTATCTGCTATGAAGATGAAAAGGATCTTGCCGAATATTTCGGCATAGAAGCTACAAAAGTAAACTTTCAGGGTGCGTTTTTACTCGATGCACTTTTGGCAATGTGCGTTGATAAAATACTCTTTGACAGAGTAAACTATGAAAAAATCAATACTTTTACGCTAGAGCCACATAGACAAGAAGAACTCAAAGATGCAAAAGGTCGCTTGTGGGTCAACGACACCAAAGCGACCAACCTCGATGCTACCATGGTCGCACTCAAGCGATACAAAGAGAGTAAAATCCACCTCATTCTCGGTGGTGATGACAAAGGTGTCAAGCTCCATACGCTTTTTGAATTTATGAAAGATCTACACATTCACACGTACCATATCGGTTCCAACAAACACAAACTCTCCTCTTTGGCAAACTCTTATGGGGTTGTCTTTAGCGAGTGTAAGAACTTGAGCGATGCCATCGCACATATTGATGCGAATTTGCTTAAAGATGAAGTTGCTCTGCTCTCCCCTGCTGCTGCAAGTTTAGATGAATTTAGCTCTTATGCGCAACGCGGTGAGCAATTTAAAGAAGCCGTACAGAACATAAGCTAAATTTCAGCGCATAATAGCTACAATGTCGCTCTTTAAAAGATGGCCTGTTAGCTCAGTCGGTAGAGCAAGTGACTGAAAATCACTGTGTCCTTGGTTCGATTCCGAGACAGGCCACCACTTAAAGAACTTTTTATTATCACGGCCTGTTAGCTCAGTCGGTAGAGCAAGTGACTGAAAATCACTGTGTCCTTGGTTCGATTCCGAGACAGGCCACCACCTTTTATATCAAACTCTTTCAATTATTAACAAAACAAAAACATAAAATTTGATATAATTATACATACGCTTTTTCAAAGCATTTTTGGGGCTGACCTGGTTTCGACGGGATCAAGTAGCTTCCAACTGCATGTCGGACTGAGCAATTCCGTTACGCGGCTCATATGCGAATAAACGCAAACAATACAAATTATCGCCCAGCTTTAGCAGTAGCTTAAGTTTTAACCCCGACTAAGTCGGTGGGCTGCTTCACCTGTGGATTCTAAATAAGCAGGATTCGAAGTATAACCCTTCATTTAGATATATCTTGGATGTGTCTCCATTCAAGAAGAACTTTAGAGGCTGGTCTTGTGTAGCTTTGCAAGTTGTGTGAAGCAAGATGAGATTAAACAACTTCTCTAAGCATGTAGACGTTGGAAGTAGCTTGGTTTCGGACTGGAGTTCGATTCTCCACAGCTCCACCAAGTAACATTTT
>JALWLL010000024.1 GCA_026996295.1 Sulfurimonas sp.
AACCTTTATGCCTACCATTATTATGTGCTTGATGACCCTCTGACTACAGATGAGGTGTATGACAAGCTCTATCATGAAGTGGTGAGATTTGAGCACAACAACAAAGAGAAGATACGCAAAGATTCACCGACACAAAGGGTGGGGGATGTGATCTCATCAGGGTTTACTAAAGCGAAACATCTCTCTCGTATGTGGTCGCTTGAGGATGTTTTTGATGCCGATGGATTACAGAAGTGGCTTACAAAAACATATAAACTCGACAGCAACATAAGCTTTTACTGTGAACCAAAATTTGACGGTGCCAGTTTGAACCTTATCTACAAAAACGGGGAACTCTTCCAAGGGATAACACGGGGTGATGGTGTCGTGGGTGAGGATATCACACAAAATGTTAAAACTATCCGTTCCATCCCTTTGAGTATAGAGCATAAAAAAACCATAGAGATTCGCGGTGAAGTGGTGATATTTAAAGATGAGTTTGACAAGATCAACCAAGAGCGTATAAAGCAGGGTGAAGCGGTTTTTGCAAACCCGAGAAATGCAGCAGCGGGAAGTCTCAGACAGCTTGACTCTAGCATAACGGCTTCTAGAAATCTGGTGTTTTTACCTTATGGTGTCGGGGTGAATGAGCTTGAGCATAAACTTCTGAGTGAGAAGATGGAGTATATCTACTCTCTTGGCTTTAAAAAACCGCCACAAAGAGCATGCTGTAAAGATTACAAAGAGATCCAGGATATCTATGAAGTTATGAAAAGTGAGAGAGAGAGCTATCCGATGATGCTCGATGGGATGGTGGTCAAGGTCAATGAGATAGCTGCTCAGATAGATATGGGCTATACCGTTAAAAACCCTCGCTTTAGTGTAGCCTATAAATTTCCGGCAGTTGAGAAGATAACCACGCTCAAAGATATTGTACTTCAAGTTGGAAGAACAGGGGCAGTGACACCCGTAGCGATAGTGGAGCCGACAGATATAGAGGGTGTGGTTGTAGAGAGAGCTACGCTACATAACTTTGATGAGATTGAGCGAAAAGATATCCGTATCGGTGACAAGGTGATCATTTTAAGAAGCGGTGATGTTATACCAAAGATCATCAAGGTGCTAACACATGAGCGCACTGGCAAGGAGAAAAAGCTTTCGCGCCCGAGTGTATGCCCTGTATGTGGCAGTGAACTCTTGGATGAGGGTGTACTTCTCAAATGTCAAAATCTTAAGTGTGAAGCGCGGGTGGTGAACTCTATTATCTATTTTGCCTCCAAACCCTGCTTGAACATAGATGGGCTTGGTGAGAAAATAGTGGAACAGCTCTACAATGCAGATCTTGTAAAAAGTGTTTTGGATCTTTTTGATCTGAGCTTAGAGAAACTTCTGAGACTTGAAGGTTTTAAAGAGAAAAAAGCACACAATCTTCTTAGAGCAATAGAAAATGCCAAAGGGTGCGAGTACTGGCGTTTTATCAATGCGCTTGGGATCGAGCATATTGGCGAGGTAGCTTCCAAAACCTTGAGTGAAGCTTTTGGAGAGAGATTTTTAGAAGCTTCCAAAGAGGAGATCATCGCCTGTGAGGGTATAGGTGAAGAGATGGCTGAGTCTCTTTTGGAGTTTATCAGAGTCAATCGCGAGAGTATCATACAACTTCAAGAGATACTGCAACCAAAAGAGCCTGAGCAAAAGGCTGAAGCTAAAGAAAATCCCTTGAAAGGTACAACTGTGGTACTGACGGGAACGATGAGTGAATCTCGCGCTGCTATCAAAGAGATGCTGGAGTCTTTGGGTGCAAAGGTAAGCTCAAGTGTGAGTAAAAAAACCGACTTTCTCATTTACGGGGAAGATGCCGGAAGCAAGTATGACAAGGCAGAGAGTCTTGGCGTCAAAACACTCAGTGAAGATGAGATGAGACAACTTCTAAGGGAAGGTTCATAATGTTTAAGTTGTTAACAGTAATGGCACTGCTTTTCTCTTTTGCTGCAGCAGATAGAGACGGGGGTCCTTACATAGGTCTGGGTTATGGTGTATCAAAGTATAACGATGATGGATTTTACGCTGCACTTAAAGATGACAGAACAAAGTCTGCCACTTTTTACGGTGGAGCATATATCAACAAACACCTCTCTGTGGAGCTAGCTTATGTGAGTTTTGATGCATGGCACTCAAGTGATGGCTATAAGATAGATGAGAACACAAGTCTTGGTTTTAGTGCTATCAGCGTGAGTACTTTGGCACACTATGCCTTTTTTGATGATGTTTTGGATTTTTATGCAAAATTTGGTGTAGGTGAGATGAGTCGAAGTGGCATTGGAGGTAGCGGTTTTACTTTTGTATATGGAGTGGGTGGAAGTTTCAGGCTTGATGAACGCTACAGTATCAAACTTGCATATGATATGTATGACTTTACCTATGACAACTCTACTGAGACCGCTATAGATACGTATGATATGAAGATACACTATGTGTACACTACTTTGGAGATACAGTTCTGATGCGACTGGATAACTACCTGCTTGAAAACAATATGGCGCAAAGCAGAACAAAAGCGCAAACGCTGATAAAAAAAGGGTATGTGAGTGTCAACTCAAAAGTTGTGCTCAAAAGTGCATATAAACTCGATAAAAGCGATGAGGTCTCAGTGCAAGAACATGAAAACTATGTTTCGCGAGCCGCTTATAAACTGAGTGCTTTTTTAGCAGAGCTTAACCTCGATCTAACTTCTAAAACGGCTCTGGACATAGGTGCCTCAACAGGGGGCTTTACGCAGGTACTTTTAGAAGCGGGTGTTTCTGGGGTGAGTGCGGTGGATGTGGGAAGAGGGCAGCTTCACAAGAGCTTACAAAGTGATAAGCGTGTACTCTCGTATGAAAGTTGTGACATTAGAAAGTTTGAGAGTGAGACAAAGTTTGACCTTGTGGTAAGTGATGTCTCTTTCATCTCACTTTTGTATATTTTGGATGATGTAGATCGTCTGGCAGATCAAAAGATCATACTACTCTTTAAGCCGCAGTTTGAAGTGGGTCGTGAAGCAAAACGTGACAAAAACGGTGTTGTTCTTGATAAAAAAGCTATACTCAAAGCGATGCTCACGTTTGAAGATGCCTGCAAACTCAAAGGGTGGAAGCTAATTGTAAAATCACCCTCAAAGCTCACGGGAAAAGAGGGCAACCTTGAGTATTGTTACTACTTTGAGAAGTAGGTATGAGTGGCTAGTTTTTTTTACATAGGAGCTTCATTTTTTTATATGCTATGATTGCACACTTAAAACTTCAGATGTGCTCATTTTTAGAAGTACCATCTTTAACTTTCATAACAAGGCTCCATATATGTCATTTAACAACTTAGGTCTGTGTAAACCTATACTCCAAGCTATAGCAGAACAAGGTTACACAGAACCGACTCCCATTCAGAAGCAGGCTATCCCTACGATCTTAAATAAAAAAGATGTTTTAGCAGGTGCACAAACAGGTACCGGAAAAACAGCAGGGTTTACATTGCCGCTTTTACAGCTTCTGAGTGAAGATACAAGAGCTCATTCAAAATCCCCTATACGTGCGCTTATTGTAACGCCTACCCGTGAGCTTGCAGCTCAGGTTGGGGAGAATGTTGCCATATACGGCAAACATTTACCGTTTAAATCAGCTGTTATTTTTGGCGGTGTGAAGATAAACCCCCAAATAAGTACCCTTAGAAAAGGTGTAGATATCCTCATAGCAACGCCGGGTCGTTTACTCGATCATGTCAGTCAAAAAACGATAGATCTTTCAAAAGTTGAGTACCTCATTTTAGATGAAGCCGACAGAATGCTTGATATGGGTTTCATACATGACATCAAAAAGATACTTGCTCTTTTGCCTAAAAAACGTCAAAACTTACTCTTTTCTGCTACATATTCTGAAGATATTAAAAAACTCTCAAACAAATTACTGAATGATCCTGTACTTATAGAAGTGGCTAAGTCCAACGCATCTGCACAGAGTGTGCAGCAGGTGATTCACCCCGTTGATAAAGCACGCAAGCGTGAACTGCTTACCCACCTCATACAAGAGGGAAAATGGAAACAGGTTCTTGTGTTTACCCGTACAAAACATGGGGCAAACCGCCTAAGCGGACAGCTTGAAAAAGATGGTATCGCAGCGGCTGCCATACATGGAAACAAAAGTCAAAACGCCAGAACAAAAGCGCTCGCTGATTTTAAAGCCGGTGCTATCAGGGTTTTGGTCGCTACCGATATTGCCGCTCGTGGTATTGATATCGACCAACTTCCACATGTTGTAAACTTTGAACTTCCAAATGTTTCAGAAGATTATGTGCATCGTATAGGCAGAACCGGTCGTGCCGGCAATGAAGGTGAGGCGATGTCTCTGGTGTGTGTAGATGAGCTCGAACTCTTGGCAAATATTGAAAAACTGATCGGTCGCAAGATCACAAATGTTAAAGTTCCTGGCTTTAGAGTCGATCCGCTTATAGAAGCAGAACCTATACAAAACGGCAGACAGAAAAACGCAAAGCAGGGTAGAGGCAGACGACCAAGCAGAGGTGCAAAAAATATGAGAATGCACAGATAATCTCTTTACGTTAGGGAACTATTTTACTATAATAAAATACAGCTTCTTACAATACAAAGGAAAAAAACTTGAAAAACACTACCGCTATAGCTATTGGTGGGTTTGATGGGATGCACATAGGGCACCAGCACCTTTTTAAGGCACTTGGAAGTGAGGGGAGCATAGTTGTGATTGAGACAGGATATGCAAACCTTACGCCGGGCTGTGAAAGGGAGCACTACACCACATACCCCATACATTATTTTGAACTTGAGGATATTCGCCATCTTGATGGCAGAGGGTTTGTCAAACTTCTCAAAGAGAGGTTTCATAAGCTTCAAAAGATCGTTGTCGGATACGATTTTCATTTTGGGAAAAACCGAAAATATTCTCATGAAGATCTGAAGCGACTTTTTGATGGTGAGGTTATTGTGGTTGATGAGGTGTGTTACAACGGAGACTCGGTACACTCGCACAAGATAAGAGCGAAGCTTGCCATAGGTGATATCAAAGGAGCCAATGCTTTTTTAGGACACAACTACACCATAAAGGGTAAGCGAGTCAGTGGTCAGGGGCTTGGTTCCAAAGAGCTTGTAGCGACCATAAACATAGAAGCCAAAGGTTTCTTAACACCTAAAGAGGGTGTCTATGTAACTGTGACAAAAATTGATGATGAAGAACATGCCCACCCCTCTGTTTCTTTTATTGGGCATCGCATTACAACTGATGGTTCATTTGCCGTTGAGAGCCATATTCTCGATGCACAAGTGCAGTGCGAAGAAAAAGCAAGTATCAGCTTTATAGCTTACATACGTCCAAACCAAAAGTTTGACTCGCTAGAAGAGCTTAAAAATGCGATACAAAAAGATATAGCAGTCGCTTCAAGAGAATTGAAATTTTTACAACTATAAACATACAAAGAGAGAACATATGAGAGAGAGACACTATCTCTACAATACAAAAAAAATAAAATTTGACTTTTACCAAAATCCAAAAGACTTTGTTGTCGATGAACTCCCTCTGAGTGCGTTCAAGTCACGCGGGAACTACCTGATACTTCAAGTAAAGAAGATAGAGCTTACCACGTGGGATATGGTAGCGGCTTTTGCACAGCATTTGAATATTCCTGCCGAGAAGATCGGCTATGCGGGACTCAAAGATAAGCACGCAACCACAACACAGTTTATCTCTATAGAGCAAAAATATGAAAATGCACTGAAAAAGTTTAAGCACCCGCAGATCAGCATACTCAAGCGAACTAAACATACCCATTCTATTCGCATGGGAGATCTTGCCGGAAATCGTTTTAGCATAAATCTTTATGATATCGATGATATTAAAGCGGGTCAAATTGAAAAAGTTGCCCGTAAAATAGAAAAAAATGGTCTTAGTAACTATTTTGGCTATCAGCGTTTTGGACGTGAGGGTGATTCTATAGAACAGGCAAAAGAGATGATAGCAGGGGATATTTATATAAAAGATACAAAGGTCAAGAAGTTCCTTATTTCAGTATATCAAAGTTTTTACTTTAACGAATGGCTCAAAGAGAGAGTTGTTATGAGCCAGGAAGTTGGCAAATTCATGCTCTTAGAAGGTGATGTGTATCTCAACAGTGATGGAAAACTTTTTACGCCTAAAACAAAACCGCTTAAAGATTTTGTGGAGAAAAAAGTTGTGCCGACGGGACTTTTATGTGGTAGAGATGTTTACAGAGCGCGGGATGAAGCAAGGCAGATAGAAGAGAAATATGATGATGAGTTTTTGTATGAAAAAGGTTCACGACGAGAAGCGATAGTCTATCCTAAAGATATAAAGTGTAAATATAACAAAAATTTTGGTTTGCTCAACATCTCTTTTACTCTTCCAAAAGGTTCCTATGCGACTGTTTTTTTAGAAAACATTGCAAATAAAAACTTTACTTCCAAAGATACATCTAAAAAATATAATCTTTAGTAAAACACTAAAGATTATTTATATCCCATAAATAGCTCTATTCAGAGTAAATTATCATTTTAATATGGTTTAATTCATATTAAATAGCTTGACATTAAACTAAAAACATATTATCATTGCGGTAAGATTTAAAAAGTTCAAGAGATTTTTAGAGATATAATCTTGAGTAAATCGATAAAGATAGTTAAATATGGAGCATCAGATGCATGAAAAACCTTATAGAAGTGTTGTGAAGACTATCTCATGGAGAGCCCTGGGAACACTTGACACAATGGTAATTTCATTTGTGGTGACAGGAAGCATGGGTATGGCAGCAGCCATAGGTTCCATAGAGCTTGTGACTAAAATGGTACTTTACTACTTTCATGAGCGTGCATGGAGCAAAACATCTTTTGGTATTGAAAAAAATCAACCTGAATACCAAATATAGGAAATTATGATGAATATAGAAGAATTAAACAACAAATTAAAAAATTTAAGTGCTCAAGATATTGTGAACTATTTTTTACATGAATATGATGGAGAAACAGTATTTTCGAGCAGTTTTGGTGTAGAGGATCAGGTGCTAACACATATGATACTTACAGAGGATAAAAACGCACATATTTTTACACTCGATACGGGAAGACTTCATCCTCAAACTTATGATGTAATGGATAGAACCAACATAAAATATGGTGTAAAGATTGATGTTTACTTCCCAGATACGAGCAAAGTGCAAGAGTTGTACAAAACTCAAGGAGTGAATGGTTTTTATGAGTCCGTGGAGAACAGAACCACATGTTGCGCTGTAAGAAAAATAGAGCCGCTTCAACGTGCACTACGCGGGTACGATGTATGGATCACCGGTTTGCGTGCTTCTCAAAGTGTGACACGAAAAGATATGCAGGTTGTGGAGTACGATGAGCTTAACAGAGTGATAAAGGTCAACCCGCTTTTATACTGGAGCCTTGAGGATGTTTGGGATTTTGTCAAACAAAATATGGTGCCATACAACGAACTGCATGATATGGGCTTCCCGAGCATAGGGTGCGCACCTTGTACACGGGCTGTAGAAGCAGGTGAAGATATCAGAAGCGGTAGATGGTGGTGGGAAAACCCAGAACATAAAGAGTGTGGTTTGCATCTTAAAGCAACGCCAAACTATTCAATATAAGGAAAATTTATGATAAGCAATGAAAGATTGACACATTTAAAACAGTTGGAAGCTGAATCTATGCACATAATGAGAGAGGTGGTCGCAGAGTTTTGTAACCCTGCAATGCTCTATAGTGTTGGAAAAGACTCTTCTGTGATGTTGCATATCTTGCAAAAGGCATTTTATCCGGCACCTCCACCCCTGCCGCTTGTACATGTGGATACAAAGTGGAAGTTTAAAGAGATGATAGAGTTTCGCGATAAGCGTGCCAAAGAGGTTGGGATGGAGCTCATAGTGTATTCCAATCCAAAAGGTGCACAGATGAATATCTCACCTTTTACCCATGGATCGGCTCTTCATACCGATGTGATGAAAACTGAAGGTTTGAAGCAGATGTTAGATATTGAGAAGTTCGATGCGGTGTTTGGTGGAGCAAGACGTGATGAGGAAAAATCACGTGCAAAAGAGCGTATCTACTCTTTTCGCGATGAAAACCACAGATGGGATCCAAAAAGTCAAAGACCTGAGTTGTGGAACATCTATAATGGCAAACATAAACAAGGGGAGTCTATACGGGTATTTCCTTTGAGTAACTGGACGGAGCTTGATATTTGGCAGTATATCTATTTGGAAGCTATCCCAATCCCGGATCTGTACTTCTCCAAAAAGAGACCGGTAGTTGAATATATGGGAACGAAGATTCTTGTAGATGATGAGCGCATGCCGGAGGAGTTGAGAAAAACTGCAAAAGAGGAGATGGTACGTTTTCGTACACTTGGGTGTTACCCACTTACAGGAGCAGTAAACTCAGAAGCACAGACATTACCTGAGATCATTCAGGAGATGCTTATTTGTACAACGAGTGAGAGACAGGGAAGACTTATAGATAGTGATGGTGACGCATCAATGGAGAAAAAGAAACAAGAAGGATATTTTTAAGATGGCACATCAATCAGATTTAATAGCAGAAAATATAGAACAGTACCTACATGAACATGAGAACAAAGAGATACTCAGGTTTATCACGTGTGGAAGTGTTGATGATGGAAAAAGTACCCTTATAGGAAGACTTCTTTATGATTCTAAAATGATTTTTGAGGATCAGCTTGCTGCTATAGAAAAAGACTCTAAAAAGAGCGGAACGACGGGTGACAAGATCGATCTTGCACTTTTGGTGGATGGTTTAGCGAGTGAAAGAGAGCAAGGTATCACGATAGATGTAGCGTATAGATTTTTCTCAACGGAGAAACGAAAGTTTATTATCGCGGATACTCCGGGTCATGAGCAGTACACCCGCAATATGGCGACAGGTGCGAGTACGGCTGATGTTGCCATAATCTTGATCGATGCAAGAGGGGGTGTTTTGACACAAACGAAAAGACACTCTTATATCGCAACACTTTTGGGGATTAAACATATTATTGTAGCTATCAACAAAATGGACTTGGTTGACTTCTCACAAGAGAGATTTGAGCAGATAAAAAAAGATTATGAAGCGATTATCCCAAATCTTGCACATGGTGATGTAGAGTTTAGTTATATCCCTATCTCTGCACTTGATGGAGATAATATACTTACAAATTCACCTAAATCTGCTTGGTATGAGGGTAAGCCTTTGATGGAGCTTTTAGACAGTGTAGATATATCAAAAGCGTTCAATGATAACTTTAGATTACCTGTTCAGTATGTGAGTCGTCCTCACCTGAACTTTAGAGGTTTTTGTGGAACTATAGCGAGTGGTTCTATTGAGGTTGGTGATGCGGTAACTGTTTTACCATCGAGAAAAACAAGCAGGGTCAAGTCTATAGTCTCAAACGACATAAAAGATCTTCGCCCAATCTCTAAAGATGAAGAGGTTGAGACGATGGAGAAAGCGTTTGCTCCTATGGCTACCACGCTTACACTTGAAGATGAGATCGATATCTCTCGCGGTGATATGATAGTTAAAAGCAGTGAGATTCCGGAAGTAGCAAGTAAGCTAGAGGTTATGGTGGTATGGATGGATGAAAAACCCTTGGAGTTAAAACAAAACTATATCATCAAAAGAGCAACATCGGTGATCAACGGTTCATTTCAGGCTATAGAGTATAAAAAAGATGTTAATACTTTTGAGAAGATCGCGACGCAAAAGCTGGAGCTTAACGATATTGCTAAGTGTGAACTCTCCCTAGATAGAGCGATAGCGGTTGATCCATATGATCATAACAGATATACGGGAAGTTTTATTATCATCGACAGATATACAAACTCAACCGTTGGTGCCGGGATGATCATAGCAAAATCAGATGATGTTTCACAAGACTCATTTCATGAGTACTCTGAGTTTGAGATTGAGCTAAATGCATTGGTGAGAAAACACTTTCCACATTGGGAAGCTAAAGAGATTTTATAGGATATTATGATGGCAAAAGAGACACCTGCACAAAGAGTTGAGAGGATAAAAAAACAAAAGAGCGGACTCGATGTTTTAGAAGATATTTACCGTTATGCAATAAGCGGTGAAGATGTTGATCCCGAAGATATCGATCGTTTTAAATGGTATGGGCTTTATACGCAAAACAAAGCGATGCAAGATGAGAATGATGATACGCAATACTTCATGTTGCGTGTGAAACTGCTCCAAGGGGCTTTAAATATAGAGCAGATGAGAGCCATCGCAGGGATTGCAAAAGAGTTTGCCCAAAGTACCGTTCATTTCACGACACGTCAGGATGTACAGTTTCACTTTATCACTGTACGCGATCTTCCTGAGATCTTTTATAGACTCAAGTCTGTTTCTCTCACGACAACTTTTGCAGCGGGAGATGTGCCTAGAAATGTTGTGAGCTGTCCGGTCTCAGGTGTAGATCATGATGAGATATATGATGTAAGAGATATTGTCTCAGAGGTGAACGAATACTTTGATGCCAATAAAACACTTGCAAATCTTCCAAGAAAATATAAGGTGGGGATCAGCGGATGTGCCAAACACTGTATGAACCACGAGATTCAAGATCTCTCTTTTAGTGCATACAAGAGATCAAGCGGGAGTGTTTTGTTTGATGTGAGTGTAGGTGGAGGACTTGCTTCCAACACAAAGTTTGCCATCTCGATAGGTTCTGTATTGCCATCGGCTATTTTGGAAGTGGTACATGCTGTTTCTGCTATATACAGAGATCACGGATTACGTGAGAATAGAAAAAAGGCGAGACTCGGGCATCTCATCGATGAATGGGGTATAGAGAAGTTTAAAGCAGAAGTGGAATCTGCCATCGGTTACAGCCTAAGTGATACACCAAGACAAGAGTACACGCCTCATGCACAAAGAGAACACTTTGGGGTGCACAGCTCAAAAGAGGAAGGGCTTTGTTATATAGGGTGCGCAGTAAATGGCGGCTGTATAGGTGCAGATGGTTTTTTTAAGTTGGCAGATATTTTAGAAGCTGAGGGTGCACAAACGATAAAAGCGACAACAACGCAAAATTTTATCATTATAGATGTACCTGCAAACAACAGTGAGTCTATTGTAGAGGCTCTAAGTAAGATAGATATAGACGCAAGACCAAACCCTTTTAAAGCAAGAATGCTTTCATGTACAGGTATCAGGTTTTGTAAGTTTGGCTTAGTGGAAACAAAGGGCAGGGCGATGGAACTTGCTGAGTACCTTCATGAAAAATTTCCACACTTTGATGAGACGGTAACCATCTCCGTAAACGGATGTCCAAACTCTTGTGCACACCCTAAGGTGGCAGATATCGGTCTGGTAGGAACAAAGTTCAAAGATGAATCCGGCAATATTGTTGCCGGGTTTGAAGTGCTTCTGGGTGGAAACCTCGAAGGTGATAAATCAAAATTAGGAGAAAAGATGAAAACTAAACTTACAAGTGACAAAGTAAACAGCTTTGTTGAAGGGATAATTGCGAAGTATTTAAAAAGTGGCTGCAAATGTTTTGGATGGTTTTTAAAAGATCTATGTGTGGGTGAGGAGTTCAAATCATACAAGCTTAAGAAAAACGATCGTTAGAGTGTAGTTACATTTTTTAAAAAAAAATTACAAAATATATCTAATATTATAATAATTTAATGCAACTTAGATTATAATCACGTAATTTTTTAGGCAAGGGAGCACACCCATGGGTGAATTGTTTACTTTTTTCGGTCTTATCTCACACGATAAGGCATTTATCTTTATGACACATATGTTGCTATCTGCTGGTATAGCTTTAGTACTAGTTAAAGTGGCGATGTCTAACTTACAGGTTGTTCCAAGAGGAACTCAGAACTTGATGGAAGCGTATATTAACGGTGTACTTCAAATGGGTACAGATGTTATGGGTAAAAGTCATGCTCGTAAGTATATAGCGCTCGTTGCAACGATTGGTCTTTTTGTCGGTATAGCGAACCTTATCGGAGTTATTCCCGGTTTTGAAGCACCGACGGCATTTTTAGAGATGCCATTAGCGTTAGCTATCACTGTATTTGTTTATTATAACTATGTTGGTATTCGTACACATGGTATCGTGAAATATCTAAAACATTTCCTTGGGCCTGTTTGGTGGTTGTACTGGTTAATGTTTCCAATTGAGATAGTATCTCATATCTCTCGTATGATATCATTGAGTTTCCGTCTTTTTGGTAACGTTAAAGGGGATGATATGTTCTTGATGGTAATCTTGATGCTTGCTCCTTGGTTACTACCGATGATCCCGTTTGCACTATTAACATTTATGGCGTTCTTACAAGCATTTATTTTCATGATGCTGACATATGTTTATCTTGGTGGCGCTATCATCGTTGAAGATCACTAAGGTCTTTGGATGCAAAAAGAACATTTTGATAAACTAATGGGCTTTTTGCTTGGAGCATCATGGGCGATTGTCCTCTTTGGTGCTCTGATTACTTTTAATCTTTTCCTCTATCTCGGTTTTAGTCTTTCACTCTTTTTTACCATCATCTTTATCGTTCTTTCTATGTTCTTTATCATGGCACTTGATGCTTTTGTTATCAATAGAAAAAGACTCGAAGAAGCAAAAAAACAAACCAAACTTCTCGAAAAACTCTACTCCAAACACACGAAATAGCCACTCATCTGAGATTTTCACTTATTTTATGAGAGTTAAAAGCTTTAATTAGATAAAATAGATAACCAATTATCATTTATCTAAGGAAACCTATGTTTGAAGTAGTTATCGGGCTTGAAGTCCATGTACAACTAAATACTAAAACGAAACTTTTTTGCTCATGTCCAACAAGTTTTAACCATAAACAAAATACCAATACATGTCCCACATGTTTAGCACTTCCGGGTGCTCTTCCTGTTTTTAACAAAGAGGTTTTGCACAAGTCAATTATGTTTGGTACTGCAGTTGATGCAACAATAAACAGAACTTCTTACTTTGACAGAAAAAGTTACTTTTATCCGGATTCTCCGAGTGCTTATCAAATCACTCAGCTCTATACACCTGTCGTTGAGCACGGAAAACTAACGGTAGATTTTGAAGATGGCACTACAAAAAGTATCCGTATAAACCGCGCTCACATAGAAGCTGACGCAGGGAAGAACATCCATGACGGTGATATCTCAAAAGTTGATCTCAATCGGGCCGGAACACCACTTTTGGAGATAGTCTCAGAACCTGATATGAGAAGTGCCGATGAGGCGATTTTATACTTGAAAAAACTGCACTCGATCATACGCTACTTGGATATAGGTGATGCAAATATGCAAGAGGGAAGCTTTCGTGTCGATGTCAATGTGTCTATCAGACCAAAAGGTGATGAAAAACTCTACACTCGCGTTGAGATCAAAAATATCAACTCATTTAAATTTATTCAAAAAGCGATAGAGTTGGAAGTTGCTCGCCAAAGCGAAGCTTGGGAAGATGGTGTGTATGAGCAAGAGATCGTTCAAGAGACGCGATTATTTGATCAGACAAAACAAGAAACCCGCTCTATGCGTGGAAAAGAGGAAGCTGCCGATTATCGTTACTTCCCTGAACCTGATCTGCTAAAAGTTGTTGTCACTGATGAGATGATGGAGAAATATACAAAGATACCTGAACTTCCGGATGAGAAAAAAGAGCGTTTTGTATCAGAGTACGGTATGAATGAATACAATGCCGTTGTTATCACTTCTAGTGTTGAGCTGGCAAACTTTTTTGAGACAATGATGGATGAAGAGGGTGTAAGTGCTAAAACGGCTACAACACTTCTGACAGTTGAGCTTCAGGGGCGTCTCAAGGGTGAGCTTAATATCACTAACTCCCCTGTAGATGCGAAAAAACTCGGCTTTTTGGCAAAACGTGTAGATGATAAAACCATCTCCGGAAAAGCGGCAAAAGAGGTGCTTGATCATTTGATGCAAAATGATGAGGATGTGGACGCTGTTATAGAAAAACTTGGACTCAAACAGGTGAGTGATACAGGAGCCATAGAGGCAATGTGCGATGAGATCATCAATGCAAATCCTGAAAAAGTGGAGCAGTACAAAGGTGGAAAAGATAAACTTTTTGGCTTTTTTGTAGGTCAGGTGATGAAAGCTTCCAAAGGGAGTGCAAACCCACAAGCGGTAAATGAGATACTTAAAACAAAGCTAGGCTAATGAAATTTTTCAATCGTCTTCTCATTGATTTTGCATACTATTTACAGAACTCTGTAGCATATCAGCAAAAAAGACGATTTTTTTACAATCTACTTGAGAATGATGAGTACAAATATAAAAAATATTTTGATATTTGTATGATTATATTGATTTTTTCAAGTGTTTCTATTTTGATTTATGAAGTAAAAAAAGATGTTCATGATTATTTGAACATCTTCAACTCTTATGTGATCTCTTTTATTTTTTTGATAGAGTATCTTTTACGCTTATGGGTGGCAAGTAGTGTAAGTAAAGTGATCATCAACCAAGATGAATACAGTGATCTTTTAGGTCGTGAATTTGATTTATGGTTTGTAACGAAAAAAATTTTAAAAGAGAAGTTTGAGTATATACTTTCACCCAAAGCGATTATAGACCTTTTGGCAATTATGCCGTTTTTCCATGAGTTGAGGCTTCTGCGTATCTTTATACTTTTTCGGGTATTTAAACTGTTTCGTTATGCCAAAAGTTTTCAAACATTTTCCTCTGTACTTGCTACAAAAAAGTTTGAGTTTGTCACACTCGGTATGTTCGCCTCCATAGTGATCTTTGTCTCTTCTGTGCTCATTTATGTGATGGAGGCTAATGATCCCAATTCCCCTATCAAGACTCTATATGAAGCATTTTACTGGTCTATAGTGACCATATCTACTGTTGGATACGGTGATGTTGTCGCAGTGAGCAAAGAGGGACAGTTTGTTGCTGTTGTAGTTATTTTGGCAGGTATAGCGGTGCTTGCTTTTACCACATCTTTATTTGTATCGGCATTTACCGAAAAACTAGATGATATCAAAGAGAGTAAAACGATTCAGGATATCTCAAAAAACAAAAGAGTGTATCTGATATGCGGATATGAAAATATTGCCAAAGAGGTGGCAAAAAAACTTTTGCTTGCAAAGTTTCATGTGGTTGTGATTGATGATTCGCTCCAGAGGGTAGAAGATGCTAAAAAAGATGGACTTACTGCATTAAATTATAATCCCGGAAGTATTGAGAGTTACGCCAAGCTTAACATCGATATGTCAGTACAGGTCAAAGCGATACTCTGTTTAAGAGAAGATGATGTTGCCAATGTATATACCGCCTTGACCGTCCGCTCAATCAATACAGATGTTTTTATAATGTCGCTGTTGATGAACAGTAAAAACAGGAACAAACTGATCTATTCGGGGGTCAATGAGATACTGTATGACAAAGAGTTTGTCGGACTTGTAGCTCGTGAGTATGTAGGACAACCTGTTGCTTTTGAAGCTATCCACACGCTTCGTTCTGAAACAAGCGCTATCCATATGGAAGAGATAGCGATCACAGAAAGGATACTTGCCAAGTATCCAACCGTTGAGAAGCTTGAAAATATCAAATACAGAATAGTACTTTTGGGGGTGCATAAAAAAAGCTCATCAAAATTCTTTTTTAATCCATCGGATGATACAGAACTTGAGACAGGTGATTTTTTACTTGTGATAGGAAACTATATGTTTATACGAGAGTTCAATAAACATCTCTCACATAAAGGTGAAGTGTGATATGAAAAAAGCAGCGGCACTTATTTTTGGATATAACGAGTATGGGATTGAGATAGCAAAAAATGTCAAGTACAAATATGAAAATGTTACTGTTTTCAGTTTGAGTGATATGGGGTTTTCGATCGAAAATAAAGATGACTATGATATAGAGAAGTTTGATGTAAGTGATGATTGGGAGCATCTCAAATCGGAGTATGAGATGCAAGATTCGATTATTTTTTGTGCTTTGCGCGATGAGGCGGAAAATATCTTTCTTACCATATCTTTACGATCTGCATTTCAAGAGAGTATGATTATTGCACTTGCAAATAATAATGAAGATGCAAATAAACTCCGTATGGCCGGAGCAAGTAAGGTGATACCTATCGTAGAGACCACGGCGGGTATCATAACCGATATGCTCAAAAAACCGATCATTACCGAGGTGTTGCATGGTATTTTATATGAAAACAGCAACCTTGAAATTGAGCAGATAACAGTGCATAATGTAGAATATTTTGGGGAAAAGTTTCCTGCAGATATTGAGTGGCATAAAGAGTACAATGTCATTATACTTCTGGTTATCCATGAAGATATGAGCAGTGAGTTTATCTACTCTTCCAAAACAAAACATCACTATATTAAAAAAGGGGATATTTTTGTTGCCGTAGGGTATGAAAATGATCTGAAGAAGTTTAAGAAGCTTGTAGGAGATGAGAGATGAAAATAGGTGTGATTGGAGCAGGCAAATGGGGTTTGGCTCTGGCATATGCGTTAGCAGAGAAAAATGAGGTCTTTATCACTTCAAGAACCCCGAGGGATCTTGATAATTTTATTGCTCTTGAAGAGATATTAGAGTTTGAATATCTTGTGATCGCAATTCCTGCACAGCAGATATCATCATGGCTGGAGGAGTATTTTGTATATAGCGGTCAAAAAGTTCTTGTCGCCGCCAAAGGTATAGAAGCATCAACTGGTAGATTTTTAAATGAGATATACAGTGCGTATATACCGCAAGAGAACATATCGTTTTTATCAGGACCCTCTTTTGCAGCGGAGGTTATGAAGTCACTTCCGACAGCACTTGTTGTAAACTCTCTCAATGAATCTCTCAGCAAGCAGTTTGCCGCCTTCTTTCCCTCATTTATCAAAGCATACACATCAACAGATGTTGTAGGTGCAGAGGTGGCAGGTGCATACAAAAATGTCATAGCGATTGCAGCAGGGATATGTGAAGGCTTGGGTCTTGGAAAAAATGCCGCTGCATCATTGATCTCTCGCGGCTTGGTAGAGATGCACAGGTTTGGTAAAGTGTATGGTGCCAAAGATGAAAGTTTTATAGGGCTCAGCGGCTCAGGAGATCTTTTTTTAACGGCAAGTTCCACCATGAGCAGAAACTTCCGAGTCGGTCTTGGTTTGGCACAAGGCAAATCACAAGAGGAGATACTCACAGAACTCGGTGAAGTTGCAGAGGGGATAGGTACAACGTACGCGCTTTATGATATAGCTAAACAAAAAAATCTCTACCTTCCCATAGCACAAGAGGTGTACGCACTCTTAGAGGGCAAAGACCCACATATCTCGTTACGAGATCTACTCTCGAGTTAGGTTGTGTTATGTTAGAGCATAAAGAGCAGTTTATAAAGATCGCTATAGCATTACTGGTAGGTTTGGGAGTCTTTGCACTTTCATTGAGCATCTTTAACACTACACAGGCAACACTGCTTGGTCTTATAGCACTACTGGTGGCTTTATGGACAAATGAGGGACTTCCTTTGGGTGTGGTCTCTTTGATACCCATCATACTTTTTCCGGCATTTTCCATCCTTAGCACAAAAGAGACCACGATCAACTATGCACATCCGATTATATTTTTATTTTTGGGTGGTTTTTTACTTGCTATTGCGGTTGAGAAGACACATTTACATAAGTGGATAGCGCAAAAGATGCTTGGACTTTTTCCAAACACTCCGCGGGGGATCATCTTTTCTTTGGTTATCACTTCGGGGTTTTTAAGCTCTATTTTGTCCAACACCACTACAACACTACTACTTATGTCTATAGCACTTTTTATTACTGATGTGCCAAAACTTAAAATGAGGTTTGCTCTTGCTATAGCCTATGGAGCAAGTGTGGGTGGGATCATCACCCCAATCGGAACACCTCCAAACCTGATACTTCTAGGGATAATGCAGGATAAGGGGATGGAACTTATTCCGTTTTTTCAGTGGATGTGGATGGTGGCACCCCTTGCTTTTGTGATGTTTATAGTGGTTGCTTATCTTTTGAGTTTAGGTGTAGAAAATGAGAGTATTCAAAGAGATGAGAAAAGCGCAGCACTTGATACTTCTCAAAAAAAGATCCTTTACCTGATGGGCGGGCTTATTGTACTTTTACTTGTAAATGCTCCCATGAAGCCTTTTTGGCATGGTTTGGGTTTGAGTGAAGCAGGGATACTTTTAGGTGTGGGTCTGTTGCTGTTTTTCCCACCTTTTAATATTTTGACATGGGAAGATGACTATGCAAAAGTACCCTATCAGATCATGTTTTTGTTTGGTGCCGGTTTTTCTATCGCTAAGGCTTTCAGTGCTACAGGACTTGCCGATGAGGTTGCTTCATATTTGATCTCTATGACACACCTCTCCCCGATATTTTTGCTCTTTGGTGTTGCACTGCTTATAACCTTTACAACAGAGATCACTTCCAATACTGCTTTGATCTCTATTATGCTTCCTGTGATCTACTCCGTTGCTGAGCAAACAGGTATAAACACAACACTCTTTATGATGGTAGCAACACTGTGTGCAAGTTATGCTTTCATGCTTCCAATAGCTACACCGCCAAATGCGATAGCCATGAGCAGTGGTGTGATCAATGTCAGAACTATGATGAAGTACGGTTTTGTGCTTAATCTTGTGGGAATTTTTTTCATCGTGATGATAGCTCAGTATTTTTGGTCAGCCGTATTGAGCTAGGGCTCTTTTTTGTTTTTTTGTCTTTTTTTTATCATCGTGTAGATATCTTTTAGAATAAGAAAAATACTGAAAAACCACAAGCCATCAAGTATAAAGTTCTGGTTAAGTCCATGCATATATAAATAGGGGAATCCAAGAAAATAAGGCCATTTGAAAAAATAAAAAAATAAAATAGCGCTTCCATATAAATCTTTCATATAATATTTTAGCTCAAAATCAGATAGATATAGATAAAATTCCAAAATTTTTCCAAGGTATGGCTATGATAGTACATATAGTAATGTTTAAATTTAAAGATGAAAATAAAGCTTTAAATATGGCACGGGTGCAAAAGAAGTTGATGAAGCTTGAAACAAAGATAGATTGCTTAAAGTCGATGGAAGTTGGAATCAATTTCAATGAATCTCAAAGAGCGATGGATCTTTCTCTTTACAGTACATTTGAGAGTGAAGCAGATCTAAAAGTATATGCCAATCATGAAGAACATCTCAAAGTGGTTGAACTTATAAAAGAGGTTACTCTTGAATCTAAAGTAGTTGACTATATCTTAGAATAATCAAAAGTAAAGATGCAAACTTTAAGTCTGCATCTTTACCGATACCAATCTCACTACAGCCTGTTTTTGCAGGCATACTATCACATGATACCATCCCGATAAATGACGAATAAATAAACTAAAAAATAGACTTAAATCGTCATGTTAGTTTCAATTTTAGTAAATATTTCTATGATATTTGAGCTAATATTACGAAAATAAAAAAAAAGGATCTATAATGCATGAACCAACTTTAAATGATATTGAAGATTATAACACGCTCAAAGGTGAGAAAAAGAGAGTTGTCTGGGCAGTGATTTTGGCAGGACTGCTTATGGGGGCGATCTATGTAGTCGCTACAAGTGTATATAACAACGAAGGGGACTATATAGCTATAGATGACCCGATAACAGCTGTACCGCAGAGTAAAAGTATCCCTGTTAAATAAACTATTAGCTATAATTTCAAAACTAAAAAATAAGGCAGCTATATGTTAATGACGATTGTCGGAATTTATTCACTTTATGTCCTGATATCCATCTATGTAAGCGTAATGCAGATAGGTTATATCAATCAGGCAAAACGCAAAAGTGCCGTATTGCTTTCAGCTTCTGAGTTCGTAAAAGCGGGCAACTACGCGGTAGAAAAAGAGAAGTTATCCATTGTAAACACTTTTGTTGATTATATTTTATTTATTGCATGGATGGGTTTTGGTATATCGTTTTTAAGTGAGAACCTGTTTTTCCAAAATGAAGCGCTGACAAATGTAGCTATAGTGATGGGATTTGTTGTGATCAACTCGATCATCTCCATACCGTTTTCTTATTATGAAAAATTTGTTATAGATGAAAAATACGGTTTTAACAAATCGACTCTCGGTCTTTACATAAAAGATACTCTTATATCTTTTATCATGACACTTCTTTTTGGCTCTTTGGTAGTGTGGGGTATCTATGAGATCATGGTAAACTTCACATACTGGTGGGTATGGAGTTTCGTATTTGTTTTTTGTGTTATTGTGCTTATCAATATGCTCTATCCAACCTTTAGAGCGATGTTCTTTGATAAAGTAAAACCACTCGACAATGAAGAGCTCAAAGGTGAGATACAGACGCTTATGGACAAAACAGGTTTTGTAAGCTCGGGCGTGTTTGTAAGTGATGCTTCCAAGCGTGATGCAAGACTCAATGCCTACTTTGGCGGTTTTGGTAAAACAAAGCGTGTTGTTCTTTTTGACACGCTCATTGAGAAGTTGACAACCAAAGAGCTTTTAGCGGTTTTAGGACATGAACTGGGGCACTTTGCACATGGTGATATCTACAAAAACATAGCTATGGTGGGTGTGATGCTCTTTGGAATGTTCGCTATTTTTGGTAACTTACCCGAGTCACTCTATCTTGAACTTGGTATCTCTCATGAGCCATACCTGAGTATGATACTTTTGCTTTTGTTTATGCCGGTTTTAGGTTTTATCATGATGCCTATCATGGGGCTTGTAAGCAGACATAATGAGTATGAAGCCGATAAGATGGGAAGTGAGCTTGGTGGACCTTCGGGTTCCATAGAACTGGCAAATGCACTTCAGAAGTTAGTGAGTGAAAACAAAAGTTTTCCTCTTTCACACCCTTTGTATATCTTTTTTCACTACACACATCCACCGGTGCTTGAGCGTCTTAAAGAGTTGGGTGTTGATATAGGCGATATAGACAAAGATGCACTCGAGGGTTCATGTCAAGCACCTCTATAGTCAAAGATGTTTTAGAGGAACTTACCTCTATCTTAATGCACAATGTGCCAAGGGCACCAAGAGAAGCACAACTTCTTTTGATGCATCATCTTGGGTGCGATGAACTATGGCTTATAACACATCAAAGATCGGAAGTAGATGAACTTGAGAAGCTTTTTGAACTTGCAAAAAGACGTGCAAAAAATGAACCCCTTGAGTATCTAACCAACAAGGTAAGTTTTTATTCTGAGGAGTTTTTTATTGCGCCGGGAGCTTTGATACCCCGTCCTGAAACAGAGCTTCTTATAGATGAAGTGCTTGCAAATGTTGCAGATAAAGAGGCGGTGCTAACGTTTGTTGAGGTTGGTGTGGGAAGTGGCATAATCTCGATCATGCTTGCAAAACATTTTACAAATGCAAAGTTCATTGCAGTGGATATCTCACAAGATGCACTCAATATAGCAAAGAAAAATATTGAAAAGTTCTCTTTAGAGGAGAGAATAGAGTTACGCTTGGGTTCACTTCTGGATCCTGTAGAGGAGCACATAGATTATTTGATCTCAAATCCTCCCTATATAGCCAATGATGCCAAGCTTGAACATAACCTCTCGTATGAACCGCAAAATGCACTTTTTGGCGGTGATATTGGTGATGAAATTATCAAAAAGCTTCTTAATGAGGTATTAAAGCTCGGTATTAACTTATTTACTTGTGAGATAGGTTATGAGCAAAAAGGTAAAATTACACAATATTTACAAAATACAAAAATTTCAACATTGAAGTTCTATAAAGATCTAAGCGGTTTTGACAGAGGCTTCACTTTAAAGGTATAAGATTGAGCAAAAAAATATATGCAGACTTTGGCTATCTCATTTTACTTGCAGCTACTTTTGGTGCTGTGATGGTACTTGGCGCTATTGCTGCTCCTGTTATATTTCACACAGACAGGATTTTGGTAGATGTTGTACTTGATCATTACAATGCCGGAATTATCATGGGTGAAATATTTCACAGATTTAGCTACTGGATATATGCTCTTGCTTTTTTTGTTGCCGTATATGAAGCTATTATGTATAAAACAGGGCAAAGAGATGCCATAGTGTTTGGAAGTGCCGTAACAGTGATCTTTTCTTCGTTGATGTTTAGTGC
>JALWLL010000025.1 GCA_026996295.1 Sulfurimonas sp.
CCGGTGCAAACTTACTGCAAGGCTGAAAGCTTTGACCATCAAAGTAGCCAGGAACAAGTGTTCTTCTTCCTTTTTTAAGTTTAAGATCACTTCCCATTTTCGCATAGATAGCACAGAGATATTTTTCATCTTCTCCACTTAAAGCCAAAATAATGCTTTGTGCAAAAAGCTCAAAGTTCAAAGCTGCCGCGAGGGGATTTCCCGGAAGATTTAAAACAAAGGTAGCACCAATTCGCCCAAATGTTGTGGGTTTTCCGGGCTTTATCTGCACTTTGTCAAACATTGTTTGCATATCAAAAGCTCCAAATGCTTCTTTTGTAAAGTCAGCATCACCGACGCTTACGCCACCTGAGGTGATAATAAGGTCACTGTCAAGAGCACTTTGTATATGCTCTTTGATATCTTCGAGTGTATCTGCCGCGGTACCGATGAAGTCTATTTCACAGCCAAGCTCTTGAGCCCTTGCAAAAAAAGTCGGTGTGTTTGTGTTGTAGAGCTGATGAGAAGCGACCTGCTCATAGTGCATCTTCAGTTCACTTCCAGAAGCAAAGAGTGCAATACGCGGCTTTTTATACACTTTGATATGGCTGATCCCCTGAGAGGCCAAAAGGGTGATATGGTGCGCTGAGAGTCTTTGCCCGATTCCTAAGAGTTTGCGCCCTTTTGCAATATCTTCACCGCATAGTCTGATATGCTTTGCTTTACTTAAGCTCTTTGGAAGTACGACACCATCTGAACACTTTGTTGTATCTTCTATGGGCACTATACATTCGCAGCCCTTGGGAATTCTCGCTCCCGTCATGATTTTTATGGCGTAACCCTCTTTGAGAAGCTCAATGGAGTTGTCACCCGCAAAAATTGTGTGGGTAACTTTGACACACTCAGAAGCATCAGATAGTTTCACTGCATAACCGTCCATCGCAGAGTTGTCATATGGGGGTAGATTGTGCTCAGCCGTGACATCTTGGGCTAAAACAAAGCCGAGTGCTTGTTCAATAGGGAGTATTTTTAACGATTTTGTTGTGACATTCTGATAGATAAGCTCAAGTGCTTCTTCAACTTTTACAGCCATTGTTACCTCTTATATAAAAAATTATAGTAGTATTTCGTCATGAATGAAATGTATGATATGAGTATTGTAACACATAACTTTGGTGTTATGGGTATTTTGGCTGTGATTTTTATCAATGTGATGATGCTTCTTGGAGCAAAAGAGCTTAATGCGTATAGAAGAAAAATGATGCTTTTTACGCCGATCGGTTCAACGATGCTGGGTGTTGTTCTTTTTAGCGGTGTGGTGATGATGGCTGCAAAACATTTGGAGTTTAGCGCTGAAAATATAGCGATGATTGTTATCGGTGTTGTGCTGATTCTTTTAGAAGTCAGAAGAATGAAAAAACTCAAATACCTGCACTCTAAAGATGAGGGAGTACTTCAGAAGTATAAAAGTGAGGCTATGACGATACTGCAAATCGAAGTGGCACTGGTTCTGGCTATCTCTGCTTGGATGTGGATGTGATCTATATCCTTTTGGATGAAACCCCCAAAGAGGTTTTTACCCTCAAAGGGGAACTCTTTAAGTACCTTGTAAAAGTGCGCCGTCACGATGTGGGTGAGAGAGTTTATTTTCGCTCAAAGGATCATCTTGCAACTTTGTATGAGTGTGAAATTCTTTCTACGCAAAACAGAGCACTCAAACTTCAGTTAATCAGCTCAAAAAACTACGAGATCAAGGCAGAGAAACAACTTCATATCGGATGGTGTGTGATCGATCCCAAATCGATAGAGAAAGTTTTACCCTCTCTCAGTGAGATAGGGGTTGCAAAGATCACTTTTATTGCGTGTGAGAGAAGCCAAAAGAGTTTTAAACTTGACTTCAAACGTTTTGAGAGAATCATGGAAGCTTCTATGCAACAGTGTGGAAGAAGCTCCTATATAGAGTTTCAGAGGTGTGATTCACTGCAAAACTTTTTACAACAGTATCCTCAAACAAAGGTGTTTGATTTTTGTGAGAACCTTTTAGAAGATGCAAGTGGTTTTGAAACGGTGCTTATTGGGTGTGAGGGTGGTTTTTCACCAAAAGAGCGAGAATTTTTTGAGGCTTATGAGAAGTTTAGACTCAACACTCCGATGGTGTTACGCTCTGAGAGTGCTGCTGTTGCCGTTGCAAGTAAAGTTCTACTTTAGAAAAGTTGGGTATAATTCGCTTTACAAAATTCTGCCCCCATACGGAATGAAAAAATATATAGTTATACGTACTTCGACGTGTAGCAAAAGGTAAAATGATGAAAAAAGATATTCACCCAAAATTAGTAACGTGTACAGTAACATGTGCTTGTGGAAACACTTTTGAGACAAAAAGTCAAAAAGAGACTATGGCGATCGATATTTGTAATGAGTGTCACCCTTTCTTCACAGGTAGTGAAAGAATGGTAGATACGGCAGGTCGTATCGACAAGTTCAAAAAACGTTACAATATGGACTAAGGGCGCAAAAAACTTGCTCCAACTTGTTCCAACCCCCATTGGAAACATTGGCGATATATCGCTCAGGGCTATGCAGGCACTGAGTGAAGCCGATACCCTTTTATGTGAAGATACCCGCGTTAGTAAAAAGCTTATCCATATTTTAAAAGAGCGTTACAACATAACTCCTAAAGAAAATCAACACTTTATCTCACTACACTCCCATAATGAAAAAGATTTTGTTGAAACACTGCAACCCTCTTTTTTTGAGCAAAATGTTGTTTATGTAAGTGATGCCGGGATGCCGGGTGTCAGTGATCCCGGACAGCTTCTTGTTCGTTATTGTATCGATAACGGTGTTGATTATGATGTATTGCCCGGAGCAAATGCTATCTTGAGTGCTTTTGTGGCTTCCGGATTTGTAACAACACAGATGCTCTTTGTCGGTTTTTTGGATCACAAGGGAAGTTCTAGAAGTGCAGGTTTGCAAAAAGCTTTACACAGTGGCTATACAACGGTGCTGTACGAATCCCCCCACAGACTTGAAAAACTTCTCAAAGAGATAGAAGAGGAGGAGCCTGCAAGGCAACTTTTTGTCGCAAAAGAGCTGACTAAGAAGTATCAGAACTATTTTCACGGTACAGCACAAGAGATACGTTTAGAGCTAAATGGCAACTATAAAGGTGAGTGGGTGGTTGTTATAGAAGCTTCCGTGTCACAAGAGAGCAGTGCCATTTCAAAAAAAGATATTTTAGCCCTTGATCTTCCAAAGAAAGTACAGGCGAAACTGATTAGTAAAATTACAGGCGAAAACACAAAAGCTTGCTACCAAAGACTGCTTGAACTTTAATTTTTGCTTTAGTAAATCAAAACTTTAATTTTTTTTAGCTAGAATACTACTCATGTTAATTTATGCAAAACAACCTATATATTATATTATCAAAAAGTATCCACAAAAGATAAAAACACTCTATCTTGCAAAAGATATCGATAAAAAAGAGTACTCCCGTTTGATGAAGTACGATTTTGAAGTGAAACGTATCCCCAATGAAGCGGCACAAAAAATGTGCAAAAATGCAAATCATCAAGGGTTTTTGGCTGAGGTTGAGGAGTATGAACTACACTCTTTAGCGTCTGTTTTAGAGAAAGATTTTATAGTAGTGCTATCAAGCTTGACAGATGTCGGTAATATCGGAGCGATCGTAAGAACCGCTTACGCTCTTGGGGTAGATGCCATCGTTGCCTGCGGCGTTAAAAATTTGGCACTTGAGCCCGTGCTGCGAACAAGTACAGGAGCCTTGTTTGATATCCCTTTTGTGCTAGAACACAACATACATAATGTGCTCAATGACTTGAAACTTGCCGGTTTTACAAGCTACGGTGCAGATATGGGGGGCACAGATATTAGAGATGTTGCAGTGAAAGAAAAGAGAGTTTTGGTTTTAGGCAGTGAGGGAGATGGTTTGAGCGGACGGGTTGTCTCTAAACTTGATGAGGTTGTAAGTATCAAAATGTCACACGAGTTTGATTCATTAAATGTAAGTGTAGCAGGTGCTATTTTAATCGATAGGATGAGGGTATGAATGAAGATTTTCAGAAGTTAAAAGATATAGGTGCTCAAAAGATCCATGAGGCGACACATATTTCAAAACAACACGTTCAATCTATTTTGAACGAAAGTTTTGAGAACATGAGTAAAGTGCAGTTTCTTGGTTTTATCTCAATACTTGAACGTGAATTTGATGTAAGGCTTGATGGTCTCAAAGAGCGAGGTAAAGAGTACTTCGGTGAAGTAATGCCGGAGCAGGAGGAGGAAGAGGCAAAGGTATTTGTTACGCCTGCTCAGAAAAAAAACTATACAAAGTTATATATTGTCATTGCTGCTGTTATTTTCTTATTTGTAGCCATATTTACCCTCTCAAATATCTCCTCTTCAAGTAACGATGCGATCATTGAGTCACTAGATAACAACTCTATGGAGATGGGTAAACAAGCTCTCAGTATCGATACAAACGAGAGTAATCTCTCTTTGGCAAACAGTAGCGATGAGAATCTCTCAGAAGTGAGTGAAGAGGAAGCTGAGAAAAAAGCTGTCGTAAAATCTTTTAATGTGATTCCGAAGGTAAAGTTATGGATGGGTTATATCGATCTTTCTGATTATAAAAGATATCAAAAGCTTACTTCCAAAGAGTTTAGTCTTGACCCTGACAAAGAGTGGCTGCTCTCTTTGGGGCATGGCTATGTTAGCTTTGAAATAGATGGAAAACTTTATGAATACAATGAGAAGAAAAATGTCAAATTTCTCTATAAAGACGGCGAGATTGAGAAGATAAGTACACAAGAGTTTAAACGCCTCAACAGAGGCAATACATGGTAAGGCTACTTCTTTCGTGCTTGCTTGTTTTTTCTTTCATATATGCCGATGAGCCTAAAGAGGATGAACTTGTTACGCAAAAGATCCAAACATTTATAGAGCCCAATGTATATGAAGAGAACAAAGCATATATAGATATTGTCTTTTCCCCAAAATCAGAATACCTTTTGGGGGATCGGGTTGATTCTGTCAAGGTTATTCAAACACTCAAAGAGAATGGACTTTTAGATCTTTTTTTTAAAAAGCCGAGTGAACTTACGCTCAATTTTAAAACAAGCGGAGCACCTCTCTTTTTTGTTAAGATCATGGGTGATACACTTAGAAATATCGGCTATTACCGATATGTAACAAAGGAGTCAAACCTCAGTTCTTCTGAGTTTACATGGACGATCTCGTTAACTTCTGAATATGCAACTGACCCTTTGATCCTGCAAAGAGAACTTCTAAAAAGTGGTTGTTCTATCGTGGATATACAAAGAAATTCGGCAACGAACTGGACATACACTGTAGATATGCGCTCTGGCAACCTAAACCTTCAAACACTTGAAGATGGTGCTGAAGTTAAACTCAAAAGATCGCTGTATGCTCATTGGCTTGATGTTTCTAAAATCAAAAAACTCAAGATATATAGTTCACGAAGAAATGACTGGTACCCCTATATCGCTTATTATGATGCTTCTTTACATCTTTTAAAGGTGATCAAGCAGGATGCTAAAAAAAGAAGAGTGCTTCTGAGCATACCGCGAGGAACAAAATATATTAAAATTTCAGATCTTTATACACTTAAAAATATTAAAGAGGGTTTGCGCCTTAATCCAATAGGTTCAAGATAGATAAACTTTTTTTCGCTAAAATAGCATCAATTATTTTAGAGGGCTAAATATGTTTGATGAGTTTAAGTTTAATAGAGTTGAAAGACTTCCAAAGTATGTTTTTGCAGAAGTAAATGACATCAAGATGGCAGAGCGCCGTTCAGGAAAAGATGTGATCGATTTTTCTATGGGGAATCCTGATGGTGATACACCTGAACATATTCGTGAAAAACTTGTAGAGTCTGCCAAAAAAACGAAAACACATGGTTACTCCGTATCCAAAGGTATCCCTAAACTTCTCAAAGCGATAGCGGATTGGTACGAACGCCGTTATGACTGTAAGCTTGATCCACAAACTGAGTGTGTGGCTACTATGGGTTCAAAAGAGGGGTATGCACACCTTACCTATGCCATCACGAACCCCGGTGATGTAGCGGTTGTCCCTGATCCCACTTACCCGATACACGAATATTCTTTTATCCTAGCAGGCGGTAATGTTATCAAGTTCGGCATAGAGTTTGATGAGCATTATCGAGTTGATGAGGACAAATTTTTTGAAAACTTGGATAAAGTTTTTAAAGAGAGTTCTCCAAAGCCAAAATATGTACTTGTCAATTTCCCTCATAACCCTACAACAGCGACAGTAACCCCTGAGTTTTATGAACGTTTGGTTGCTATGGCAAAAGAAAAAAGGTTTTATATAATCTCTGATATCGCTTATGGGGACATAACGTTTGATGGATACAAAACACCTTCTATCATGCAGGTAAAGGGTGCAAAAGATGTAGCTGTAGAGTCTTTTACACTTTCTAAGTCGTACAATATGGCGGGATGGCGTGTCGGTTTCTTTGTAGGAAACAAAAAACTCATCGGCGCACTTCAAAAAATAAAATCGTGGCTTGATTATGGGATGTTTACCCCTATTCAGGTAGCCGCAACAGTAGCTCTCAATGGTGATCAGCAGTGTGTGCGTGATATTACGCAAAAGTATAACCATCGTCAGCAGGTGCTTATAGAAGCGTTTGAGCGTGCAGGTTGGCATATCAACAAAAACCAGGCTTCTATGTTTGTGTGGGCAAAAATGCCTGAGTGTGTCATGCATTTGGGTTCTTTGGAGTTTTCAAAACGCCTGTTGATAGAAGCAGGTGTAGCAGTCGCTCCCGGTATTGGTTTTGGTGAGTATGGCGAGGGATATGTTCGTATAGCGCTTATTGAAAACGATAACCGTATTCGTCAGGCAGCAAGAAACATCAAAGAATTTTTAAAGCAGTTTGAGTGTAACAAGGATGTAAAGTAATGGTAAAAGTTGGGATCATCGGTGTAGGAACAGTTGGAGTAAGTGTTGCAAATATCCTTAAAGATAATGCGGATGTCATAAGTGCCCGTGCCGGTGTTGATGTGATTGTCAAGAGCGGCGTTGTAAAAAACCTCACCAAAGAGAGGGGAGTGGACATCATACTCACCGATAATGTAGATGATATCTTAAATGATGATGAGATCGATATTGTCGTTGAGTTAATGGGTGGCGTTGAAGAGCCTTTTGCCGTGGTTAAACGTGCTTTGGAGAGTGGTAAAGCTGTTGTGACTGCAAACAAAGCGCTTTTGGCCTACCATAGATATGAACTCCAAGAGATGGCAGGAACAAAAGCATTTGAATTTGAGGCAAGTGTTGCCGGAGGTATCCCCATCATCAATGCTTTACGTGATGGACTCTCTGCAAACCATATAGAGTCGATTGTGGGTATTATGAACGGCACATGTAACTATATGATGAGTAAAATGACTCATGAAGGCGTTGCCTATGATGCTATACTCAAAGAGGCACAGGAGCTAGGTTACGCAGAAGCTGACCCAACCTTTGATGTGGGTGGTTATGATGCTGCTCACAAGCTTCTTATTTTGGCTTCCATCGCTTATGGGATCGATGCAAAACCGGAAGATATTTTAATCGAGGGGATTGAAAATGTTACTCAAGATGATATCGCTTTTGCAAAAGAGTTTGGATATGTCATAAAACTTCTTGGAATTGCCAAAAAAGACAACAACGAAGTGGAACTTCGTGTGCACGCCTGCCTTATAAAACAAGATGAGATGATAGCCAAGATCGATGGTGTTATGAACGGTATCAGTGTTGTGGGTGATAAAGTGGGTGAAACACTCTATTACGGTCCCGGGGCAGGAGGCGATGCAACCGCCTCAGCAGTGGTCGCAAACATCATAGATATAGCAAGAAGCGGAAAATCGACTCCAATGTTAGGGTTTAACCGTCCGATGGAGGGGAAACTTACGCTCAAATCAACAGATAAAGTGCGTTGTAAATATTATCTACGTATCAATGTTTCTGATAAAGCGGGTGTTTTAGCCGGCATCTCCAAAGTGTTTGAAGCCAACAACATCTCTGTTGAGACGATGCTTCAGCGTCCAGCTTCCAACGACTCGGCAAATCTGCTTATATCAACACATACAGCCTTGGAAAAAGATATACAAAACATGATACAACAGATCCAATCTCTGGAGTTTGTAAACTCCTCCCCTGTTATGATCAGGATAGTATAAAACGTAAACAATGAAGATTTTAATTACCGGAGCAAGCAGTGGTCTCGGAGCTGAACTTGCCCGCCGGTACGCCTCACAAGAGAATGAACTTTTTTTACTGGCACGACGAGAAGATCGTCTGCAAAAACTCAAATACGAACTTCTTCCAAAAACAAAACAGATCACTTTAATTCCTGCAGATGTCACACAGTTTCACTCACTGCAAAAAAAGATCGATGCTTTAGGGGTTTTAGATATGGTGATCTTAAATGCAGGTGTTTCTCTTGGGCATAGCGATGATATTGCAAGTATAGAAGCATTCAAATATCTTTATGATGTAAATGTACTTGCCAACCATGCGATACTTGAGATTTTACTTCCAAAGTTTTGCTCCAGGCAAAGTTCAAAAATAGTGTTTATCTCCTCTTTGTCTTCACTCTTTACAATGCCCAGTGCCAAAGTATATGCCTCTTCCAAGAGAGCGCTTAACGCCTATGCAGAGGGGATTAGATACAAATATGCAAAAAACGGGGTTAAGGTTATTACTGTTTTACCGGGTTTTATACAAAGTGAACTTACGGATAAAAATGACTTTTTTATGCCTTTTTTACTTTCTACAGAAGCGGGAGTTGATAGAATTTACAAGGCGATAGAAAAAGAGAAACGTTTTTACCCGTTTCCCCTTAGGTTTTATTTAATCATTACGTTTTTAAACTTACTTCCGCAATTTTTAAGAGATATAATTGTACACTCCAAAAAAAAATGATATAGGATTTTCTTATTATGGAAAACGTTGAAACAATAGATAGTGTTTGTACTTACTGTGGTGTTGGTTGCGATATAGCCGCCAACGTTAAAGATAATAAAATCCTAAAGATTTTTGCCCATCCCGATGGTGTGGTATCTCAGGGAAAGCTCTGTATTAAAGGTAAATACGGGTATGATTTTGTAACTTCTGAGCAGAGGCTTCGTACTCCCCGCATAAAAAAAGCTTTTTTAGAGAAAAACCCTCATATCAAAGAGCGTGTTTCAAGTGCTTTGGTTGAGTTTGATGAGCATTGGTATGAAACTGATCTTGATAGTGCAACAACCGCAGCGGCTATGAAGATCAAAGAGGTTCAGGAAAAATACGGAAGAAAGTCTATCTGTTCTATCGGTGGAGCGAGAACTTCCTGTGAGAACTCCTATCTTTTTCAGAAGTTCACACGCCATACACTTAACTCTCCCCATGTAGATAACTGTGCAAGAGTATGCCATTCACCTTCGCTCAAGGGGATGAAAACAACTATCGGTGAGGGAGCGGCGACAAATCCTTATAACGATATATATAATACAGAATTTATGATAGTTATCGGCTCCAACACAACAGAAGCACACCCTATCATCTCCAACCGCATTTTGGATGTATGTCGTGAGCATGACAATCTTGCCGTTTTTGATGTAAGAGATATCAAGCTGCACAGGTTTGCAAAATACAAAGGGGTTATCCCCCATGAGGCGAATCTGCTTGTACTTAATATGCTTGCATATGTCATTATTGATGAGGAGCTTTACAGCGAGAATTTCATAGCAGACAGAACAAAAGGGTTTCTTGAGTATAAAGAAAAAATACTCAGTGACCCTTATGCCAACCCTAAATATTTTGAAAATATAACGGGGTATGAGTACCTTAGTAAGATGATACCAAAGGTTGCTCGTGAATATGCACTAAAAAAATCTATGATCTTTTGGGGTCTTGGAATAACAGAGCATATAGACGGCTCTTATGCTGTTATGGCGATAACAAATCTGGCATTGATGACTGGAAATATTGGTAAAAGCGGTGCAGGTCTTATGCCTCTTCGTGGACAAAACAACGTACAGGGAACGTGTGATATGGGTATGCTTCCATATTTTGACCCTGATTATCAAACACCAAAAGAGATAGGGCTTATGACCCCTCAGCTTGTAGAAGAGATGCTTCAGGACAAGGTAAAGGCTGTACTGAATATGGGAGAGGATATCACCCATATACATCCAAATCTCAACAAAATAGAAAAGGCGATAGAGCATCTTGAGTTTATCATGGTTCAGGAGCTTTTTATGACCGATATCGCCCATAAAGCCGATATTGTCATAGGTGTAAAATCGGCATATGAAAAAACAGGTGTCTATGTTAACGCGATGCGTCGTCTGCATCTTTCTCAGCCCTTGGTGCAAACTGATCTGCCGGATGACTGGGAAGTTATAAAACTGCTTGATAACAAATTGGGTGGGAGCTATACCTATGAAAGCTCTAAGGATATTTGGGATGAGGTGAGAGAGGTCGCATACAGACGTTTTAGCGGTGCGGACTATCATAGACTTGAAAAACATCGCAAACGTGGACTTCAGTGGCCTGTACACACAGAGGATACGCCGATACTTCACCAACTAGACTTCCGTACAGAAGATGGTTACGGCTATTTTAAATATAAGCAGTATAAGCTTCGCGGCATGATAGAAGAGATTATACAGAAGCGTTTAACGGGGTATTATTTGACAACGGGAAGAACACTTGCTCACTACAATAATGCCGCACAAACAAAACAAAGTGAACGGCTAAACAGCCGATACGATGAAGATATCTTGCTTGTATGTGAAGAGGATGCAGCTGATTTTACAAGTGAGAAGGTGATCCTTAAAACAGAGCATGGACAAACAAATCCACTGAGTGTAAAAATCACAGATAAAGTGGAGCCAAAAACTCTTTTTGTCACTTTTCACCATGCATCTTCACGTATCAATACTCTTTTTGGCGATGAGTGTGATGAGCTTATTTTAACGGCTGCTTTTAAGTCTGTGAAAGTAGAAGTGATCAACTGCTAGTATGAGCAGAGCCAAAGGAGATCTTGCAGAGGAGCGCGCTTGCGAGTTTTTGCAGGATCTTGGTTTTCATCTACTGAAGAGAAATTTCTACTCTCGCTTTGGTGAGATAGATATTATTCTTGTAAAAAATGAAACACTCCACTTTGTTGAAGTTAAAAGTGGGGTTGATTATGAGTCTGCCGTACAAAATATAACGCCTGCAAAAATTTCCAGGCTTATAAGAACAGCCCAGGTCTATATGAAAAAAAATGCCTTAGATAGCCATTTTCAAATCGATGCTGTGGTTGTCACTCCAAAAAATGTCGAATATATACAAAACATTACGCTTTAAATGATATAATTTTTTAATGAATCACTGATGGAGAATTTTATGGAAGCAAAAATATTTTTCGGCTCGCAAGAGGCTACAAAAGAAGATGTAACTCAAAGAAGGTCTCCATATAATGGAGAAATTGTATCTACGGCACCGATATGTGATGCTTCAGATGCAACAAAAGCGCTTCAAATCGCTCAAGCAGCTGCCAAGTTTGCCAAGGCATCTACACTTGCACAAAGATGTAACTGGCTTTTGGATGTTGCCCAAAAACTTAAAGAACACAAAGAAGATATTGCAAAAACAATTACCGATGAGGTGGGTAAACCAATAGCCTTTGCCCGCATAGAGGTTGAGCGCTGTATTGAAACTATTACCCTTTCTGCTGAGACTATGCGCACTATGCATGGTGAAACAATCAACACCGATGCAATGAACTCTGGTAAAAAAACACTCGCTTTTTTTCGTCGTGAGCCTGCCGGAGTCGTTGTTGCCATCACCCCTTTTAATTTTCCTCTCAATCTTGTTGCTCATAAACTTGGACCGGCACTTGTTGCCGGCAATGCAGTTGTGCTCAAACCCACTCCGGAAGCACCTTTGTGTGCATATAAATTTGCAAAACTTTTTATAGAGAGTGAGTATGCAATCCCTGATGCCCTTAGTGTCGTATATGGAGATGCTGAGGTTGGAAGTGCGCTGATCACTTCTGATATTGCACGTGTTATCTCTTTTACAGGAAGTGTGCCGGTTGGAAATATTATTACAAAAAATGCAGGGATTAAAAAAGTGGGTCTTGAACTTGGAGGCAATGCAGCGACATTTATAGAAAAATCGGCTGATTTGGCACTTGCCGCTACCAAGTGTGCTCTTGGCGCTTTTGTCAATTCAGGACAGGTTTGTATCAGCTTGCAACGCATATATGTTGATGCCGAGATCTATGATGAGTTTGCAGAGCTTATGGCTGCTGCTACAAAAACACTTAAAGTCGGTTCCCCTTATGATGATGAAACTTTTATGGGACCACTTATTGATGATGAGGCATGTGCAAGGGCAATGCAGTGGGTTGAATCAGCCATAGAGGAGGGTGCGATACCACTGTTGCTTCCACGTTTAGAGGGGAGAACATTCTACCCTTGTGTTATGGCGAATGTCAGAGATGACATGGCTATAGTATGTGAAGAGGTGTTTGCCCCTATAGTTTCTCTCGTGAGAGTTGATGGCTTTGATGATGCGGTTCATAGGATGAACAACTCCCCTTATGGGTTGCAGTTTTCTATATTTACAAATGATGTGAAGCTTATGAATCGTGCCATAGATGAGCTTGATGCAGGAGGGATAGTGATCAATGATATGCCGACACTTCGTTTTGATATTCAGCCTTATGGGGGCGTAAAACTCTCCGGTGTAGGTCGGGAGGGTCCCCGTTTTGCCATCGAAGAGATGACAGAGATAAAGTCAATTGTGATCTGTTAATGTCGGCTAAAAAAGTGATAATAAGTGCATGTCTTCTTGGGGAAAATTGTCGTTATGACGGCAAAACCAAAATAAATCAAACTATTTTGGATGCTTACAAGGCATGGGAAATTATCCCTTTTTGCCCGGAAGCTCCACTCTTTGGAACACCGCGTGAAAGAATAAATGTTATAAGAGAAGACAAAAGTGATAAAATTATCACAGATAAAAACAGCACAGATGTTACAAAATTACTCGAAAAAGAAATATTATCTTTTACAGATCAATACCCCCATGTTGATGAAATAGTCCTCAAATCAAAGTCGCCGAGTTGCGGTGTTGGCACGACACCCATACTAGATAAGGGAAAAAATATCATTGATTACGGTGATGGAATCGCAGCTGCAATTATGAAGAAAAAATACTTTACAATTGATATTAAAGATGAAAATAAAGTTTAGAATTATAAAATTTTATGATATAATCTTCTAAATTTATATTGTACAAAAGGTTTCTTAATGAAAAAAATAATAATAGGTCTGTCTGTAACAGCAACACTATTTATGACAAATATTCATGCAAATGATAAAGGGAAGGGAATATTTGAATCAAAAGGGTGTGTCATTTGTCACAAAAAATCTATGGACACCATAGGGCCGTCTTTAGCAACTATTTCTGCCGGTTATGCGGGTAGGGAAGCTACGATTATTGATTACTTAAAAGGTGATGCAGAACCTATTGTAGATCCTTCACGTCAAGCAGTTATGAACCCACAATTAGCAAAGCTTGAAACTCTGTTTGATGATGAAATCAAGGCACTTGCAGAGTATATAATTTCAGCAAATGATATTGCTGCTAAACGCTAGTTAAAGCAAAAAAACAAAGATATTAGAAGGTTAAACAATGAAAAAAAACTACACGTTTATAATGAGTTTGATGATGGCTATAGTATTGTCATATTCAAGCTTACATGCGGCAGAAGGTGCCGATACAAATAAAACGAAAGAGGCTCCGCTCACCGAGTTGGAGAAGTTTTATGGTACAGAGCTTCGCTCCGGTAAAAAAGTTGTTCACCCTCCATATGCGTGGGGAGATTGTACAGTATGTCACGCTGATGCTAAAGGGGAAGAGGATGTGATTATGGATCTTCCTGAACTTTGTTATATGTGCCATACACCAAAAGATGATAAAAAATTTAAACATGGTCCAGTTGCTGCGGGTGCATGTACGGCATGTCATAATCCGCATGAGTCTGATAATGCAAAACTTCTTGTGGCATCAAGTATTAACGAGCTGTGTACATCTTGTCACCAGGCAAAAGACAAATTTTTACATGAAACTACACATATTCATCCACCGGTTCAAGATCAGTGTACCAACTGTCATGATCCACATACAGAAGATCACCTTTATCAGTTAAAAGCTGATCGCAAAATGGATATATGTCTTATGTGCCATGTTGATAAAAAGGTATGGATCAATGAAGTTACAGATAAGCACGGGGCTTTAAACAGACCAAGAAAATGTCTTGAGTGTCATGATCCACATGGTTCAGAACATGAGAAATTTTTAATAAAAGATACGACTATGGAACTTTGTTTAAGTTGTCACAATCAAACATTGGTTACTGATGAAACTGGCTATAAACTACAAAATATTAAGAAACACTTGGAGAAAAATCCTGATTGGCACGGACCGATTTTATGGGGTGATTGTGCGGCATGTCACAATCCACACGGTTCAAATAACTTGAGAATGTTGAGAAAACCTTTCCCAAGAACCTTCTATGAAAAGTTTGATTCAGATAATTATATTTGTTTTCAATGTCATGAAAAAGAGAAAATATTGGATGAATATACAACTGATATGACAAACTTTAGAAACGGGGAGAAAAATATGCACTTCATTCACGTAAATAAAGAAAAAGGTCGTTCATGCCGTGCTTGTCATGACTTTCACGGAACAAAAGAGTATCCGCATCACCTAAGAAAGAAAACAAAGTTTGGTAGAATCAACTTCCCGATTCGCTATATAGAAACTGAAAATGGTGGTTCGTGTGCACCGGCGTGCCATGCTCGTCGTCACTATGATAGAGTGAACCCTAAAGTAAATTTAAAGTAATTTGACTTTATGAAACTTTTATATTTTATTCTTCTGTTATTTGTCGCTGCTAGCGGCAATGCAGAAGAGACAAATACTACATTTCAAACATTTGAACCCCTCAAAATAGATTCTTCAACAAAAATTATTCAGCCTAAAGATATGTCACTTTATGTCGGTGAAAGATGTACTTTTGTGATATATGCAGACTCCGATCAAGTGGATAAGGTGATATTATATAATGATAATAACGAGATAGAGAATTTTCAAGTAGTTGAGAAGAAAAAAGTGTATTGTAACACCATCAAACTTCATATAGGAGCAAATAAAATTGCGGTAGAGTTTTATAAAGGGGGTGATCTGGTAGATAATTTTGATAGAGATATCTACTATCTTTCAGAACTCTTTGAAGGCTCTGATGAAGATGAGGCAGAGGCTTATGATAAAAACTATTTGCATACTGAACAAAATGAGAAAGAGTGTAGTGCGTGCCACAATATGAGCTCAAATGTTCCTCTTAATGATGAAGCTTTGGAGGATGTTAGTAAAACAACATGTTATGAGTGTCATAAAGGGATGATGAGAGTAAAAAATACACATGCGCCAATGGCTAATTGGCTTTGTTTAAATTGTCATAATGGAAAGGTAAGTGAATATAATATGGAAGATGAGGGTAAGGCAAAATATATCGCTCCTGATCCGATAGCAAAAACATGTGAATATTGCCATGAAAAAGTTGAAAAGTGGACTATGAACAAATATACGCATGGACCGGTGAATGACGGCAGGTGTGTCAGATGTCACAATCCTCATGGCTCTAACAATGAGTTTTTTTTAAGAAAGCCTATCTGGGAATTATGCACAACATGCCATGCGGAAAAAGCAACAGGAAAGCATGTGGTGTCTAGCTTTGTATTTTCAAGAAATGCGGGAGCACACCCGACGAAAGGTCCACGTGATCCGGCAAGACCTGAGAGAACTTTTGCATGTAGCAGTTGCCACAATCCACATGGTTCTCCCGGTATCTTTCTTCTGAGAATGAAGGGTGGAACTCAGCCTTTTGGTGTTTGTAAGAGATGTCACGATAAATAACAGCACACAAGAATTTTTTTGTTACATTTGGTAGCATAAGCTGAAATAGTGATATAATATAAATTTTTTAAGAAGATTTAATTTACTTTTCGTTATACTTTTCCCGTTATAGGTATTAAGTTTTCTTATACAAATACAAAGGGAGAAGGAGAAAATATGATTAAGAGCAAAATTAGCGTAATCGCAACAATGTTACTTATTGGTTCATCAGCGTTTGCTGGTGTATGGACAAATACTGGTAAAATCACTGGTACGCCGCATGATCTTTCAGCTACAAATGCTGATGGTAATAACGAGCTGTGTGTGTACTGTCACACGCCTCACGCGGGTAATAGTGCATTTACAGGTGCTCCATTATGGAATAAGGCTGGAGCAGATGCTGCTACTACTTACAGACTGTATGGTGCTTCAGCAAATGATACGAACGGTGTAACTATTGCCGGTACACAAGTTGGTGGTAATGACGGTAATGCTGCCGGTGACTTGTCAAGTCCATCTTTAGCATGTTTAAGCTGTCACGATGGTGTTAGTGCAATCGATTCAATCTTAAATGCACCGGGTTCAGGAATGAATACTAAGCCAGGTACAATGACTATGATTGACTATATGGCTACTTCGGTTACTGCAAACGGTAACATCGGTGCTGGTGGATTGGCAAATGTTGACCTTTCTAACGACCACCCTGTTTCAGTTCAATACAACCAAAGTAGAGCTAGTCTTAAAGATCCTACTACAGTATTAACTAACTGGGTTGGAGCAAATCAGATTTCTGATCTATTACGTGGTCCAAATAATGATATGGTAGAGTGTAGTTCATGTCATGATCCACATAATGGTTATACGGCTACTGCTGACAGAGCTGACTTAGCTGCTGCACCGCAAGTTAACTACTTACGTATGTCTAACGCAAACAGTGCACTTTGTTTAGGTTGTCACGACAAATAGTATTTAAAGACTTTTCTTTATACTAAATGAGGGCTGGCAAGTTTTTCTTGTCGGCCCTTTTTCGTTTATGTGTTAAAGTTTTTTTGATATAATAATCAAACATTTACTTACCAAATACCGCTGGTTTTATGTGGTTAGTAATTTTAATTTAAGGTAATGGAGTTCTATTATATGAAAAATATTTTTTTATTAATATCTGTTGTGGCATTACTATTGATGTCGGGTTGTGCCAGTAAAAAGGTTGAAGTTGATCAAACCATTGTTTTTCCTCCCTATCCGGAAGAACCTAAAATTTTGTATGTTGATACATACAGGGGCGGTATTGTCAAAGAGGAAGAAACAGGTTTTGCCAACTTTATAGATAATGTACTTCTTGGTGATAAGTCAGGTGGTCCATCTGCAAGTAAGATTATTAAACCATATGGTGTCGGTCTCTCAAATGGCAAAGTGTATGTTGCTGATCCCCCTTCCAATGCAGTTTTTGTTATTGATGAAAAAACACGAAAAACTGACTTTTTGGGTATTGGAATGGCAGGGCGTTTGTCAAACCCCATCTCAATTGCATTTGATGCAAACAAGACTGCCTATGTAAGTGATTCAAGACAAAGAACAGTTCAAGGGTATGATGTAAATGGTCGTCATATTTTTTCACTTGGAGGAAGACTGGAGTTTTCCCATCCAACCGGTATAGCGATTGATAAAAAATTAAATAGATTGTATGTTATAGATACAAAAGCACACCATTTTAAAGTTTTTGATTTAGCGACAAAAGAAAGACTTTTTACTGTTGGTAAGCGGGGTCATGGTGATGGGGAATTTAATTATCCAACCAACATTGCTATAGACAATCGTAATGGAAATATAGTAGTGTGCGATACGCAAAATTTTCGTGTTCAAATCTTTGATAAAGATGGAAATTTTATTCGTCGTTTTGGAAAAGTGGGTGATAAGCCGGGAATGTTTGCAAGACCAAAAGGTGTAGCAGTAGATACAGAAGGACATATTTATGTAACTGACAGTGCATTTAATAACATACAGATATTCAATGATAAAGGTCAGTTGTTATTGTGGTTTGGAAGTGCCGGTTATGGAAAAACACAGTTTCGACTAATTACCGGAATATATATAGATGAAAATGATACTATAGTCATAGCAGATGCATTTAGTGGTAGAGTACAAATGTTTCAGTATATAAGTGAAGAGTGGAAAAAGAAGTATCCAGAAAAATATAAAGAGTTGAAGCAGTTTAAAGCTGAAGCTAAAGCACCGAAGAAGGAATAGAATGAAAATAATTATTTTTATATTAATTATCAAAGCATTGGTATTTGCACAAAACGTAATGTTACCGGAGTCAACGGTAGCTGTAGTTAACGGTACGGCTATTTCAGAAGCAGAACTTGAAAGAGAAGTGGCAAAGTTGCTTCCAAAAACATATTTTCATTCAACTGTAAATGAAGAAAAGTTAGCTAGAGTAAAGAAAAAAGCTTTGGATAGTTTGATTGAACATACATTGATGTATAGTTATGCTTTGTCTAAAGGGATTAAAGCAAGTGACGATGAAGTTGAAGAGATAGTAGAAAAGTTAGTAGATTTCTATGGTTCTCAGGAGAAACTTGATGCCGTACTAAAACAAAATAAGACAGATATGACAGAATTGAAGCGGGCAATAAGACGAGATTTGACACTAAAACAGCTATTTAAAAAAGAGATAGAGTATAATATTACTGATGAAGATCTGAAAAAATACTATGAAGAAAATAAATTTAAATTTAAAGAGCCTGAAAAAATAAAAGCTGCCTTGATTTATGTTCGAAATGATCCAGGTGATCCCAAAGGTCGTGAAAAAGCACTTGAAAAAATAAAAAAAGCTGAACAAGAGTTAAAAAATGGAGAAAATTTTCCATATGTAGCACAAACATATTCGGATGATCCTACTCGTGTTAAAGGTGGAGATTTGGGATTCATTCACAGAGGCAGACTTGATATGGATATAGAAGATATAGCATTTTCTATGGACGCAAATACTACAAGTGATATCATAGAGAAAGATATCGGTTACTTTATTGTTAAGGTTGATGAAAAAAAAGAACCTAACCAACTAAGCTTTGAAGATGTAAAAAAGAAACTTAAAACAGAGCTCAAAGCAAAAGAGGAAGAGAAGCGTGAGAAAGAACTTCTTGAAAAGTTACAAGCAAATGCAAAAATAATTAAGTAGTATGTTGTGAAAAAAAACTTCTTCGTAATCTTGGTTTGTACAATATGCTTGATCTACTCAGAGTTGTCAGCAAAAAAGTATTACGATAGAGGTTTTTATGGAAGTTTAAGTTTTTTATATTGGGATGAAAATGTTGAGTCATCGACGCAATACTCACAGAATGACTTTCTTCAAGAGTATAAACTGGGTTATATGGGGAATATTTACAACCCGAGACTTATAGACTATAAACTTGAAGGTATTGTGCGATTTGAAAATCTTTTAACTAACAATAATCAGAATGAATCCAGAACAAAAACAGAGTCTCAAGATTATAAAGTTAATTTTTCTTTTATACGTGGAAGTAATTTTCCATTTAATCTTTATGCCAGTACGGGTAAAAGACCGATAACGAGGATAGATACAACCGGAGCATATACATATCTGTATAAAACCAATACCAAAGGTATCAACGGTAGCATGAAGTTTAAGCCGTTTGTAATCAACTATGGTGCATCTAGTAGTACAAATATATCTGAAAGTAATTTAAACGATCAAAATATTAAAACAGATGTTTATTATGCCGTACTTAAACATGGCGAAGATAAATATGAATACAGCATAGATTATTCTCATCTAACACAAAAAATACAAAATGAATCAACTGTGCTTGAGAGTAATGCTACTACAACCACTTACAATGTAACGAGAAATAATACAGATCAGGTTAATGACTCTGTTGATCTGCGATATAGGCTTAATATACTAGAAAGTCTAACCTTTAATACGAATCTTAATTATTATGAGTCTGAATTTACAGGGATTGATTCAAAGTCACTTGGGGCAAGTGCAAATTTGCAATGGAGACCAAGTGAAAAATTTACGAGTTCGGTAACTGTAAATGGAAGAACACTTGAGAATACTACAGGAGAAGATCTCACAAAAAAAACAGATACGTTCAATACTTTTAGTGTGTATGAGTCTATAAACTATCGTATTATTCCCTCTGTGAATATTTTTCAGAGTGCGTCTGATTATGTATATGAAAACTCTTCTGTAGAGGGAGATATCAAAAATTTTAGAATAGGTGTAAACCACAATTACAGAAATAATATTTCAAATGCAACAAAATTCAGTTTATACACTACAGTTTATATGCAAAATGTGACTACATCTTCATCGCTTGTACAACAAGCAGATGCAAATGACACCAATGAGACTACAACAGAAGCATACGATTCTATCAATAGATATAATATAAATATAAAAGCAACCCTGACGGATCAAATGCCGGCTATCAACTCAAATTTACGATGGAGAGTCGATCTGTACAATATGCAAACATCGACTGAAGAGGCTGTATCACGCTACAGCAGCGATCTTCAGTTTATAACGAAATTTTATTATATTTTTCGCAACAACATAACATTTGGTGTATCGCAAAATGAGACGACTCGCGTGCGATTGGCAACCACAACGAGCGATGCAAGTGTTGAAACAACAAAGACCTCTATAATAAATGCAAGTGAATCTTTAAGTTTTACGACAAGACTTGGGATAAACGGACGACTTGGGTTTATGGCGGGTGTGAAGTATTCAAGTATAGACTATGGCAATGTAATCATCAACAGAATGCAGCCTATGGCTGACATTAAACTTAACTACAGACTCGGAAGAAACCTGACATATTTTGCAAGCTTACATGTTGACAGAGATATTGTGTATGATTATACAAACTATCTTGGGATAACAAAACTTACCTATAAAATAGGCAGAACATCATTTTTAGCAAGCTATCGTTACAACAAAACAGAAGTTGGAGCAAATAGTGACAGACGTAATTATCAACGCTCCCGGTTAGATGTAAAACTAGTAAGAACATTTTAAATATAAACTTTAAGAAATTATATATATCAAAATGTTATAATATTTGCATATATTTTGTAATAAAAATATTATAATCGTAATAATATTTTTTAGGCAAGGGCAAAAATGAGTAAGATAATTTATATGATCATATTTGTGATGGTGGTGGGTGTACTCAATGCCGAAGATAATTCGAAAAGTGATACTCAGAACGATGCCAGGCTTGTCTGGCCGAGTGCACCGGATGAGGCACGTATAGAGTATAAATACAGCATAGAGAAGTCGGCGGATATAGGGATAGAGAAGGGATTTTTTTCTAAAGTATATGATTTTTTATTCGGTGAAG
>JALWLL010000026.1 GCA_026996295.1 Sulfurimonas sp.
TTGATCCCCTCAAGTGCTTTTTCATACTCTTTTGCACTCTCTTCCAAGGTCACAATAGAAGCAGAAAGCTGTTTTATAGCATTTTGATAATTTGATTCACTCTCTTGCAAAGCTTGCACTTTTCCAGCTTCCACACCCTCGTTGAATGCTTCATTTCTGACTCTTTGGATCTCTGCTTTATATTCCTCTTCTTTCTCTTCAAGCTTCATCTGCAGTTTAATGAAATTTGAACTCATCTCATCTGTTTTATGTAAAAGAGATTCGATCAAAGAGTCCTTAGAGCTTTGACTCATTGCACTTGAGTCTATATCTGTTGTTCTTCTTCTTGGATTGTTCTCTTCGGTAAACTCTTCAGCCTCCGGGCTTTTCTCCTCGGTACCGGAATGGTGCTGCTCCTGTTTTTTAGAGCCCACTGCCAGGACTTTAAAATTGTATTTGTCTATCTTATGTTTCTTAAGTCTTTCGTTTGAAATCACTGTCGCCATTGCTAGTCAACCATCTCTTCAGAAGATCCCATTTGAATGGTACCCGCTTCTGCCAGTCCATTCACGATCTCTACGATTTTTCTTTGTGCCGCTTCAACATCTTTCATCTTCACTGCTCCAAGGAACTGCATCTCTTCCTCAAACGCTTCTCTGGCACGCTCACTCATAGCAGAGAAGAATTTCTCTTTAAGCTCTTCAGGAGCAGACTTGAGCGCTAGCATCAACTCTGCTTTGTCCACCGCTTTTAAAATTTCAGCGATCGCATTTTTATCAAGTGTAACAATATCTTCAAATGTAAACATCATCTCTTTAATAAGAGTTGCCAACTCTTCATCGACCTGCTCAATCTGTGACAGTGTAGATTTGGAAGATTTTGCACCTAAACGGTTAAAGACATCCGCAACAGCACGTGGTCCACCAACCTCAACTTTATATGAAGCAAGTGACTCAAGTTTTGATTCAAGAACAGCTGAAACTCTTTTGATGACCGACGGAGAGATATCTCCAAGTTTTGCCATACGCATTGCTACTTCTGAACGCAAATCATCAGGGAAATATTGAAGCGTATCTGCAGCCTCGGTTGCATCCATATGTGCTAAGATCAACGCAATGGTCTGAGGGTGTTCGTTGACAATAAAGTCTGAAAGCTGTTGAGGCTTGATCTTTGAGAGGTAAGAGAAATTTTGGGTATTTTGCATACTTTTTGAAAGCTTTTCCAAAACCCTTTTGGCCTCCTCGGATCCAAGTGTTCTGTAAAGCAATTCTCTTGCATACTCCATACCGCCGGTTGTAAGGAACTGTCCTGATTGAAAGATGGCATGGAACTCTTCTAAAATCGCTGTTGCGATCGCTTTATCTATAGTTTGATTGCTTGCTATATATTTTGAGACCTCTGTAATAGCATCAACACTCATATTGGAAAAAATTCCGGCTGTTGCTTCTTCGCCTAGTTGAAGCAGTAAAATAGAGATTTTCTCTGCCATTCCCATTTCATCAAAAGCAGCCTGTTGTGATGGAGATAAATTCATGACGTCGCCTTTTCTGGTTTCACGGCAGCATTTCCACCCTCAGCTTCTTCGGTAAGAAGGGCCTGAAGCAGTGCTGCAATCTCTTCTGGAGTATCCTCAGCCATAGTTCTGACTTTTTCTAAAAGAACATCGTGTTTGAGCTCATCTTCATTGAAGCCCTCTCCAACACCAAGCTGCTCTTCAACTTTTTTACGCATAGCCTGCACTTTTTCAACAAGATCTTCCTCTTCATCATCCTCTATATCGAGGACAGGTTTTGCAAGTTCTTCTTCCTCTTTTGATATCTCAAGCATTCTTTCTGCAAAAGGAGAGATGATTTTTTTGTAAACAATAAAAAGTAAAATAAGAACAAAAAGGTACTTAAACAATCCCGAAAACGGTGCCAAGTATGTTTCACTAAATGCCAATGCTTTGTTTACTCCACTTACACCCTCTGGAGTAGCTTCTCTTGTAAACTGCAGGTTTTTGACACTGATCTCATCACCCCTTTGCGTATCAATACCGATAGAGCGGCTCACAAGTGATGTAATCGCCTGCAGTTCTGCTTCATCCAGGCTTTTATACTCTACTTCATCAGTTGTATTGCCATTTTCATCAACTTTTGGTTTGTATTTTCCATCTACCAAAACTGCGGCTGTTATACGCTTGATTCTTGCAAACTGTGACTTTGTAGTTGAGACTGTTTTTCCAACTTCATAGTTGGTAGTTCCTGTGTTTTTCTCATACTTTTCACTGGTTTTATTGCTTGAGAGTCCTTGAACAGGACCTATGTTGCTTACAGTTCCCGGCACACCTCCAACCTCGGCAGGTTTTGCCCCCTCACGCTTCTCTTCACTGATCTGCTCACTTCTGACAACATTTTCAGGATCGTAACTTTCAGAAGTTGAGTTTTTTACAGAAAAATCAAACTCAATCGTAACCTGTGCAACCACTTTATCCTTACCGCCTACAAAAGGTGAAAGTACTTCTATGATTTTCTTTTGTCTTTTCTTCTCTTCTTTGCTTTTATATCTTTGCTGCACAACTGAGAGTTCACCCATTTGGCTCATCTCATCGTTGTCACCGAGGGTTTCCCCATCACTGCTGACAAGCGTTACATTCTCTGCTTTTAGCTTTGGAATAGCGGCTGCAACCAGATTCTTTATACCGCGTATCTGCTTGCTTGAGAGCACTCTGCCATCAACCAAAGTCACCATAACAGAAGCTGTAGGGTCTTGCTGTTTTGATACAAAAAGAGTATCTTTTGGAATAGCCAAAGAAACACTCGATGACTCTATAGGGCTTAGAGAGTTTATGGTGCGTGAGAGTTCACCTTCTAAGGCACGAAGATATTTTATGTTCTGATCAAAACTTGTAGCTCCGAACTCCTGATTGTCAAAAAGTTCAAATCCGACACCGCTGTCTTTTGGAATCCCCATGGAAGCAATGGCTATACGCTGTTTGTACACAACCTCTTTTGGAACTTTAATAACATTATCATCAAGCAGCTCGTATGGGATATTTTCTTTCTCCAACTGCTCAACAACTTTTGCCGCATCTGAAGAACTTAATGAATCAAAGAGCACCTCATACTTTTTATCGCCTCCCTGTTGTGCCGAATATACAACCAAGAAGATTAAAAAAGCAATAATCCCGACAATAGCCGCAGCGATTATGATACGTTGCTGTTTTGTCAACTTAGAGTAAAGTACAACTAACTGTGAAAAAAGTACCTTAAAATCCATCAAATTCCCATCTAAACTACATTAATTCTGAAGCAAGTTCAAAAAAACGTGTATTTTGCTCTTTCGTTCCAACTGTTACTCTTATTGCATTGAGCCCGTAACCACTTAAGTCCCTTACTATCATCCCTCTTTGTAAAAGAGCATCTGAAAGCTGTGTAGAATTTTGTGAATTATTCAAGCATAACGTTACAAAATTTGTATAACTCTCTATTATATCTATTTTCTGTGCATTTGCAAACTCTTCATAGTGTTTCATCTCATCAAAATTACGAACTATACATTTATCTACAAACTCCGTGTCTTCAAGTGCTACACTTGCAGCTTCAAGCGATAAGGTCGTAATGTTAAAAGGTGGTCTGAGTTTGTAAAGCTCTTTAATGATTTTTTCATTGGAGATACCATAACCTACACGCATACCGCCAAGTCCATATGCTTTTGAAAAAGTACCCAAATAGATAACATTTTCAAACTTCTCTATCAGCTCTTTTGGTGATACCGCCTTGGAGCTGTCTTTATATCTTGCATATTCCATATAAGCGCCATCAACCACCACTAAAGTATCGTTATCTATTTTCTCAAGAAAAGAAAAAAGCTCCCCGGCATCTATAGCATCACCGGTTGGGTTGTTAGGTGTACATAAAAATATCATCTCCGGATTATGCTCTTTATAGAGTGTATAAAACTCATCAAGGTTATGTTGTTGTGAAGATGTTCTAAGGATCTCTGCACCCACGTGTTTTGCGTAGATCTCATACATGGCAAAAGTTACGCTGTTGATAAGTATTGTACTGTTTTCATCTGTTTTTGCATGCACTAAAAATTCGATCACCTGATCACTTCCAGAACCGATAATAAGATTTTTATCTCCAACCTCATAATGTTTACTTAACATATTTTTTAGTTTCATCATTGAGTCATCAGGATACAAAGCCATATTTGCGACAATATCACATACTGCTTTTTGTACCTTTGCAGAACATCCATAGGGATTTTCGTTGGATGCAAGTTTTACAATATCTTTAGGCTCGATACCAAATTCTCGAACTACAAGTTCTATGGGCTTTCCGGCTTCATACGTTTTTATATTTTCTAAATTTTTATTAAAATTCATTCTCTACCTTTTATACTGAGACCTGAGTTTGCATAGCTTCCAAGCCATGTTACCTCACCCTCATGTTTTGATAAAACTTTTTGGATTTTCTCATCATCGATATGCCCGTAAAAATCTATGTAAAACCAATAACCAAACCCGCTTTTGTCTCTTGAAGGGCGTGATTCTATCTTGGAGAGATTGATATTTTCATCATCAAAATCTTGTAAAAAATGCACCAAAGAACCAGCTTTGACTGCATCTCTCAGGCGTACAAGGATAGAAGTTTTATCATCATCACTCATACCGTTTTTAAAATCACTTAAAATAACAAAACGGGTAGAGCTGTCATGCTCATCTTCTATGTTTTCAAACATGGTCGGTACACCGTAAAGCTTAGCTGCTATATGGGAGCATATAGCAGCTGTATTTTCATTTTCAGCGGCAAGAATAGCTGCTTTTGCGGTGGATTCCACAGGGATCTGTTCAACATTAACCAAACCGTGTTCTTGCAAAAACTCTCTGCATTGTCCAAAACCCTTGTCTTTAGAGTAGATTTTTGTGATATCTTCAAGTTTTCTAGCCTTGGTTGCAAAGGACATATGTATGGGCATATAGAGTTCTGCTACGATCTTTACAGAGCTTTTTGCAAGCAGATCGAGTGTTTCACCGACAATACCATCACGGGAGTTCTCAATAGGAACAACTCCAAACTTTGCACGTTTTGCTTCGAGTGTTTTAAATACGGAATGGATCGAACCCAATGAAAGGTAATCACTCATCGCTCCAAAACGGCTCTCAGCTGCTTGGTGAGTGAAACTTCCTTCAGGTCCGAGATATGCGATGCGCTCTGGAAGCTCAAGGTTTCTCGCAACTGCAAATATCTCTAAAAAGATCGCTTCTATGGCGCTTTTATTTAAAAGACCATCATTCTCTTTACTCAGTCTGCTTAACCTTTCAATGATCGCCTTTTCCCTTTCTGGTCGGTAGATTGCTCCGCCTGTGTCATTTTTTATCTCGCCGACTCTTTCAACAACTTCCATTCTTTTGTTTAAAAGCTCTAAAATTTCATTATCTATACTGTCTATGGCTTCTCTGCACTCTTGTAAGGTTTTCATATTGACTCCAAAATATCTTGCATATCTTTTTTTATCTCATCAGGTTTTAGTTCCTCTTGTAAAAAAGGAACGATCTCTTTGGCAGTTTTATATTTTCCACTTGTTACAAAAACAGTTCTCATACCCATCTCTTTGGCTCCGCCAAGATCTCCTTTAACATCATCACTTATCACAATAATATCTTTACATTCGATCTTCTCATCTTGAAGCCGTATCCTTTTTAAAGCTTCCTCATAAAAAGCGATACTTGGTTTTCCCACAACAGAGTACTTTACAGAAGTGGCAAATTCCAGAAGCTTTAAAACGGCTCCGACACCGGGGTATCTTTTGGAGTTTTTGACATAGATCGATGTTTCATGCATCCCTACCAATGATGCACCGTTTAACAAAAACTCTATCATCTGTGCATACTCATCAGGCATAAAATCTTCTTTTATCGCTATAAGCACCGTTTTTGGATCTGTGTAATCAAGTCTGTAGCCCATGCTTTGTAAAACATTTACAAACTCTTTGGCTCCATAGGCAGCAACGCCATCTTTTAAAACACGAGGCTCAAGAAGCATCAAAGGATCCAGATAATGAGAGAAGTCAAAGCGAAATCCAAGTGATTGCAGGTACTCATAAAAAACCTTTGAAGGTTTTTTTGTATTGTTGGTCACAATCATATAAGGTATGTTTTTCTCATTAAGCTTATCGATAAACTCTATACTGCCCCGTATAGGCAGCTTATCGCTGTCACTGATCAAAGTTCCCTGAACATCTATGAAATACAACTACACTTCCCTTTTGAGATTATTTACTTAAACACTCTAATTCCAATGCCACAAGATCATCAAAAGTCTCTCTTCTTCTAATGAGTCTATCAGCACCATTTTCTAAGGCCACTTCAGCACTTCTTCCCCGTGTGTTATAGTTACTCCCCATTCCAAAACCATAAGCTCCCGCACTGTGAACAACTAACAGGTCATTGTGCTCTAGTGGCGGCAACGGGTAGTCTTTTGCCAAGAAATCTCCACTCTCACAAACAGGCCCCACTACATCTGCTTGCGTTGTTTGCTCATGACTCTTGTTAATTGCTTCGATCTTATGGTAGGCATTGTAAAGGGAAGGACGAAGCAGATCGTTCATCGCACCATCGACGATCACAAATCTTTTCTCCTGATTCTCTTTTTCATACAACACTTTTGTTAAAAAGTAACCGGCATTTGCCGTCATAAACCGTCCAGGCTCACAGATCACGGTTAGATCAAGACCTCTTAGCGTTCCCAAAATCGCTTGTGCATAATCATACGGCGCGATGGTCACCTCATCCTCATACTTGACTCCGAGTCCACCACCTACATCAAAAAACTTCAGCTCAATATCGATCGCCTCAAGTGAACGTACCATATCTGCTACGATCTCTGCCGCTTCCCGTATGGGATCAAGTTCTGTTAACTGAGATCCTATGTGAAAATGGATCCCGACAGGGTCTAATGCATCTGAATTTTTTGCAAAAATATACATTCTTTTTGCGCTGTTTATATCTACACCAAACTTATTTCCGTGAAGTCCCGTAGAGATATAGGGGTGTGTTTTTGGATCAATATTTGGGTTGACCCTGATACTGATACGACAAACAGCATTTAACTCTTTGGCAATTTGCGCTACTCTGTTTAATTCCGCTTCACTTTCAACATTGATATATAAAATATCCCTCTCTATAGCTTCACGAATCTCATCATCATTTTTTCCAACACCGGAAAAAATAATTCTGTAGCTTGGGATACCCGCTAAAAATGCACGACGCACCTCCCCTATAGAAACACAATCAGCACCACTTCCAAGATCTGCAAAGTGCTTGACAACACTTAGGTTGGAGTTTGCTTTTACTGCATACGCCAGTATGGACTTTCTGCCTCTAAAAGCCTCTTTTAATGCTTCATATTGTTGTGTCATATAATCAAAATCATACACGTACAAAGGAGTTTTGTATTTATCTGCAAGTTCTCTAAAATCTATCATAAAAATCCCAAATAATTTTTGCTCTTATTTTACCAAAAAAGTACTTAGATTTTTGTTGTATATGATATTTTACGTTGCTAAGCGGTATTTTCTCCACTGTCTGAGAGCAATTAAAAATAAAACAACAACAGGTGCAAGCACACCCACCTCACTCGAAATTGTTTTGTTATTGGAGAGTTCAATCAGCATAAAAAGTATACCCCATATCAGAAGTGTGGCTAAAATAGCGCCAAAACTAAAAAGTGAGACATTCAAAAAACGTACACTTATCGGTACAAAAAAGAAGATAATCACAACAAGACAAGGCACAAACAAAGGGTAGATAAATATCTTGTATAAAGCACCTTTTATGCTACTTGTGTTAATGTTTTGATCTTTTAGAAGCACCAAAGCATCGATGGCATCTTTGATAGTGAAGTTCACTTTCCCCTCATACACTTGATCAAGCATTTTTGGTCTAAATCCATGCAGTATCTTCAGATCATTCTCATGTGTCACCTTGATCCCCAAAGAATCAAGTGTCATATCATCAGGTTTAGAGATAATATCTGCCTCTTTTATACTCCAGTACTCATCTACATATGTTGCAGAAGATGCGACGAGAACCTCCTGAAGAGAGTTATTTTTGATACTAAACACACGAATATTCTCAGCACGCTCTTGCAGCGGCAACATTTTTGAGAAATAAACATATTTATCTTTATATGTAAAAAAAAGATTTCGTGTCGGGCTTAAATACTCTGCATTTTTTCGAATATTATTTGAAAATTCATCCGCCCTTGAAAAACTTGAAAGTGAGTGAAGCAAAATAAAAATCACAATAATAATACTTGAAACCACAACAAAAGGTCGTAACACATCCACCCTCGAATATCCCAATGAATAAAACGACACTAAGGCATTGGATCGTATCAGATATATCTTGGTTGAGATCATAGAAAAAATAAGAGCCAATGGCAGGAGCATATCTATGGCGAAAAAAGATTTATATACCAGATAGATAAGGACAAGGTTGGCAGACTTGGAGAGCTTCTGCGCATTTTCCATGTAGTCAAAACCTACTAAAAAAACAACTAAAGCGAGCATAATGATAAAAAAATATTTTATATAATGATACGATATATACTTAAATGCTAGCATGGTATTGTTGCCTTCAAACAGGTTGAAAAAATTCTATATTATTTTATCTGAAATTTTTTAATTGTATATTTAGAACTGACATCTTCGAGGGAATTTTCAAGTAAATACTCTATTGCATTACACGTATGATCGATCCATTGCTTTAAATGTCTCGATTCATCTTCATTAAACTTCCCAAGCACATAGGAGCTGACCTCCCCCTTATGTTCAGGTTTTCCTATACCCATTCTTACCCGAATATACTCACAAGATATCTTCTCATCTGTCGATTTCAGTCCATTATGTCCACCATGTCCGCCACCAAACTTAAAACGAAGTGTTCCAAAAGGAAGATCAAGATCATCATGTATGACAATAACTGTATCAATTTTATAAAAATTTTTTACTTTTTGTATAGACTCACCCGAAAGGTTCATAAAAGTAAGCGGTTTTAAAAGAAAATGCTCTTGAAATTTAAAAAGTTCGCCATTAAAGGCAGATGAAGATATTTTTTTGGCTTTAAAACGGGAGACAAGCTCATCAATAACCATAAAACCTATGTTATGACGAGTCTTTGCATAGTTCGGGCCAGGGTTTCCCAGTCCGACTATGAGCATGATTATTTTGCTTTAATAATACTTAATACAGCAACACGGTCTGCATCTGTAAATTTTACATTTTCAGTAGTAGCGATATCACGGATCAGTTTGGCATCACCAACATCCATATCAGTTACATCGATAACAATTGATTTTGGAAGATCTTCAATTTTTGCTTTTACTCTTAAACGAGTTTTTGATACGTTTACCATACCTTTGTTTTTTACACCTATCGCATCACCTACAGGTTCTACAGGTACATTATAGTGAGTCACGACATTAGGTTGTGCTACCATTAGATCAACGTGTAAAAGTTTTGCAGTTACAGGGTGTGATTCATAAGATTGAACAACTACGTTCATCTCTTTATCTCCAACCTTAACCGGGAATGCTAACGTATCTTTATTACGAACAGTACGGATATATTCATTCTCTTTGAATGCAGCATTGATATTCTCAAGACCTTTTCCATAGATGTTTGCAATTAGATAACCATCTTTACGAAGCGCTTTTGTTCCACGCTTGCCAATACTCTCTCTAATTATGCCTTCTAACATACTAAATCCTTAAATAAAATTGCGCAATTATACTTATTTAAGCTTTAAAAGCAGTTAAAAAACTATTTAAGATCAAAGATATCGTCACTTTTACTTAAATCTTCCCCATTAGCACTCTGCATACTTTTATCAGAAACCTTTCCACTTGTCAGTCCACTGATTCTAAGTTCCAAATCAGCTGCACTTGTAGCATTATCTTTTGCTTTTTCTTTTGTAATTACACCATCATTATACAGGTCCAAAATAGCCTGATCAAAACTTTGTGACTTATAGTGTTCACGCCCTTTCTCAATTGTATCACGTATCTCATAATCACGATTTTCCATGATCAACTTCTCAATAGTCGGGGTTCTCACCAATATCTCCATAGCCGCACGACGTCCACCGTCAATAGTAGGGATAAGTCTTTGTGAAATAACACCCTGCAGAACTCCCGCAAGAGAAAGTCTGACACGGTTTTGCTCCTCTGTCGGAAATGTTGCAATAATACGGTTGATTGTTTCTTTTGCATCGATGGTATGTAGAGTTGAGAACACAAGGTGTCCCGTATCAGCCGCATGAAGTGCCAGATTGATCGTTTCACGATCACGCATCTCCCCAACCAAAATAATATCAGGATCCTCACGCAAGGCAGCTTTCAATGCTCCTCCAAAAGAGAGAGTATCCTGTCCAACTGAGCGTTGATTGATAATACAACTTCTATCTTTATGCACAAACTCAATAGGGTCTTCAATCGTAATAATATGCTTTTTTTGAGTCAGATTGATCTCATTGATAAGTGTTGCAAGTGTTGTTGACTTACCACTACCCGTTACCCCTGTAACAAGAACAAGCCCTCTCTCTTTTTTAGTAAATGTTTTTAGCACGGGAGGCAGGTGAAGATCTTCAAAATTTGGAATTTTAACCGGGATAACCCGAAACACCGCAGAGACACCATCCATCTGAAAGAAAATATTTACACGAAAGCGATTTCTCTCATCAAAAGGGTACACAAGGTCAACCTCTTTTTTTTCAACAAGCTCCGCAAAACGCCCTTTAAGAAGCTCTTTTGCAAATGTTAAAGCATCCGGCTTTGAGAATATCCCACCGGCAAACTGAACAATACTTCCGTTAATACGCGCTCGAATAACAGAGTTTGCTTTGATATGGAGGTCGCTCCCTCCATGTTCTATCATCTTCTTTAGGTATCCTCTTACTTTTTTTAATTGCTCAAACGTAAGTTTTGAAACATCAACATAATTTGGTCCTTCATTTGTACTCATTACAGCGCCTCCAGTATATCTTTAAATGCATCTTTAAAAGCTTGCAGTCCATCATCTATCTGCTTCTGTACAACCTTATCAAAGTCTATGCCGGCATTTTTGATCTTCTGAAAATGCTCCTCAATAATCGACTGAGATATCGGCAATGCCTTCTCTTTCTTTGTGGCTTTACAGAAAGCTTTGATGGTATCTACAGGGGCAGTATTTACACTGTTGTAGGCTAAAAGCTTTTCTACATAATAATGTGCAGGCAAAGAGTCATCTTTTACCCCGGTACTTGCAAAGAGTGCTCTACACCCTAAAACATTTTTTTGCTCTATAGCTTCATAGATATCAGCTGTGTTGTATATACCGCTCAACGCTGTTGCAATGCCATGTTTTTGAAGCTCACTATCAAGTGCACGGTCGATTCTACTTACAAATATACTGATAACCGTGTCAACATTTTTAGAACTTCGTTGCAGCCCTTTTTCAAAAGCTTCGGCACATGAGAGCGCTTGTTGTTTGGAAAAAATGAGCGTAGCATTTACAGGAATCCCCGAAGCTACCAACTCTTGCATAGCGTGATATCCGGCAGTTGTTGCCGGTACTTTAATCATAACATTTTCTCTGCCAATTGTTTGAAAAAGCCTTTTGCCCTCTGCGATAGTTGCCTCTGCATCATCACATAAAAAAGGGTCAACTTCTATGCTTACATAGCCATCATCTTGTTTGTCATACAGTGGTTTTAAAATATCTGCTGCTTTTTGAATATCGTAAATCGCCACTGCTTCATATTTTTCTTTTGCACTCAAAGAGTTTAAATTTTCTAATTGTTGTTTATACGCAGGTGAGTTTAAAATAGCATTCTTAAATATCGCAGGGTTTGAAGTAGCTCCGTTGATTATTCCATCGTTAATTAAATTCTTAAACTCTTTATCGAGATAATCTCTCTCTATAAAATCCGCCCACAAAGAAAACTTTAAATCTTTTATATACATACACCAACCTAATAATTTTTGTCTATTATATCCCAATAATTCTCATTTTTTTTTAAAAAGATTCATATCTTTATATTTTTTTATTATAAAACTCAAAGTCAATATTTGAAGTACACTTAACATAAAAAATATCTCACTACTCATAGAATGTGCCTTATCAACGATATCACTCCAAATATAGACTTGATAGATAAACTCTTGCATATACCAATACACTACTCCACAACACAAACTTAATATCGCAAATCTCTGTATCTCATACAATTGAAAAAATATTTCTCTACTCAAAATAAAGTAAATAGTTGCTAGAAATGCTAAAAAATACACAAATGGGTAGCTGACAAAAATAAGCAATAATGCAATAAAAATAAAAAGCAGGTAGGCATATAAAATAATTTGCTTACTTCGAAGCAGACTCATAACAAATAAAAACTGTAAAGCCAGAGTATAAAAATATTCCCCTGTATAAAGCAGTGAGACACTTACAAAAACATGAAGAGCAAACACTTTCCACATATTGCGTGGTGCGCAAAACAGATCTGGCTTGTATAAAAACAGCACATAAAAAAAGAGACTCAATGCTCCGAGCAAAAAAAACACCAAGCCAAGAGCAGTTATATGAAAATGTAAAAAAACCATATCTTTTGCAAAAGTAAAAGATTGGTATATAAGATACAAAATATATACTATCCCGCCAAAAAGTAGCATAAGCGAGGACTTCATTTAAAAGATATTTTTTGGAATCTCAACTTTAAAGACAACACCATCTCCAAGATTTTGCACACTGATCTCACCATTAAATTGTTTTTCTACTATCATTTGGCTCATATACAAACCAAGCCCCGTACCATTCTTACCTTTTGTACTGAAATATGGTTCAAATATATGTGGCAGATTTTCTTCTGCTATGCCCGTAGCGTTGTCTTCAATCGATATAACAATCTTATTTTGGGATTCTTCTACACTGATCATCACCTTAAAACCTGATTTATTTACCGTTTTAAAAGCATCAATCGCATTATTGACAATATTAAGAATAACCTGAATCAACTCATTAATATACGTTCTGATATATATATCTTTCTCTTTCTTTATAGTGATATCAACTTTTGTTTCTTTGAGTCTTGGCAATGTAAAGTTAACAGCTCTTCGCAGCAACTTATGCACTTCAATTTCAGAAGATTCTTTGTTTGGATGAAAGTAGGTTTGAAAGTCATCTATGGTTTGAGAAAGGTACATGATATTATCACTGATCTCAATAAGGGTCGCATCGATCTCCTCATCATCATCAATCTCTTCACCGAGCAGTCTTCTAAACTGTAAATTTGATATCTGCAATGTTATAGTTGAAAGGGGTTGTCTCCATTGATGTGCTATCATACTAATCATTTCACCCATTACTGCCTGTTTGGCCTGCACACTCAAAAGTTTGTCTTTTTGTATAAGCTCATCTATTTTTTCCTTAACTTTCATCTCCAAAGATTCATTAAGCTCAATCAGTTTTGTTGTCTTCTCTTTCACCGATTTTTCAAGTTCTGCATTAAAGTTTAAAAGCATATTCTGCTGTTGTAAAATCAGATCACGTGCCTCATTCATTTTAATTTGATAAAAATAGATAATAATACTTACAATAAGTAAAACAACAACGATATAAGAAACTTGGAAAAAAGTAAATTGTACATCTATAAATGTTTGCAATGGTGCTATAAGTAGCATAAAAACCATAAAGACAAACCAGTAAATACCATTACGTCTTTTTTGAAAGTACAGTAAAACAATGAGGTATGTAAAAAGCCATGTATGCTTCATCGATTCCGGGTCACTTGTGTACATAATATAAAGAAGCAGTATTGTACACTGTGCGGTAATAACAGTAGCGACAAATTCAAATGCTTCACGAAATTTTCTCAATGCAAAAAACATCAATACATTCGTAAAAAGTAAAAAAGTCTCCAGCGGAACATAGCCGTCTATATCATATGTAATATTTACGACAATACCATACATAAATGCAAAGCTTGAAAGTATCAGAGCAATATTTACCATTTGAAATCTGCTTTTTAGATCCAACTCAGATGCTTCAAAGTCCCATCCGCTTGTAAAAATTTTATTTAACTTTATGTTCATAGTTTATGACTCTTTATTATTTTATGGTAGGTATATTTTATCTAAAAGTTCATTATATTCACTTTGGGCATCACTATCAAGTGTTATGCCTCCACCGCTTTTATATATGTAGCCATTTTTTGTTTTTTCAATAAAACGGATCATCACACCACTGTCAAGGCTTTTTCCATCATACACACCGAAAACTCCACTGAAAAAACCTCTGTCATACCCTTCAGTCTCTTCTATAATTTGTACAGTTTTTCTCTTTGGAGCACCACTGATACTTCCTGCCGGCAAAAGTGACTTTAAAATAGTTCCTATCTCTGAATGCCAATCATCATGCAACTTACCACTAATATGAGAAACAACCTGCAGTAAGTTTTTATCACCAGCTTCTATCTGCTTGATAAATCTAAATTTTTCAACTTGTACATGAGTGGAGACTATTGAAAGATCGTTTCTTAAAAGGTCAACGACCATAACATGCTCTGCCATCTCTTTTTCATTTGCCAAGATCTGCTCTTTGGCATTTGCAAGTGATGCATCGATAGTTCCTTTCATTGGGTAAGTATGTATGGTATTGTTCTGTATTTTTACAAATGTTTCAGGGGAGAAACAAACAAACTTCTCTTTATATTTAAGTTTATAGTGCGCATTGGCACAGTTGTATATTTCATCTAAACTCAAATCTGTTTTTATTTTTGTTTGTTGTGTCAAATTCAGAAGATAGGTTTCACCCGATTTTATTTTTTCAATAATCTTCAAGAATTTTTTTTCATACTCTACAAAAGGAAGAGGAATTTTTTTTAGTGTGTGAGGGTGTGTATGAAAAGCATAGTTTTCATTGATAGTGTACCGAATATCATTGCTTTGAATATCTTTTAGAGGTACCACCTCTATATTTTGTGCTTTAAAATCACAGACAAATAAAAATGCAATACGCTGTGAACCAAGTTTGTTTAACTCTTCAAAACTCATGCTTTAGTGATTAACTTTTTTAAAACAGCCATCCGAATAGACACACCGTTTGCCACCTGTTGAAGTACCTTGCAGCGTTTATCTGCAAGCAAAGAATCACTGATATCTATATTTCTGTGAACCGGTCCCGGGTGCAGTAAAATGATATCTCTATCACCGATGACCTCTTCAGTAATACAAAAATCGCTTGCATAGTCTTTGAGTGAGGCATAGCTCTGAGAGGAGTGCCTCTCTGTTTGAGTCCGTAAACTCATAATAGCATCCACTTCATCTACGGTATCTTTCAAATTACTGGTAGTTTTGAGTGTGGTTTTTGGTAAAAACTGAGGAGGGGCAACCAAGATAACTTCCATACCATAACGGCTTAAGAGTTCTATGTTTGAGTTGGCAACCCTTGAGTTTTTGATATCACCGACTATTGCTATTTTTTTACCCTGAAGATTACCAAAATGTTCTTTTAAAGTAAAAAGGTCAAGAAGTGCTTGTGTAGGGTGTGCATGAGCACCATCACCCGCATTAATGATAGAAGCACGAGTATAGTTTGAGAGTATTTTTGGCACCCCTGAATTTTGATGCCTTACAATAATGGCATGTGGTCCCATAGCATCTAAATTCATGGCAGTATCTACAAGAGTTTCCCCTTTTTTTGTACTACTTTTCGTAACATCCAAATGTACCATGTCAGCACCAAGCCTTTTTGCCGCTATTTCAAATGAGCTTTTTGTTCTCGTTGAATTTTCAAAGAACAAAGTAATTATAATTTTATCTTGAAGAATTCTATCAAAACGCCCATCACTGAACCTTTTGGCATCTGCTAGTATCTCATCGATCTCTTCTATGGTAAAGTCATCTGTACGAATTAAATGTTGCATGCTTCTCTTTTAAAATAATTTATAAATTATACAAGACATCACATAGAGTGTCAATATCATCTTGTACTTTTAAAACCTTTTTTTCAGATTGTAAAAAATATGGTTCTGATACATCTTTAAATCCAGTGTCATTTTCTCGACAGTTAAAGGCGACAACATAAGGTATTTTATACTCATCCAATACCCTTTGACTCAATAAAGTATCGTTAATACAACCAAGGGAACAGTGGGTTACAAGCAAAGCTGAGGCTTTATAATGAGCTATAAGATCTACCATCATATAATTTTCATCTATTGGCACATATAAACCACCTGCTCCCTCAATGAAGAGCAGATCACACAGGTTTTCAAGCTTGGCTATTGCTTGATCAAGCTTTTGTATCTCAAGTATTTTATTTTTAGAAGCAACAAAAGGGGCTGCCGGGAGCTCATATTGAATAGGGACGATATCATCAATTTCCAATAGAGCACACTTTGCGTTGAGCTCTTTAAGAAGATTCAAAAGTTCACTTCCATCAGGACAATGACCTTTTACAACACCTGTTTCTATCGGTTTTATAACACCAACACTCACCCCTCTGGATGCAAACTCTTTCAAAAGTAATTTTGTTGTATACGTTTTTCCGATATCTGTATTTGTAGCTGTTATAAAAATTCTTTTTGCCACCTTGTATCCTATTTCGATATAATTTCCTCTAATTTTTGATCAAGGGTTATATGATAATGAGTCAATTTGAAGAGTATTGTACCAAATTTGTCCAGGCAGTTGGCAACAAAGAGGGAGCTGTCAGTCCAAGTATTGTAAATTCTGCTTCTTTTGCTTATGGAACTCCCCAAATCGCAGAGGGTATTTTTGAGGGAAATGTAAAAAAACCGCTTTATTCGAGAATGGGAAATCCTACGAGTGCTCGTTTGGAATCTACTATGGCACAGATGGATGGCGGCATTGGTGCAGTTGTAACAAGCAGTGGCATGGGAGCTGTTAGTTTAGCCGTTATGTCCATAGTTTCTGCAGGAGATGAAATCATAAGTATAGGAGGGCTTTTTGGGGGAACATATGCACTTTTTTCAGAAACACTTTCCCGTTTTGGGGTGCAAACACATTTTTTTGATGTTGATGCACTCCAGGATATAGAAGCTGCGATCAATGAAAAAACAAAAATCATTTTTTTAGAGAGTGTCGGCAACCCAAATATGAAACTTCCCGATATTCAGGCCATCATAGATATCGCCAACAGATACGGCATAGCAACTATGTTGGACAACACCATCACACCACTGAGCATTAAACCTCTTAAACTTGGCATAGATATAGCTATATACTCTACCACAAAGATCATTTCCGGAAATGCTTCTGCACTCGGTGGTTGTGTAGTATACAGAGCCATTCAAGATGAGGATAAATTTAGATCTTCACGCTATCAAGATCTCCATAAAATTATTCAAAAAATGGGTAAAGGAGCACTTATTGCCATAGCAAAGAAAAGGGCGATGAGAGACTTTGGAATGAGTGCAAATGCACATGCCAGCTATCAAACAATGCTCGGACTTGAAACACTGCCTTTGCGAGTTGAGAGGATAACACAAACTGTGGAATCAGTTGTTAAAGAACTGGATAAACAAGGGCTTAGTATCAACCACCCTGCTCTACATCAACATCCTCACCATCAAAGGTACCTAAAAGATTTTCAAAATGGATGTGGAACACTTTTTACCATTGATATGGGCTCCAAAGAGAAAGCATTTGAGTTCTTAAACACAACAAAGATTGCAACTTTAACAGCCAATATAGGTGATTCAAGAACACTTGCTCTACACATGGCCTCAACAATTTACAGAGACTTTGATGAAGACACCATGGATTTTCTTGGAATAACTCCCGGACTTATTCGCATCTCCATAGGGCTTGAAAATCCACAAGATATCATTAAAGATTTTTTAGCTTCTGCACGCTAAATCAACACATTAAGCCAAGTAAATGATTTTTTTGTTAGAGTTATAAACTAAAATTTATAATCTAACAGGAAAATGATGGGCACCAGTACAAACTTAGAACTATTAGATGAGATTGAACTCAAATATCCAAAAAAATATAAAGTATATCTACTTAATGATGACTACACCTCTATGGATTTTGTTATCGATATTCTTATCACTGTTTTTCATAAAACATATAAAGAGGCTGAAAATATTATGCTTGAGGTTCATAAAAAAGAGAAGGGCTTGTGTGGCGTTTATACCCATGAAATAGCAGAAACAAAAGTTATGCAGGTACACAAACGTGCAAGAGACAACAGTTTTCCGCTCAAAGCCACACTGGAAGAAGAGTAATGATTAGTCAAAGTTTAAATGAAATATTTCAAAGATCGATTCAGTTTGCAAAAGAGCTTAGACACGAATACTTGACGATAGAACATGTTTTTTACCTTTTGCTCAGTTCTAAAGAGGGCTCACTTATCATAGATACCTGTGGCGGTGATGTTCAAAAAATGAAAGAAGCACTTAAAAACTATATAGACACCCAAATAGAGTCACTTCCCTTAGAAATTGATCAAGACCCTTACGAGAGTGTAGCCTTGGCAAGGCTTATAGACAATATGATCCGCCACATACAAAGTGCCCAACAAAATACTGCTGATGTTGGTGACTTGATTGCCGCCTTATTTGATGAAAAAAATACCTTTACATTTGTTTTACTTAAAGAGTACCAAATATCACGTTTAGATATTTTAGAAGTGATCTCGCACAGTGAGGTTACAACAGGGGAAACAACCGCTACAGATACAGAGTCTTATCTTGAAAAATACTCTATCAATCTACTTCAAAAAGCAAAAGATGGTAAAATAGATCCTGTTATAGGACGAGATTCAGAAATTAAAAGAGTGATCCAAATACTTTGCAGAAGAAAAAAGAACAACCCTATTTTGGTTGGTGAAGCCGGTGTTGGAAAAACAGCCATAGCAGAAGGGCTGGCTTTGCATTTAATAGCAGGGGATGTTCCTAATATCATAAAAGATGCAGAGCTTTATGCACTCGACTTAAGCGCACTTCTAGCAGGTACAAAATATAGAGGGGACTTTGAAAAAAGACTCAAAGGTGTTATGGATGAATTAAAATCGCATCCAAATGCCATTATATTTATCGATGAGATTCACACACTCATCGGTGCAGGTGCCACAAGCGGTACCATGGATGCAGCCAACCAGCTCAAACCGGCTCTTGCTTCTGGAGAGCTCAAGTGTATGGGGGCCACTACATTTGCAGAGTATCGTAACGGCTTTGAGAAAGATAAGGCACTCAGTCGAAGGTTTTCAAAAGTTGATGTAAATGAACCATCCACAAAAATGAGCTATTTGATTCTTAAAGGCCTTAAATCAAAGTATGAAACTCATCACCAAGTAATATTTACAGACAATGCACTTAAATCTGCTGTAAATTTATCCAAAAGATATATAACTGACAGATTTTTGCCGGATAAAGCAATAGATATCATTGATGAGACCGCTGCTTCTTTTCACCTTAAAAATAAAAAGAAAACAAAAGTCACAGCAAAAGATATAGAGTTTACTATCTCAAGTATTATAGGAAAACCTAGCTCTAAAGTGAAAAAGAATGATATAGATGCATTGTTTCATTTGGAAGAAAATCTCAAAAACAGAGTCATAGGTCAAGATAACGCAGTGATGGAAGTAGCCAAAGCTATAAAAATCGCAAAAGCAGGCTTAACACCGCAGAACAAGCCTATAGCATCATTTTTGTTCGCAGGACCTACAGGAGTTGGTAAAACTGAATTAGCAAGTGCTCTTAGTGACATTATGGGTATTAATTTTGAACGTTTTGATATGAGCGAGTATATGGAAAAGCATACAATAAGCAGGCTTGTGGGTGCACCTCCGGGATATGTAGGCTATGAACAGGGTGGTCTTCTAACAGAAGCTATCAAGAAACACCCCTACAGTGTACTATTACTTGATGAAATAGAAAAAGCTCATCCTGATCTTGTAAATATTTTACTGCAAATTATGGATAATGCAGTACTCACAGACAACAATGGGTATAAAGCAAATTTTCAAAATGTCATATTAATTATGACTTCCAATATAGGCGCAAACGCCAGAAATGTGATGGGATTCAACAAGGACTCTTCATTGTCTAAACATGAAGAACTTACATCATTTTTCACGCCGGAATTTAGAAATAGACTTGATGCTATAGTTGAATTTAATGCCCTCAATGTAGAAGTGGTGCAAGATATAACAAAAAAATTCATAGCAGAGCTTAACAATGAACTTAAAAAGAAAAAGATATTTATAGAGATTTCAGAAGATGCTGTTGAGTTTATATCTACAACAGCTTATTCGCAAGAGATGGGAGCAAGACCGCTTAAACGTTACATACAAGATAATATCACCAATAAACTTAGCGATGAAATACTCTTTGGAAAACTTAAAAATGGTGGTAAGGTACATGTTTCATATAGTGGATCTTTAACATTAGAGTATAGTTCTTGAATATACCTAGACTAAATAAATATGATCTCATTTTTCCAGATCCACGAAAGGCAAATGCTGATGGGATAGTTGCTTGGGGAGGAGACTTAAATCCTTCAAGGGTTCTTCGAGCATATCAACATGGTATTTTTCCATGGTATTCAAAAGATGATCCCATTATTTGGTGGTCGCCTGATCCGAGACTTATTATGGAACTTGATGATTTTAAACTAAGTAAATCACTAAGAAAAAGTATGAAAAAATTTACTTATAAATTTGATACGGCATTTACTCAAGTTATAGAAGCATGCAAAGAAGTACCAAGAGATGATCAACAGGGAACATGGATCAATAAAGAGATTATTGAAACATATACAATACTTCACGGAATGGGCATAGCACATTGTGTTGAAAGTTATTATGAAGATAAGCTGGTTGGCGGATTGTATGGAGTCGTAGTTGGCAGTGTATTTTGCGGAGAGAGTATGTTTAGTAAAAAAACAGATGCTTCCAAAGCAGCCTATGCTGTACTCATCAATCATCTAAAGCATTGGAACTATAGTTTTGTAGATTGCCAGGTTCCTACTCAACATCTAAAAAGCCTAGGAGCAAAGGAGATTCAAAGAGATGAGTTCTTAAAAAAATTAGAAAATGCTCGTTTTGAGGATAAAGAACATTCATGGAAAGTAGAAAAAAATTTAACAATATAAAAAACACCAATAAAACCAAAGTAAAGTCACACAGTAAAAGTAAATAAAGAGAATAAAAAAGAGGGTAAAAAATCTGACGAACTAGGCAGCGACCTACATTCCCACAAGTGAAACCTGCAGTATTATCA
>JALWLL010000027.1 GCA_026996295.1 Sulfurimonas sp.
ATAAGTTGCACAAAAAAATCTATTTGGATATAATGACAGTAAGATAAATATAAGAAAAGCCAACCTTGTTGTGAAGCAAGTTCGGAAAGTCACGGGTCTTCTTTGGAAGATAGCCGGATTGCCAAATGTATTTAACATTCTGCATTTTTTCTTTATCTATCAAATTTCAAAGTCACTGTTTTTAGAGTTTCTAATCAAAGATGATTTTAATTTGGAGAAAAAACATGAAAACTCTCATCGTCGTACTGGTTTTATTGAGTAGCATCACCCTTAGTGCAAAAGATCTAAAGCAGACATTCGCACTCGCTCTTACAGATGTAGAAACATCAAATTCTGAAACATCCACAGCTCTTTCACTCAAAGTGAAACAAGATCCAAAAGACTGTTTTAATTTTATCATCTCTTATGTGAGCGATATACTCAATGTTCGCCCCGTGCAGGAACCAAGTAAAGTACAAAATCAGCAGATGCAAAACATCTATGTCGCTTTTAATTACAGATATTAATTTCCTGTAATAAAAGCAAATATCCCTTTTTGCTTGATTTTTTTCTCATACTTGGCTGTTTTGGCTATAGCATCTTCAAAACCATCCGGTGAAGCATCTTTTGTTTTGTAAACCGTGGTGGAGACAATATTGCCATCTTTGTCTACAACCTTTATGGTTGTTTTTCTAAGAGCAAAGGTCAGGTTTGCAAACTGCTCATTCGTAGATGGATACTTTCTTTTTTTTGCTTTGGTTGTGATTTGTATAAGGGTATTGTAGTTCTTATCACTAAATACGGCATTATGCGCACTCAACTTGGAGCGGATCAAAGAAGCAAGACTTTGTGAGTTCTCATCAGCTTCTATTTTAAAAAGAAGTTCATCTCTGGCTTTTCTCATCTCTTTTGTGTACTGCAGATAGCGTTTTGTATATGCTGAATCATCATAGTTTTCTTTGAGTGCATGCAAAAGTGGGAAGATAGCATCTGTTTCTTTGAGGTATTTCTCCATCGTTACCGAGAGTTTTAACTTCTCAAATGGATCGGCATTTTGAAAAACTTCCCATTCCGCTTTTAGCTTGTCATCTATTTTTTTAAGTTTTCTCTCATAGGTTTTCACTAAAATATCCCTGTTTACCTCAACAAGCACTATCCACTCATCATCTTTGTGTAGGCTTTTTTTCACTTTGACATCAGTGTACTCAATATGTTTGCTTTTACTTATCACCTCATTCTTGGTTGATTTGAGCACATCTTCATCACCGTCCTGCCTTGTTGCCGTAACAGAAGAGCTGAAATTAGAAGCGACATCGACCGATATTTTGGCACTGATGGTTGCAAGAGCATCACTTTTGGCATCTTTTTGCGTTGCCCCGTACCCCACGGCATAAAAGTACTGATCTGTATCGGACGGGGGCTGATTGATCCATGATTCACTTTGCGTTTTACTTGCATTTTCAGCAGAAGCGGATGCTCCACATGCACTTAAAAATACAAGTGCCATCAGTAGTACAAAGTTATTGAGAACTATTTTCATTGTGTTTCCTTTTTCATCTCTTGTTCTTGTTGGGCATTGACATCATATATTTCCACGATCTGATCTGTTATCTGTGTGTATTTTTTTGCTACCTGTGATTGTTTGTTTGCATAGTAGATACCCACAAATACATTTGGAAGTAACACGAGGGAGTTTTTAACGATCCTCAAAACCCTTTCATCATACTTGGATTGTAAATTTGCAGGAACATTTGCTTTTGCTAGAGCCAAAGAAAAAAGTTCCTTTGGAAGCTTTGCCAGTATATTGTTTGTTACTATATTCGTAAGAGCAATAGAAAAAGCTCCATATGCTTGGGTGGCACTTGAATCTATCTCTTTTGCAACTATATTTATGTTTCTTGCAAGTCTCCCATAAGCCTTGTCACTGACATCGATGCCACTCTGTAGCGCCAAGGGAATTTGATCTAAGAGCTCAAAGTAGATAGCCTCTTTCTCATCGGCAATCGACTCTGCTTGATGTAACTCCTCCTCTTTGAGCGCTAGTTGCTGTTGAAGGTTTTGTATATCAAAGCGGGTGAGTTCTTTTTGCCCCTCTTTGTCTTTTTTTGATTCTATCTGCGTTTTGATCGTTCCTATATCTGCTTTCAAATACAAAACATTGCTCTCAGCATCATCATTCTCATCTTTTGCACTTTGCAGATCTTTTTGCAGATTTACAGGGGCTAACGATATAAGAGCCTGGTGAAGGTTCTCATATACGTCTCCACCTGGGGAGTCTATCTCTATCATAGTGCCGCTGTTAAACTCAAGCATATTTGAGAGTGAAGCACCAAAATCAAAAACCTTTGGCCAGTTTTTTGGGTTTTTGCCATATAAGATAATAATTTTTCCAAAAGCTTCATAGGCAAGAGGGGAGATGCTTCGATCAAGGAGCGTTGCTGCCATATGCCCATAATCCCCAAACTGTTTCATAAGTGCGGAACTGCCAAGCATTTGTCTTTGTATTAAAGTGGAGTAGTGTACAGTCGCATAGTAGGGATCTTGCATCAGCAGATCTGCAATAAGCTTTTTTTGTGTTGCGTTAAGGTCACTTGCAATTAGTAAAGGCCACTTGGCATCAGAAGAGATGGGCATTTTGTTTTCCATGATATTGTTTTCTCGAACAAGCGTCATCCCTATGGCTACACGGTTCGCCTGAATCTCAAGAGTGGGAACTTCCATCTGAGAAGCCATACTCTCCTGTATGACACTACATCCTGTGTTGAAAAATAAAACTGCAGCAACAAAGAGTGTATTGAGAAAAAACCTACTCATATTCACTGTCTGTGCTTCCTGTCATCGAGTTTCTGTCATTGATAAGAGCCTCATTGGCCTTGCTTTGTTTTTTTGTTTCTCTTAAAAGATCATAAAAAGTATCAAATCTCGCCTTTGCATCTACAACCAGTGCATCTTCATAACCACCAAGCTCCATCGCTTTTTCATACTCTTTGGATGCAAGTCGTAACATCTTTACATCTTCCGTTGTACTTGCCTGTGCCTCGTACAAGATGGCAAGATCATAATAATAGTTCATATCTTTTTCACCTTTGTACTTTCTCATCATGCGTATGGCATCTTTGTAGTTTCTTCTTTTTGCATACGAAAAAACAGCACCAAGCTCATCTGGAAGCTCTTTAAACTCACGCAGTTGATTAGTTTTGAGTGGAGAGATATCGGCGATAAAATATTTCACAACCTTACTTACCGCTTCTGAAGCAAGCTCATTCTCCGTAGGCAGCTTGCTTGGATCGTTTGCCTGGCGATTTTTTCTCGCTTTATATGTTTTGACTAAAAACTCATCGGCACCTCTTGAGAGTGTAAAGCTTACCTCCAAAGTAAGCATCACTTTTTTTGTAAATTTTTCATACTTGTAGTTAAGAACTCTCATGCTTAACGCAACACTTTCATCTCCCCCAAGTGGATCGATGGCAATAAAATTTGTTTGTGTGATTTTCTCTTTTACTTTATTGATAAGCATAGGTGCAAGTTTTTTGTTGGCGTTTTGCACCCCTTGTATGTCAGGATTTATCCACAGTGCCAAATAGCTCTCATCAGATATAAACTCATCTTTTGTTTTTATTTTGCTTATCTTTGCGACCTCTTTTGGAGCGCTATAAGATGGGATCACTATCTTCGCACCCGTAGCACATCCACTTATAAATATCACAGCGCCGAACATAAAAAACACTAGAAAAAATCTTTTCATTGCATACCTTTAAAATCTTTTAATCATTCTAGTTAAATACTATTTAATCTCATATTAAAGCTCTTTTTTTGCCTGTGCAAGAGAGCTTATCTTTCCCATATCTATCTTTTTGAGAAGCTCTTTGTGGCGTGTTGCATCTTCTAGAGTCAACAAAACAGCGAATTCGTTGAGAGATTTTGCAGTAGAGAGTTTTTGTTCAAAATTTTGCTCTTTTTTTTCACTTGCCCTTTTTCTCAAACGGATCTTGGCAAATAAATAACCTGCTATAAAAGTGAGTAGATAATACAAATATTCATAAGGAAAATGCCATGGCACATCTGCCGGTACTTCATCGAGAAGTTCCTCTTTTACAAAGAGTTTTTGCACTTTTACCTGTACTGCATCATGCACAAGGGTTTTGAGTGTTTTCGTTTTCAGATCAAAATACTGTATCTGTATCTGTGGAAGTGTAAAGTCCTCTTTGGCGACAAAGGCAAACTTTTGACTCCACAACCCCTGAAAACCCTCTTGTGTAAGCTTGAGCTCTTTTTTAGGTGCTTCTGAAAATATTTTCACACCATCCACATTAAATGCAAAGGATTTTATGGCATTGAAATTACCCACACCCTCTATGCGTATCTCCATATGGTAAGGCTCATATGCCTGTATGTCGGGGCTGTCTTGAAGAACTTTGAGTGTAAACTCCCCTACAAGAGAAGTGTTTGTTTGTGCGATATCAACCTTTAACACGGGAAGCTTTATCTCAGTAGCTGTAAAATCCTCTTTCTCCCGGTCATTGTCTCTTCCCCCGATCGTACTGTCGATGGATGCCTGAGTAGTGTGTTTCATCAGAGCATGAAAATCAAACACAATCTCTTTTGCCTTTTTTGCAAATGCAACAAATTCGTAACGATTGACCCGCTTTTCATTTATGATCTTTTCACTTTCTTGCAACAAAAAAAGAGAATAATCTTCCCCCTGCGGATTAAAGTCGATAGTGTAGAGTTCACTTTTGTCACTAAAAGTACACACATACTCCAGATAGATCGCCTCGTTCATGTACGCTTGTGTCTTATTGACACTCGCGCTCCATGTATAGGTAGAAGCAAAAAGATCTGCACACAAAAACAGAGTCATACATAAGATACTACCAAGGCTTTTGCTCATTGACTCCCCTTTTGTTGATAAGCTCATACTGTTTCGAGCTAAGTTTTGCTTTTGTGCTATTTAGGTTCAACATCGCCTCGGACTCTATCTTTTTACCCATATCCGAAGTACCGCTTCCAGCCTTTGCACTCACATTCATGTTTGAACCTCCGGCATCTTTTTTCTTGTGCGATTGAGCCTGCTCTTTTGCAAACGATGTATGCTTTTTTGTTTTTTGCTCCCCAGTCTGCATAGTTTTTTGCTCAGAGACATTACGTATATGGCGGTAGTTGTCATCTGCTTCTTTTGTATAACAAAGTGTAAGCGACTTCAAATAGTTCTCTTTTGCTTTTTTAAATTTTTTTAAACGCACAAAAGTATTGGCCATATTATAAAAAACTTTCGCTTTGAAGTTTATATCTGAAGATTTTACCTTTTCATAATTCACTAAAGCCTTCTCATACTCCCCACTCTTATAATAGCTGTTTGCCAAGTTAAAATATGCACGGTTCGTCTGAACTTTCTTATAGTACTCTATCGCTTTTTCATACTCTTTGTGAGCATACGCCTCTTGTGCTGTTTTTTCATCGAGATACTCCAACACAGAAGCATCCAAAGAGATACCAAAAACAAGCAGCCATGCAAGCACAATACGTCGTAGTTTTGTCACACTAAGTAAAAATGTTATGATCGCCAGCACAATAAAGTAGTAAAACAGCTCTATATTTTGCACAACAACACTTTGTGTACTTACCTCTGCTTCTCTTTGAGACTCCAATGCCACAAGAAGTGTCGAGAGATCTTTCGTATATACGCCGCCACTTGCATCTGCAATAAGCTTTATATGTTCATTTTCCCTGCTCACCACAATATTTCCGTTTTCATCTTTGAGAAGTTCCCCATCTTCAAGCGTAATAGTTGCACCCATTTTTGTTGCTATCATCAAGATATTGACTTTTAGTCCATTTTTTTTTGCAAACAATGCTTCTTCTTTATAGCTTTGCTTATCACCACCATCACTTAATAGCACTACACTCAGCTGTTTTGCATGTGATATTTTTCTCGCCAGCTTTAAAGCAGGCATAACAGAGGAACCTTTTGTCATGATGAGAGTCTCATCCAAAGAGCTAAATAGATGCATCAACACTTCACTGTCTTCACTCAAAGGGGAAAGGATAATAGCATTTGTAGTAAAACCCAATACACCTAACCTGCTTTTTTGCTCACTTTTAAGCAGCTTTTGAAGCAGCTCTTTTACCTTTTGGGATCTACTTGGTTTTATATCGGTTGCATGCATAGAGTAGGAGAGATCAACTGCCAAAACAACATCATTTAGATATTGCTCATTTTTAAGCGGTTCTTGCTCTATTACCGGACGCGCAAGAGCGATAACTATAAACAGCGATGTTAGTATATAACCATATACACTCAAGCGTATCTGTTTCACGTCTTTTTTTACAAATATCAACAGCAACAACAGCAATAACCAAAAATAAGAGGGGTATAAAAAGCTCATCGCCCAACTCCCCGTACAATCAAAAAAGCCAAAAGTGCAAGTGCAAAGAGTAAAAATATCTGATAATAGTACTCTTTAAAAACATACTCTTTACTTCTGATCTTAGAAGATTCCAGCTTATCGATAGCTTCATAAACACTTTGAAGCTCTTTTGCACTCGTAGCACTGAAAAACTTACCCTGAGTATCTTTAGCAATCATTCTAAGCAAGTCACTATCTGCTTCATTGTCATCGCCTATGGCGATGGTATAGATTTTGATGTTTTTACTTTTTGCAAGTGCTACGGACTCTTTTGGGGAAATACTTCCCGAGTTGTGCTCCCCATCACTCAAGAGTATAATCACTTTTGTTTTTGCCTTGGAGTGTTTGAGAGCTCTCACCCCCATCGCCACAGCTTCACCAATGGCTGTATTTTGTCCTGCCATCCCTTGCGTAAGATAAGAGAGCATCTCCACAACAACATCTTTTTCATAGGTCACAGGCGATGCAATAAAGGCAAAATCACCATAAACGACAACCCCCACATTGTCCCCTGCTCTTTTTACGATAAATTCACTCGCTATCTTTTTAGTGATATCAAAACGACTCATACGTGTCGTTTGAAGTTTGCTATCTTTAAACAGATCATCTACCTTTGCAAATCCAGAAGCATTCATGGAGCCACTTGCATCCAAAGCCAGAACAATATCTCTACCTTCTCTGTTAAAGGGGTGTGATGTATCTATCATAACGGGGGAACAAAGAGCTATAACTAATAAAACAAATACAAGAACTTTCACTATCCACTCAATTTTAAAAAAACTTTTTTTAGCAGACATGAGATGCAGATGAACAAAATATCTCTCTTTTAGGAGTTCACGGCATTTGTACAGACAGTATAAAATGGGAAGAAGCAACAGTATTAAAAAAGGATATTCAAAACTATAGTAATTCATTGTATATATTGTAACGAAAAATAAGTTTTTTGTGTCCATTGAAGATAAATTAGAGGAAATTTAAAAAATTTTCCCTTTTAGTATTGACATCTAAAAACAATTTGCCTATAATTTCGACCTCTTAACAAAAGAGAGTCAAAATGTCTCGTTAGCTCAGCTGGTAGAGCACGTCACTTTTAATGATGTGGCCGATGGTTCGAATCCATCACGGGACACCATATTTATAACAAACATCCAAAGTGGCCCCATCGTCTAGCGGTTAGGATCCATGGTTTTCATCCATGTTACCGGAGTTCGAGTCTCCGTGGGGTCACCACTTTTTATTGCATCATTTCACAAACACAATTCACACAAAATATTGACATATTTATATAGAGCAAAAAGAACTATATAGCTCTTTTAAACTCAGGATATGCTTCCACTCCACACTCATTCACATCCATACCTTCAACCTGAGCATCATCACTCGCTCTAAAGAGAGTGATTTTGTTAATAGCAAACAGCACGATATAAGAAACACTAAAGGCAAATACTGCGATCAATGCAACACCTTTAAGTTGAGCCATAAATGAGATATCACTTACAAAAATACCAACAGCCAAAGTTCCCCAGATACCATTAACCAAATGCACAGAAAGGGCACCGACAGGATCATCTAGTTTTAACTTGTCAAATAACGGAACAGCAAATACAACCAACGCACCTCCTATAGCCCCTATAAGTATCGGTGTGTACATATCATACAGATCCGGCCCTGCAGTGATCGCCACAAGACCCCCAAGAGCACCGTTGAGAATCATGGTAATATCAAAGAGCTTGTAACGCATATACATCATAGCTCCGGCAATGATAGCACCGGCAAGACCGGCTGTGTTTGTATTCATAATTGTTTTGGCAACTGCATCTGCATTTTCTACAGAAGAGATGGAACCGACACTTCCACCGTTAAAACCGAACCAGCCTATCCAGAGTAAAAATGCACCAAGCACAACAAGGGGAATATTGGAAGCCGGAATCACTTTAATTTGTCCGTTTTTGTATCTCCCTTTACGAGAACCCATGATCAAAATTGCAGCAAGAAGTGCCCAACCACCTGTAGAATGAATAACCGTTGAACCTGCAAGATCATACATATCTATATCTAAAAATGTTCCTGCTATCATATCTGCACCCCAGCTTATATTTACCACTACGGGATAGATCACAGCACCCATAATCACGGCGAAAATAGCAAGAGGAATGATCCTCACACGTTCACTTACACCACCACTCATGATATTGATGGTTTTACCGACAAATGCCATTTGAAATAAAAACGCAGCCCATATACTCATACTCTCATTTTCCCAAGAGCCAAAAGCCAGCTCATACCCGATAAGTAAAAATGCCATAGAGGCAACAGCGTAGATCATAACATTTATGGTCAGTACGGAGGTGACATTTTTGGTTCGTACGAGTCCAGCTTCAAGCATGGCAAAACCCGGAACCATAAAAATAATAAGCACCATAGCAAAAAGTGCGAAGAAAGTATCGATGATGTATTTAAAATCTGCTTCTAACATAATATGTGTCCTTTGAGTTGGTCAAAGGGAAGATATTACCTAAAAGTATATATTTAAAAAATAAAATTAATACTATTTTAATATGTAAGGAGTGAAATTGTAGTTATTTTGGAAGTGTTTCATACCCTAAAAAGGGCATGAGGTAGAAATATTATACAGCTTCTATATCAGTTTCACCGGTACGAATACGGATAATTTTCTCAATATCACTTACGAAAATTTTACCATCACCGATTTTACCTGTTCTGGCTGCTTCAACGATTGTGTTGACAACCTGCTCGAGCATATCAGCACCTACAACCATTTCCATTTTAATTTTAGGCAAGAAATCTACTACATACTCAGCACCACGATAAAGTTCACTGTGACCTTTTTGGCGACCGTAACCTTTGACTTCACTTACAGTCATACCCGTTATACCGATCTCAGCCAAAGCATCTTTTACATCTTCTAGTTTAAATGGTTTGATAACCGCTTCTACTTTTTTCATAATTGTAACTCCAAATATTGCAAGAGAGGAGAACCTCTCTTTTTTTCGTTTCAAATTGTAACCATATTTATGGTTTAAATCAACTCAAAGACTATAAGTTTATAGCTTTTTCACCATGTGTAGTTTCATCAAGACCGCGACTCTCAGTCTCATCATCAACTCTACCGCCACCCGTAAGTGCAGAAGCTATATAAAATACTATCGCAGTTACAATCGCACTGTACACGATAGTAAGACCGATAGCGCTAAACTGTGCAACCAACTGAGAACCAAGAGAATAATCTTCCGGCATTGCGTAATCTGCGATAAATAAAGCAGTCGCTATCGAACCCCAAATACCGACTAAACCATGGATCCAAAATGCATCTAAAGAATCATCAACTTTAAACATATGTTTGAGTTTTGAAACAGCCCAGAAACCAAGTGCACCACCAACAAAGCCGATAATAATAGCACCTTCAACACCGGCACTACCAGAAGCCGGAGTAATCGCGACAAGACCGGCAACAGCACCGGAAGCACCACCTACCAAAGTAGCTTTTTTGTAGATCAACCACTCCAGTGCCACCCAACCGATTACACCAAGAGCAGCAGCAACATTTGTTACCAAGAAAGCAGAAGCAGCAACACCATCAGCAGCAACTTCACTACCTGCATTGAATCCGAACCATCCAAACCATAAGAGTGCAGCACCAAGAACTACCAGTACAGGAGAGAAAGGCTTGATAGCAGCTTTTCCATAATCTTTTCTGCGTCCCAGTATCATAGCAACTACAAAACCGGCAATACCAGCATTTAAGTGAACAACTGTACCACCTGCAAAATCCATCTCACCAAAGTTCAGTGTTTCACCGCCACCCCATGCCCAGTGTGTAATAGGTGCATATACTGCAACAATCCATAATGCAGCAAAGATCATATATGTCGAGAACTTCACTCTCTCAATCATCGAACCACTTGCAATTGCAACAGCGATCGCTGCAAATGTACCCTGAAACGCAACAAATAAAAGCTCAGGAATTGTTCCGCTTAAGCTCTCTGATGTAATTCCGGAAAGAAGAACTTTACCGGTTCCTATGAAGTCACCATCACCAAATGCAATAGAATAACCAACCAACACCCATACCAAAGTACCGACAGCATATGCACCCAAACTCATACCTATAGTATTAAGCGTATTTTTACTACGGGTAAGTCCACCGTAAAACAGTGCCAGACCGGCAGGTGTCATTAACATAACAAATGCTGTAGCAACTAACATCCAAGCAGTGTCTCCACTGTTCAATGTATCTTCTGCAAATACCAATGTTGGCAATGCTAACAGAACAAGAAGTAATCTCTTCATTATTTATCCTTTAGATTGTTTAACTATTCAGCATTATACAAACAAATTTCAAGCAATCTTCTCTATGGGTGATTAATTTTTAATCATTAATCAAAATTATAATACTTTGAGATATACCCTATCTTCACACGTAAAAAAGTTCTTCAAAAAGTTCTTCATTTTTACAAATATCTTAAGGGACATTTCGATATTATAGATAAATTTTATTTTAATTAAACAACTAGGTGTTTTATATGAGCGATTTGCTAAACAATGATGAAATACAAACTATAAATATAGAGGAAACTCTTCAAACAAGCTACCTTGATTACTCCATGAGTGTAATTATCGGTCGTGCCCTTCCGGATGTAAGAGATGGTCTGAAGCCTGTTCACAGAAGAATCCTTTATGCTATGGACAAGCTCAACCTCTCAGCCGGTGCAAAATTTAAAAAATCAGCACGTATCGTCGGGGATGTGATCGGTCAGTACCACCCTCACGGTGACACCGCTGTATATGATGCTTTGGTACGTATGGCTCAACCTTTCTCTATGAGAATGGAGCTTGTTGACGGGCAAGGTAACTTCGGTTCGGTCGATGGTGACTCTGCAGCAGCAATGCGTTATACGGAAGCACGTATGACAAAGTACGCAGGCGAGCTTCTCAAAGATCTCGACAAAAATACGGTAAACATGATAGACAACTATGACGGAACCACAAAAGAGCCAGATGTTATGCCGACGCGTGTTCCAAACCTCCTCATAAACGGTTCATCAGGTATTGCAGTCGGTATGGCCACCAATATTCCTCCACATAACCCTAAAGAGATCCTAAGCGGTCTTAAGGCACTTCTGGCAAATCCACAGATCTCACTTGCTGAGATGATGGAGCATATTAAAGCGCCTGACTTCCCAACCGGTGGTATTATCTTTGGTAAAAAAGGGATTACAGAAGCTTATGAGACCGGTCGCGGTCGTATCAAAGTTCGTGCGAAAACACATATTGAGCAAAGTGCAAAAAAAGAGATCATTGTTATTGATGAACTGCCTTATCAGGTAAATAAATCTCGCCTCATTGAAAACATTGCAAATCTTGTAAAAGAGAAAATGATAGAGGGTGTTTCACTTATTCGCGATGAATCAGACCGTGACGGAATGCGGGTTGTTATTGAGCTCAAACGTGATGCTATGAGTGAAATAGTTTTAAACAACCTCTTTAAACAAACAAGTATGCAAACCACTTTCGGTATCATCATGCTATCCATACTCAATCAGGAACCAAGAATCTTTGGTCTTATTGATATTTTAAAACATTTTATCGCTCACCGTAAAACAATCATTATTCGTCGTACCATTTTCGATCTTGAAAAAGCAAAAGCGCGTGCACATATTTTAGAAGGTTTGAAAAAAGCGATCGATATCATCGATGATGTTATCCGTGTGATTCGAGCTTCCACAAATGAAGATGATGCGAAAGAAAACCTTGTCTCTGAGTTTGACTTTTCTGAGATTCAGGCTGCAAGCATTGTCGCTATGCGTCTTGGTCGCTTAACAGGTCTTGAGATTGAAAAAATCGAGAACGAACTTCATGAACTTATGAAACTTATTGAATACTTAGAATCGATTTTAAAAAGTGAAGAGGTTCTTCACAAAATTATTGATGAAGAGTTTGATGAGATCATTGCTACTTATGCAGATGAAAGACGCACAGAGATAGAAGATGACTACGATGATATAGATATAGAAGATCTCATCCCGAATGAGCCTATGGTAGTTACCATTACCCATAGAGGCTATATCAAACGTGTAGCTCTTGCATCCTATGAAAAACAAAAACGTGGCGGCAAAGGCAAAACTGCCGTTACTACATATGAAGATGATTTTATAGAGAACTTCTTTACATGTAATACACATGACACCCTCCTCTTTGTAACAGACCGCGGACAACTCCACTGGCTCAAAGTGTACAGAATTCCAGAAGGCAGCAGAACGGCAAAGGGCAAGGCAGTTGTTAACCTTATCAACCTCGTTGCTGATGAAAAGATCCAGTCTATTATCCCAACTACAGATTTTAGTGAGGAGAAAGGTCTTGTTTTCTTTACTAAAAACGGTGTCGTTAAACGTACAAACTTAAGTGAATTCAGCAATATCAGAAGTAACGGTGTACGGGCTATAGTTTTAGATGATGATGACGAGCTCATCACTGCAAAAATAGCAGATCAAAATATACGCTATCTCTTTATAGTAACAAAATATGCTCAATGTATTAAGTTTGAAATTGAGAAAACCCGTGAACAAGGTCGCTCAACTCGTGGTGTGAGAGGTATTAAGTTTAAACATGAAGGTGACGAGGTTGTTGATGCTAACATCATAGCTAATGATGAGCAAGAGATCTTGATCGTGAGTGAAAAAGGTATCGGTAAACGTACAGACGCCGGTGAATACAGGCTAACAAACCGTGCAGGAAGTGGTGTTATCGCCATGAAAATGACATCAAAAACTGGTAAACATGTTGTTGGCGTTCTTATGGTTGATGAAACAATGGATATGATGGCACTTACAAAAGCAGGAAAAATGATACGTGTAGATATGCAAACCATCTCCAAATCCAGTAGAAATACATCTGGTGTGTATATAGTAAAAGGTGATGAAGTTGCTTCCATCTCCCGTTGTCCAAAAGAGGAAAAAGAGGAAGATGAAGAGGAGAGTGATGATACTCCTACTTTAGATTTGGAATAATAGTTGCTTTTTAGTTTAAATCAAATCATCTCAAGGGATTAACCATGAAATATTCTCTGCTATTAGCAGCGCTTCTCAGTGCATCTTCATTGATGGCTGTCGATACAGTTCAAGCACAAGATTCACAGGAGCAACAGCCGGCACAAAGCATTACGGTAGAGTGTGCGACAAATGAGTGTCCGCCACCACCTCCTGCTTTGGAAGATGAACCCGTTTTAACACACAACAAAGATGTTCTCATAAGTGTAACAGGTCAAGGTGTGGCACCGATGAATACAACTTCTCCTGCCCAAGCATACGCACTTGCAAAACGTGCGGCAGTTGCAGACGCTTACAGAATGATCGCTGAGAAAGTCAAAGGCGTTCGTGTTGATGGCGAAGACCTCATTAAAAATATGATGGTAAAACGCTCGACAGTTCGTACATCTGTTCAAGCCATGGTAAAAAATGCAAATATAGTAGAAACAACTTTCAAAGATGGTCTATGCGAAGTAGAGATGGAAATCGTCCTCTCACATTCTCAATTTGCACGTTAATTTTACTTGCCTCACTAACATTGCATGCTAAAGAGTACTTCATCTCCTACCGCTATGTGGTAAAAGATGCAACTCTTTACAACGAAACGCTTTATGTCTCGAGTGCCATGCAAAAATGCTCCGGCGTACCTCAAGAAGCAATCATACTAGAGACCACAAAAAACAGTAGCAGCCTCAAAGAGATACTTTTAAAAAATATCGATCACTTTCTTTCCCATATAAATAAACTTGCACTTGATGTAAAGCATACAGAAAAAACGAAAAATCTTCATAACCATTCCACCACTATTTTAACACTAAAAACAACATGTTTCAAAGTCGATTTTAATGATAACTTTGTTACAATCGCACCTTTTAAATAAAGTAAAATTTACAGCTCTTAACAAGGTTTTTTCGTGAAAATAGCAATAATAGAAGACGATATCAATATGAGAAAATCTCTTGAGATAGCTATGGGTGATTTTAAAGAGTTTGAGATAAAAACATTTAAAAATGCAAAAGACGCACTCAAAAACCTTGATGATACTTTTGATCTTATCATTACTGATATCAATATGCCGGGTATGGATGGAATAGAACTTGTTAAAACACTTAACGGCAAATATGAAGTGATCATTATGACGGGTAATGCAACCCTGCAACGTGCCATAGAGTCGATCCATCTTGGAGTCAAGGACTTTCTTTTAAAGCCTTTTGAGATCGACACACTGATAACAGCCATAAAAAGAGAAGACAAAGTACAAAAAATACAAAAAAACACCCAAAAAAAAGCAACAAAAAATACAACAAAAGGTTTTTTAGGCTCCTCCAAAGCACTTGAAAAAGTTTTACATATAGCCGATAAAGCTGCCAGAACCGATGCGAGCATACTACTCCTTGGAGAGAGTGGCGTCGGCAAAGAGGTGTTTGCCAACTATATACACGAAAACTCTTTAAGAGCGAAAAAACCTTTTGTCGCTATCAACATGGCCGCTATCCCTGAAAACCTTATAGAGAGTGAACTTTTTGGTTTTGAAAAAGGTGCATTTACAGATGCAAGCGAAGCAAAAGCGGGTCAGTTTGAACTTGCCAACGGTGGTACACTCTTTTTAGATGAGATAGGTGAAATGCCCTATGGTGTCCAAGCAAAACTTTTACGTGCGCTACAAGAAAAAGAGATCCGAAGACTCGGCTCTTCCAAGAGTATAAAGATAGACATACGAATCATCTCCGCAACCAATGCGAACTTAAACGATAAGATTAAAAACGGAGAATTTCGAGAAGATCTCTATTACCGTTTGAACACAATTCCTTTAAAAATTCCCCCTTTACATGAAAGAAAAGATGAAATTTTACAAATTGCAGATATAATTCTGAAACAAAATTGCCAAAAGTATGATTTTGCCCTGAAAAGCTTTTCAAAAGAAGCACAAAAACAGCTTTTAGCGTACAACTGGCCTGGAAATATCAGAGAGTTGATATCTGTAGTTGAGAGAGCGGTCATCTTGAGTGATGATGATGAGATAACCCCGGAAGCACTCTTTTTGGAATCTCGAGGGCTTACAGAGAGCAAAAGCATACAAAGCATGGAGAAAGAACTCATACAAGAGGTCTTGAACTCCCAAGATCAAGATATCGACAAAGCGTGCAAAATACTTGGTATGAGTAAAACAAATTTAATGAAAAAAATACAAACATATGAGTTGTAAGGAGTGATAGTGTCAAGAAAATATAATGTAGCAGTTGTTGGAGCAAACGGTGCTGTGGGTGAAGAGATTTTAACGATTTTACAAGAGATCGACTTCCCACTAAACAAAGTAGTTCCCTTAGCAAGTTCCAGAAGTGCCGGTCAACATGTTGAATTTAACGGCAAACAACTTACGATCAAAGAACTTACCCATAGTGTTTTTGAAGAGGAAGATGTTGAGATCGCACTTTTTTCTGCCGGAGGCAGTGTGAGTGCCGAATTTGCTCCCTCTGCAGTAAAAGCAGGTGCTGTTGTCATCGACAATACATCACACTTCAGAATGGATAAAAAAACTCCTTTGGTAGTTCCAGAAGTCAATCCCGAAGATATTGCGACATGGAAAAACACAGGAATCATAGCAAATCCTAACTGCTCAACCATTCAAATGGTTCAGGCACTTAAGCCTTTAGATGAAGCATATGATCTTCAAAGAGTTGATGTAAGCACATACCAAGCAACAAGCGGTGCCGGAAAGAGCGCTATGGAAGAGCTTGTTGGACAGATGCAAGACTTCTTTGCCTTTAAACTTGACCAATCAGAACACAAATCCTTTGCTCACCAAATAGCACTCAATGTTATCCCGCAAATTGATGTGTTCCTTGATAACGGCTATACGAAAGAAGAGATGAAGATGGTCAATGAGACAACAAAGATTATGCACAAAGATATCGAACTCAGCGCTACATGTGTTCGCGTCCCTACCCTTCGCGGTCACGCTGAAGCGTTGACACTTACCTTTGCAAGTGATGTTGATGCAAATGAAGCAAGAGAAGTACTCGCCAAAGCACCAAATATCATTATACTAGACGATCCGCAAGAATCTCTTTACCCTATGCCTGCGACCTGTGTGGATATGAATGAGACCTTTGTTGGACGTATCAGAAATGATAACTATAGAAAAAATATTTTACATATGTTTGTCGTTGCTGATAACCTTAGAGTCGGTGCAGCGACAAATGCTGTAAGAATCGCTCAAAAATGGGTTGAGATGGAAGGGGAGAAATAATGTTAGAAAAAATCTTTGAAAACAGTCTTTGGAGTTCGCGATTTATGGTCATTTTGGCCGTAATATTTGGACTTATCGGAGCAGTAGTTTTATTTGCGGTGGCAAGTATTGACATAATAGTAACAGCTAAGTATGTATTTACTACCTATGCCACAGGTGCGCACCCGGAAAAGTTCCACCAAGATGTTGTCGGTGGGATCATAGGTGCCGTTGATCTATACCTTATCGGTGTGGTTATGCTTCTTTTTGCATTTGGTCTTTATGAACTTTTTATCTCCAAAATTGATCCTGCAAAAGATGAAGAAGGCAAAGAAAACAAACTTTTAGCTATTCACTCTCTCGATCAGTTAAAAGATAAAATATCTAAAGTTATTGTTATGGTGCTTGTTGTGGGCTTTTTCCAAAAAGTGGGGCATACAGACTATAGTACACCGATTGAGATGCTCTACTTTGCTCTCTCGATAACAGCAGTAGCAGTTGGGCTATACTTCTTAAGTAAAGTTGGAAAAAAATAGTAGTTTAAACATAATATAAACTAATACTACTAGAATACGAAGAATTAAAAGGATAAAAATGAGTAAAATATTTGTAGATGCATGTTTTGGAAAAGAGACTCCATACACTCCGGTTTGGATGATGAGACAGGCTGGAAGATACCTTCCTGAGTATATGGCTGTTCGTGCAGAAGCCGGAAACTTTTTAAATCTTTGTCACGATCCTAAAAAAGCTGCAGAAGTAACCATACAACCACTTGATATCGTTGGTGTTGATGCTGCAATTTTGTTTAGTGATATTCTTGTTATCCCTGATGAAATGGGGATGGATCTCTCTTTTGTTAAAGGGGAAGGTCCAAAGTTTAGTGATCCTATTGAAAGTGAAGCAGATATAGACCGACTTATAGGTGGTGATGAAGCAGCGAGTAAACTTACATATGTGTACGAAACTATAGAGCTTTTGAGAAAACAACTCGATGAAAGAGATGATGAAATAGCACTCATCGGTTTTACGGGTGCACCATGGACTCTTGCTACATATATGATAGAAGGTCAAGGTACAAAAACATATAATATATGTAAAAAAATGATGTATTCAAACCCTGAACTGCTTCATAAAATTCTTGCAAAAGTTACAGAAGTTGTAAAACTTTATATGGAAAAACAGATCCAATCCGGTGTAGATGTTGTACAGATTTTTGATAGCTGGGCTGCTGCCATCGAACCTTCTAAATATGATGAGTTCTCTTGGAAGTATATGGTTGAGATCGCAGAATACCTAAAAGAGAAATACCCTCATATTCCGGTAATCATGTTCCCTAAAGGTATTCCGGCATTTTTAGACAAAGTGTATGGAAACTTTGATGTGTTTGGTGTTGACTGGTCAACGCCGATGTCCCTTGCAAAAGAGAAACTTGGAGACAAATATGTACTTCAAGGAAACATGGAGCCATGTCGCCTCTACTCACAAGAGATGACAACAGAGTCTATAAAAGATATCCATTCGGTTATGGGTGGAAAACGTCACATATTTAACCTTGGACATGGAATACTTCCAGATGTTCCTGTTGAAAATGCAAAACATTTCGTTAGTGAATGTCAACGTATCAGTGGAAAAAAATAACATTATATTTGGTCCTGTAAACTCACGCCGTTTTGGCATGAGTTTAGGGGTTGATCTCTCTCCAAACTCTAAACAATGCAACTTTGACTGTCTCTATTGTGAACTTGCCCCCATGGCAACTGTAGCTTCTCAAAGTAACGTTGTTTCAGTTGAGCGTATCATCAGTGAACTGACAAAGCATTTAGATGATAAAATCGATGTTATTACTCTTACTGCAAACGGGGAACCAACACTCTATCCACATCTAAATGAACTCATAGATGAGCTCAATAAACTCAAAAATAATACGCAAACCCTTATACTTACAAACAGTGCAAATCTTGTTGATCAAAATACGTTTCAAACACTTCTCAAGCTTGATCAGGTTAAACTCTCTTTAGATGCAGTCTCGCATGAGGTTTTTAAAAAAATAGACAGACCACACGAGAACATAGATATAGATGATGTTGTAAAAAAAGTTATAGAGTTTAGCAATGTTTACAAGGGCAAACTGTTCATAGAAGTTTTGTTTGTGCATGGACTTAACGACACACAAGAGGAAGTTCAAAAACTCAATATCGTACTTAAAAATATCAAAGCTGCCAGAATCGATCTGGGAACCATAGACAGACCACCCGCCTACCCCGTCGTTGGTATAAGCTACAAAGAGCTTCACTCTATCGCACAGATGTTTGAGCCCTCTTTGCCTATACACATAGCTTCAAGGGTGCATGCCGAGCCAAATAACACTACTTATACTGAAGATGAGATCATCAACACTTTAGATAAACGACCACTTACAAAAGATGACATAGACCTGCTCTTTGATGAACAAAGTAAAAAACGCTTAGAAAAACTTCTCGGTGAATCTAAAATCATAAAAAAAGAGGTAGGAAATTTGCAATTTTATATCCCTTTTGAAAATATAAAAAGAAAACGCTCAAAGTAGTAAGAATTGCTTGACTTTTTAAGGTTCATGAAGTATAATTTCGGCTCAATAAATATTCCGGATTAGCTCAGCGGTAGAGTAGGTGACTGTTAATCACTTGGTCACTGGTTCGAATCCAGTATCCGGAGCCATTTATTTTTTGGATTTCTCCTCATCGGTGCAGAAGCACATCGATTGCGGTTCCAAAGCTAAAAAAGTAAAGCAGTTTACTTTTTCTAAGCGCTTCTCATATTCCGGATTAGCTCAGCGGTAGAGTAGGTGACTGTTAATCACTTGGTCACTGGTTCGAATCCAGTATCCGGAGCCACACTCTTTTAAACCCCTAGTTTAAAAAATTGCACTTGATCTTAGAATTGGCATATTTAATTGTTTTTGAAAAAATTTTAAGAAAGCGGAATTATTTGAATGTTTAAACTCAGATAGGTAAAATTCAAATGTATTTTTATCTTGTTTCCAAGTCTTTTTGTTATGTTCTGCCCACTCTATATATTTTTTGAACACCTCATAAAAAGTAATTTTGGAGTTTTTTCCTACAAACTCTCCATGTCTGATTTTATTTAAAATATCGATGCGTTTGGCTTTGCAAAATTCTAGTCTAATACCTTCACTAAATTTACCAATCGTCATTTGTTTATCTGAATAGTTTTCTCTATATCTGATGAGAAATATTTTATCAACTACTTTATTATTTTCATTTACCACTTCTTTATAAAACACACCTTCATGTTTCGTTGATATCTTTTTTTGAATTATTTTTAGATTAGCCATAATAACTCCATATAGTAGTACTCAATTGCTAGCAATGGTAAACTAAAAAAGCTGTTACCTCCCTTATACAAGGAAATAGAGGAGTTTTGATAAAATATGGAGAGATTTGATAAGCTCAAAAAATAGCTAAATATGCTATAATTACAAAAAGATAAGGAGTGTGTGATGCAAACTAAATTTCAACCAATGTTACTATTAACTGTAAACAACTCCATAGGTAATAAAAAGAAGCATTTTACTGTTGAAAATTTATGTCAACTTTTTAATAAAGAGCAAGATTTTTCTAGTGTAGAAAAATATGCACTCGATACTATAAAAACAGAAGCATCACCAGAGGAATTATCTTGGTTCAGTAAAGATTACCATATTCCTCTTTCAAAAATAAAACATGTCTTATCAGCAAATTTCTATTAATCCAAATAAACTTGAGTTTATCAAAGAAAACTATCAAGACCAAATAACTGCACTTGAACTATTTTTCAAAGATGCATTTGCTAAAACACTGCCAAAAGATATTATAAAATTTGGTGGAGGGACTGCACTCTCTATCTATTATTTTCAACATAGATTGAGTTTTGATATTGACTTGTTTCTAGTAGACCAGCAATATCTATCATATTTCAGTCCTAAACATTGGATAGAAGATACAAGTAATTTTAATGGCTCGCAATATATTGATATACACAATCATATAGGAGTTGTCTCAGCTAATAATATTAAGGTTGATATTTTAGTTGATTCAAGCTCTGATAGTATTTTAATAGATGACACAAAAACTGTATTTTCATTTGATATAAGAGTAGAGTCTATTGAAGATATTTTGGCAAAGAAAATAGTTTTTAGAAAAAAAGATAACAAGGCTCGTGATATTTTTGATATTGCTGTAGCAATACAAAATGATGAAAATATAATCCGTAACCTTCTGAAAAATGAAAGAGTAACAAAAGAAGATTTACAAATTTTTCAAACTGCTTTAGAATCAATAAATATGAAAAAATATAAAACTGCAATAGATTTGATTGAACCTATTGATGAGTATCTGTCTTTAGCGAGCGAGGCTCCTGATTTTATATTATCATCTTTAAAACAATCTCTTTAAAATGAGTTAAGTCTTTGGAAAGTCCGTGCAAGATTATTCTTTTTGCAAAAAAATGATAAGATTTAATAAGTAAAAAGTTTTTAGAAACTCTTTATTTTAGGG
>JALWLL010000028.1 GCA_026996295.1 Sulfurimonas sp.
CGCCTCTTTCATACTGTAAGTATGTTTTACTTCACTACTCTCTTGTAAAAAATCGACCAAAATATCTGCTAAAACCGTATCATCTTCTAAAAGTAAAATTTTCATAAAAAAGATTATACCTCACAAAACTCTCACATAAGCTAAATATAATTAGATTATATAAAAGGAGTAGATCATGACTCATACAGATTCCAAACTATCTCGAAGAACCTTTGTCAAAGGTGTTGTTGCTTCCACGTTGCTCGCATCATCACCTCTCACCCTCAATGCTGCTACAAAAATCTCTACACGCAAAGAGACTCAGGAGCTCAGTGGAACTGAGTTTAACCTAAGCATTGACAAAATCTCTGTCAATATAACAGGGAAACCGGCCTTTGCAACTGCCGTTAACAAAATGCTTGCAGGACCAACACTCCGCTGGAGGGAGGGTGATGAGATCACTATCCATGTCACAAACAATCTCGATGAGGACAGCTCTATCCATTGGCACGGGATTATTTTGCCCTACACTATGGACGGGGTTCCCGGTATCAGCTACAAAGGGATCAGTCCGGGCGAAACCTTTACCTATAAGTTTAAGGTGCAGCAACACGGTACCTACTGGTACCATTCTCACTCCGGATTTCAAGAGCAAACAGGGGTCTATGGTGCTATCGTGATTGAGCCAAAAGAGCCGGAACCTTTTGAGGTAGATGCAGATTATGTACTGACACTTTCTGATTATTCAGATGAAAAACCAAGTACTATCTACAGAAAGCTCAAACTCTCCGCTGATTACTATAACTTCAGACAGCGAACCATAGGTGATTTTTTCTCAGAGGTGAGCGAGAAAGGTTTCTTGCAAGCTTTTAATGACCGAGCGATGTGGAACAAAATGAGAATGAGCGATAGAGATCTCTCCGATGTTACGGGCTATACCTATACATTTTTGATGAATGGGCACAATCCAGCCACACCGTTTCAAGCAGTTTTTCAAAAAGGGCAAAAAGTAAGACTTCGTATCATCAACTCCTCTGCCATGACCTTTTTTGATGTGAGAATTCCAGGACTTCGTATGCGCGTGGTTGCAGCCGATGGAAACTATGTAGAGCCTGTAGAGGTTGATGAGTTTCGTATCGGTGTCGCAGAGACCTATGATGTCATTGTAGAGCCTACTGCAAATAAAGCCTACCCTATCTTTGCGCAAAGTATCGATAGAAGTGGTTACGCGCTCGGAAGTTTGACTCCGGATAGATCACTCGCTGTAGAGGTACCGCCAATGGACCCTGCACCTATCCTCACAATGACTGATATGGGGATGAAGATGGATATGGGAAACATGAAAATGATGAAAAAGCCCATTCCCATCACACCTCTTGCCAGCAGCAGTGGAGTAGGTACTACCATGAAGGCTAAAAACCCTCAATACAGACTCGATGATCCGGGAGTAGGTTTAAGAGACAATGGAAGGAAAGTGTTGAGCTATGCCGATCTGAAATCACTTCGACCAACACAAACCGACCGCTACCCAGACAGAGAGATAGTGTTGCACCTTAGCGGGAACATGGATCGTTATATGTGGAGTATCAACGGCATAGCCTACAAAGATGCCAAGCCTTTGGAATTTCACTATGGGGAACGTCTGAGAATTACCTATATCAACGACACCATGATGAATCACCCTATGCACCTTCACGGTATGTGGAGTGATCTGGAGACGGGCGAAGATACTTTGGTGAGAAAACACACCATCATCGTTCAACCCGGTGCAAAGATCAGTTTTCGTGTAGATGTTGATGCAAAAGGCGAGTGGGCTTACCACTGCCATTTGCTTTACCACATGACCGATATGTTTAGAAAAGTCGTAGTGGCTTAAAGGAGACGAGATTATGAAGAAGATACTATTATCAACACTTATATCATCATTATTGGTAACATCAGTTTTTGCAGGAGGCGGAGGTGACATACTCAGAGCCAGTACAACTGTAGATAACCTGGAGTACCAATTTAATGATGAGAAGGTACTCAACTGGGATGCTCTGGCATATATCGGTTACGATATTAACAAAATCTATATCTATTCAGAGGGGGAAAAAGCGCAGGGGGAATCTGCAAGCAGTGAAAACGAGCTTGTTTACTCTCGTGCTGTTTATCCTTTTTGGGATCTACAAATTGGTCTAGATTATGATAAAACACCCAATGAGAGTAAAACATGGGGTGTTCTTGCCATCCAAGGTTTAGCACCCTATTTCTTTGAAACAAGAGCCGTTGTTCTCATTGGGGATGATGGCAATGTAGGGTTTCGCTTTGATGTAGAGTATGAAGCACTTATTACGCAAAAACTTATCCTTACACCAAGTTTTGCTCTGGATGCCTATACTAAAGATGCGCTTGCACTGGGTATTGGAAGTGGTCTCTCAAACATCACAGCAGGAGCGAGACTCCGCTATGAGTTCGTACGGGAGTTTGCACCTTATGTGGGTGTGGAGTGGAGTAAAAATTTTGGAGATACAAACACCCTAGCACCTCTTGATGAAGCATATGTCAATGCCGGTGTGAGATTTTGGTTTTAAGGAAATATTATGAAAACATTAACAATATCACTGGCTCTGTTTCTCCCTTTTGTGCTTTTTGCACATGGAGATAAAGAGCATACAGAAACAAATACACCGATAGAAGAAACACAAACAAGCAGTGCTTCCAAGCTAAGTGCTTACAGAAGTATCAACACAGAGTATCTCAAAAAGATTCAACCGATTTTTGAAAAAAAATGTTTTGATTGTCACGGTAAGATTAAAAAATTTCCTTGGTATTATGTGATCCCCGGGGTCAAACAGATGATCGACTATGATATCAAAGAAGCAAAAGAGCATATTGATATGAGTGGCAACTTCCCTTTTATCTCGCATGAATCACCACTACAAGATCTGCAGAGCTTAAAAGAGGTTGCCATAGAAAATGATATGCCCCCTTTTCGCTACCTTCTAGGGCATTGGGATGCAAAGCTAACCGATGAGGAGAAACAACTCCTTCTAGAATGGAGCGATCAATCGATACTCAAACTCAAAGGAGTTCGTCATGAATGATTCACATTCACACTCACCCACCCACGATACAGACACAGCAACATACACCTGTCCCATGCACCCTGAGGTGATCAGCGACAAACCCGGTTCATGTCCCAAATGTGGCATGGCATTGGAAAAAGTTGTGCAAAGTACCTCTATAGCTGCTACAAAATACACCTGCCCTATGCACCCTGAAGTGATCAGCGACAAACCCGGTTCATGTCCAAAATGTGGTATGGCTCTTGAAGCTATGCAAGTGCAAGAAGATGAAGAGAACGAAGAGTTGCATTATATGAGCAAAAGATTTTGGATAAGCACTTTTTTATCTATCCCTATCTTTCTTATAGCGATGATCAATGACTTGGCTCCCCAGTACCTTCCAGACACACTCACCACACAAAGTATTCAGTGGTTTGAGTTTATTTTTGCAACACCGGTTGTTTTATGGGGCGGTGCAGCCTTTTTCGTGCGGGGATACGAGTCGATTAAAACCTGGAATCTCAATATGTTTACCCTCATCGCCATTGGGGTTGGAACCGCTTATATTTACAGTATGGTAGCACTTGTGTTTCCCGAAATTTTCCCTCCTCTTATGCAAACCGAAGATGGTTCGGTCCATGTTTACTTTGAAGCGGCAGCCGTGATCACAACCTTGGTTCTTTTGGGTCAGGTGCTTGAGCTAAACGCCAGAAGCAAAACAAACACCGCTATTAAAACGCTCATGAACCTTGCACCCAAAGAAGCACACCTTATTAAAAAAGACGGTACTGAAGAGGATATCCCTCTTGAGCATGTGCAGGTAGGTGATTATCTCAGAATCAAACCGGGCGAAAAAATTCCGGTAGATGGTGTTGTTACTGATGGGCAAAGTAATCTTGATGAGTCCATGATAACGGGTGAGCCTGTTGTTGTGCCCAAAAAAGTTGGCGATAAACTTATTGGTGCAACCCTGAACAAAAACTCTACATTAGTGATGCAAGCACAAAGAGTTGGCAGTGAAACCATGCTCTCACAAATCGTAGATATGGTCTCACAGGCACAGCGCTCCCGCGCTCCGATTCAAAAACTCGCAGATACGGTCTCTAGCTATTTTGTACCGGCAGTTGTGATCAGTGCGGTGTTAGCGTTTATCGCATGGTGGAGCTTTGGACCCGAACCACGTTTGGCATACGCGATTGTTGCGGCAGTCGCCGTGCTCATCATCGCTTGTCCTTGCGCACTTGGTCTTGCCACTCCTATCTCTATTATGGTGGGAACCGGTCGCGCAGCTTTGATGGGGATACTGATCAAGGATGCGCAAACCCTCGAGACAATGGAGAAGGTTACTACCCTTGTTGTTGATAAAACAGGAACACTCACAGAGGGCAAACCTAAGGTAACGCTACTCGAGTATGATGAAGATGTGAACCAACACAAGGTACTTCAATATGCGGCAAGTTTGGAGAGTGTCAGTGAACATCCCCTCGCCGAAGCAGTTCTGAGCTATGCAAAGGATGCAAATATAGAGCTTTTAAGAGTAGAAAACTTCAATTCCGTCACAGGAAAAGGTATCGTTGGTGATGTTGAAGGGAAAAAAGTTGTTATCGGAAGTGAAGATTTTCTTCATGATTTGAGTATAAATACACAAAATATTTCTGCTAAAGCCGATACCTTAAGAGGTGAAGGCAAAGGGATCATCTTTGTTGCCGTTGATCTTCACTTTGCAGCACTCATCGCCATCGAGGATCCGATCAAAGAGAGTTCCCTTGAGGCAGTAAAACTACTCAAAGAAGAGGGTGTGCATGTTGTTATGCTCAGTGGAGACAACGAGATAACCGCAAACCATATAGCCAAAAAACTCGCTATCGATGAAGTATATGCAAATGTTATGCCAGATGGTAAAATAAAAGTGATTAAAAACCTGCAAAATAAAGGTGCTATTGTAGCGATGGCAGGTGATGGGATCAACGATGCACCTGCACTTGCGCAAGCCGATGTGGGCATAGCGATGGGTACCGGTACCGATGTCGCTATTGAGAGTGCAGGGGTCACCCTTATCAAAGGTGATCTGCTTGGGATACTCAAAGTGATCAAACTCAGCCGTGCAACGATGAAAAACATCAAACAAAATCTCTTTTTTGCTTTTGTGTATAACAGTGCCGGTGTTCCTGTCGCAGCGGGTGTTCTCTACCCGTTTTTTGGAATCTTGCTCTCCCCTGTCATTGCCGCTGCAGCGATGAGCTTTAGCTCTGTATCTGTTATAGTCAATGCCCTGCGTTTAAAAAATACAAAGATATAAAAAAAGTGAGGGAAATTGCTCTCCCCTCACAAACTCCTCACATATAATCTTTATAATTATACTAACAAACAAAACAAAGGATACAAACATGAAAACATTAGCAAAAATACTACTCATTGCTATACTAGGTGCAAGCTTATTGCAAGCAGCTGCTTTTGAGAAGCAGGCAAAAACAAGAGCCGCAAAAGTGGTACTCAGTTCCCAAAAACCGCTTACAACCGGAAGCAATACTCTTCATATCAGTGTTGGCGGTGAAAAATTTAAAGATGCCGATGTCAGTATAAAAATCTTTATGCCCGCAATGCCAGGCATGCCTTATATGGAAGCAAGAGCTGATGCCAAAAATCTAGGTAACGGTCTCTATGAAGCCAAAGTAAATCTCGCTATGGGCGGTACATGGCAGGTGCATATTTTTATCACCCCTAAAAACGGGAAAAAAATCAGAGCGAAAACTTCTAT
>JALWLL010000029.1 GCA_026996295.1 Sulfurimonas sp.
CTACTGCCATGTTTTTTCACTTTTGGAAGATCTTTATCTGAGATGATTTTTTTAGATTGAAAAGCTTTTTTTCTTGCTGCTTCCTCTTTTGCTTTTTTGGCTTCATCTATTTTAATGATGTTGAGTTTAGAAAGCGTTCTTTTTAAGGTATCTTGCTTTTTAAGAAGTTTTTTCAACTCTTTTTTATACGCAAGTTTTGATCTTTCCAGTTTTTTGAGAGCCTTTTTGTTTCTCTTTTGAATAGAGATCAGCTTTTTTCTTTTTGCATCTATGCTTGCTATCTGTTTTTTTAGGGAGCTTGCTTCATTACTCAAAGATGTAATATTTTTAGAAGTGTTGTAAAATTTTTTGTTTAGTTTTTTCGCTTTTGCCTTAGATCTGTTGAGCATCTCTTTTAAAACCTCAAACTCTATGAGCGATTTTTCATTGACAGCGTACTCCTCTTCTAAAATAACCGAGAGAGAAACACTTTGTGCTATGGTAAAGATAAGTTCATTTTCTATTTTTTGCTGCTCTTTGGCAAGATCTTTTTGTGTGACTTCCAACTTCTTGAGTGTGACAATGTTCTCTTTGTACTTACTCTCTTTTTCCTTAAGCTCAGAAGTGAGATCTTCTATCTCTTTTTGCCCTTTGAGTATCGCTTGTTTTTGTTTGAGTATCGCTTTGGCATTTTGAGACATTTTCTTGTTTATAGAGGTGTAGCTTTTACTAAATGAGTTTAACCTCTTGCTTGTCTGCTTGATCTGAGTATCTATATCTGTTTTGGCATCAAGCAGTGAAAAAATAAGTACAAAAACTAAAAATAAACGAATCATACCTCTTCTTTATGCCCCAAAACTATGAGCGATGCTAAAAGTATAGACAAACTCATCGCGACACCAAGAAGAAGCAAAAAGTCATTGAGAGGGTCAAACATCACTATAGAGATACCGATGTTCTCAAGCTCTTTTGCTATCCATGCATTGGAAGCTATATAGCTAAAAAGTATAAAAGCCAAAACACTCGCAATAAGTGCATCAACAATGGAGAGTCTAAAAAGTACTGCCGAACGCAGCCAGATAGGTGCGCCAAAAAGCCCCATGATACTCATACGTTCATTGTGTTTAAACTGCCATATACGCAACTCTTTAAAAATAAGCAATATAGTGACGATAAGAACCGTCAAAGAGAAAACAAATATAACATTTTTAAATAACACCAAAAGCTTGTATGTTGTGTCATGATTGTTTGAGAAGTCCTCCACTTTTGTGATCCCCTTTTGTTTCAGCAGATCTTTTTTAAGTTGTTTGATCTCCTGCGGGTTCGGGTAGTACTTGAGTTTAAGTTTGTAAAACTTTGGAAGTGCCAGTTTTAAAAGCTCTACATTTTTAGCTTCCATATTGGAGTTAAGCTTTTTTATAACACTATCAGGCGTAAGTTCTGAGACACTCTCTATAAGATCATTCAGTGCAAAAAAACTCTTGTCGGAGAGTTTTTTCTGACTCACCACCACAACCGAGTAGTTACTCGCCAAGTTCTCTTTGTAGGCATCTATGGAACGCTCCACTATCATAAAGACCTGAATAGAGAAAAGTATGCTCAAAAGCGCTATGACGAGCGAGAGATGATTTCTAATTGACTTCATGGATACTCCCATACTCAATATGAAAATGTTTATAATCAACACTCATATTTCTGGGTATATGGTGTGTCACAACGATAACCGTAGTTTTAAGCTGAGAGTTCGCACCCTCTAAAAGGTTCCAGATAAGTTGTGAGGAGTAGTCATCAAGGTTACCCGTAGGCTCATCAGCCAAAATCAAAATAGGATTGTGCGCAAGGGCTCTTGCCATTGCGACACGTTGCTGTTCGCCACCACTCAGTTCAAGCGGATATTTCCCTGCTTGGTGGTTTAGGCGTACATGTTTGAGAAGCTTGTCCACCTGTGCCTGCGTGACACCTTTTTCATAGCCGTTGATGATAAGCGGTAACATAATATTTTTCTCAATGCTCCACTCTTTGACCAGTTTGTAATCTTGAAATACTATACCGATATGGCGTCTTAGGAAGTTGAGTTTTGAACTTGAGACATTACTCAGCTCTACACCCCCAACCACCAGGCTTCCCTGCTTTGGTTTGAGTCCACCAAAAAGTGACTTGAGCAAAGTGGACTTGCCACTTCCGCTTGCTCCGGTGATAAATACAAAACTTCCAGAATTTACAGAAAAATTGACTTTGTTAATGATGGTCTCACTGTTTGAGTATGACAAAGAGAGATCTTTTGCCACAATCACCTTATCCATGAAGCACTCCATCTAAAAATTTGTGAGCAAGCAGATTACTTTTTGACTTCAGCGGCAATGAGGGAAAGTATGAAGCTTCTGAGCCTCTTACTATCACATACAGGTGTTCGGGTCTGTCAAAACTTCCAAGAGAGACACGAAGCATCACACCCTCTTCTAAGATATAAACTCTCTCAAAATGGATAAAACATCCATCTAGTCTCTTTGTCACCTTATGCAGTGCCAAGAGTTCTTCAGGGGGGAGTGTGACATCACTAAACTCAAAATCACCCTCAAGACTTAACATCTCTGAGTTCTCTTCATTAATCATGGTAAGATCATAGATGTTTTTTTCCATCTTCTTCCATCTGTCTTCATACTTTGAACTCACCGCAATATCTTTGTTTTTATTGATATGCAGTATGGTTTTGTGAAATGCTATAAATGTTTCATACGAGTACGCATAGTAGTTCTCGCTGTCTGTACGCAACTCCAGCTTCCCACCTACTTTGAGAACCCTTCTTGCTTCTTCTATGAATGTTGTAGAGATCACTCTGCGGTGTGGTTTTTTATCCCAAGGAACCGGAAAGTGTACATAGATCTTACCTACGATATTTGAGGGTACAAGCTCCATAAACAGCCTTGCATCATAATCAAGTACAAGCAAATTATCCAGCTTCTGAATACTGATCTGTTTAAGTACCTGCTCTATAGATGGTCGGTGTATCTCGATACCTATAAACAAAATATGGGGGTTGTGTGCAGCCTGATGTAAAAGGTGTCTTCCAGAACCAAACCCAACCTCTATATGCACCTCTTTGTCTGTAGGAAATTCAGAAGCGAAGTAGTTTATGCTTTTAAGTGCGCTTACCTCTTGCAGGTGTATATTTTTTTGAGTCTGTGGAACATTGGAAGCTACGATCTTCAAACCTGCTGTTTTTGCATATGAGAGCAGTGCTTTATGAACATTGTAAATAGAAGCGGGACGTGTCAGTTTGTCTGTTTTGAGAAGGTGTTTGTTTTGCTCCTCTTTTACAAGCAAAAAAAACTCATCATCTTCAACTTTTACAGCGATCAGCTTCTCATCATCATGGTTTGCATTTTTGGCGATGAAGTGAAAGCTCACTTCATCCTGGGTTTGTGGTAATGATATCTCTTTAAATGTGTCTATATGTAAGTGTGGCATTAAATCTCGTTTAGTTCAAAATCTTGTGTAGGTACTATAACCTCTTGTGCTTTCTCTTTAGGCTCTGCAACCACAGCTTTTTTTACTTTTTGCTGAGATGTTTTACTCTGTGCTTTTATGGCTGTTTGGGCACTTTTAAGAAGTGCATCTTCTGTGACCTCTATCGTCACCTCTTTACTCGGGTTTGATATGATGTTGTTTTTATCAACCGCATACACCGTGTATGTGTATGTTACTCCGGCTTCTATATCTGCATCGATAAACTCTTGTGTTGTAATATTTTTAAACTCTTTTGTGACTCTGTCCAGCCAACCCACTTTGTATGACTTTACAACTATGTAGCTTTGTGATCTTGGATCAACTTTTGACCATGAGATTTTTACTTTTGCATTGGAAATTTTTGCATTGACATTTTTTGGTGCTTTTGGTTTTGGCAGTGTTGTACCGACTATCGGTTTTTTGCCATACTTGCTTTCAAGCCCGTCTTTATCAACAACCGTAATACGATAATAGTATGTCACACCATCTTCATTCACTTCATCAACATAGCTGTTTTTGTTTGTTTGCACTATATGCTCATACGTGCCGTTTGCGCTGTCTGACTTGTAAATGTTAAAGTGTGCAAAATCTTCAAGTGTATTTTTATCCCACTGAAGTGTTATGATCTTTGGCAAATCCTTGCTCACTATAACCGTTTGAACAGGCTTTGGAAGTGCTTTTGTTACCACTTTGACTATCTCACTCGGCGTTGATGTGATATTGTCAAAAGTTACAACACGGATGCGGTACTTGTAGATATGGTTATCTTTGAGATCTTCATCTATAAACTCAGCATGAAGTCTTCCATCTATAGCAGCCACCTGTTTCCACTCAGGTTCATCTTTTGAATTTCTCTCGATCACATAGGTTTTGACTTTTTGGTTTGTGTGAGGTCTCCAAAGAATTTTTGCACTTCTTGGCATACCCGGTACGCTGTATATCCATGACACAGACTCTAAAACAGGTAAAGAGCTTATGCTTAGAAGTTTGCTTTTCTCTGACTCTGCTTTGTCACTAAATGTTTTGAAGTAGTAAGTATAGGTTGTATCAGGTGTTACCTGTGAGTCCACATAATGGGTTGCAAACCTACTGTTTACAGTTGCAAGGTAGCTTGGCTTCTCATTTTTGATGTTTTGTTTTGCTTTGTAAACATAAACACCTTTGACTCTTGGGTCTGTAATGTTTTTCCACTCAAAACCTATGGCGTTCATGTCCGTAATGACACCATTTTTTGTCAACTCCACCACCTGCAGTGTTGTGTCGATAACAGGCTCTTTTTTAGGGCTTGGTTTTGCCCCCGCGCAACCGCTAAATACCAGCAGTGAAACTGTTAAGAATGTACTCAGTGTCCAAAACTTCATCTGTTTGCTCCGTGTTGAATTTTTTTTCTATATAATTTTTCATGGTTTCATCAAAATCTGCGACAAAAGAAACCTTCTCTTTTGTTCTTGGATGTATAAAGTATATGATGTACGCATGCAGCAAAATTCGTTCCGAATTCTCCTGTTTTGGGCTTGTTGCATATATATGATCACCTATGATATGTCTTGAAGAGTTCTCAAGATGCACCCGTATCTGGTGCGTTCGACCTGTAAAGAGCTTACACGCTACAAGCTGGTTCTTTTCATCTTGTGAGAGGGTCAGAGACTTAAAAACACTCTTTGCATATTTGCCCTCATCAACACATGCCATTTTAAGGCGATTGTGCGCACTTCTGCCAATGTTCTTCTCAACTGTTGTCAGATCATTTTTAAGTGGCGGATTAACTACGGCAATGTAGTAGCGTCCCATACTTTTATCTTGAAGCTGTGCCGATAAAAACTCATGTGCCTCGTTGTTTTTAGCCACAACCATAGTGCCGCTTGTACCTTTGTCAAGTCTGTGCACAATACCGTGACGCTCCTCGCCGCTTATGGTTGAGAGTCTCACCCCTTTGTGCTTGAGCCAGTCAACAAGGGTAGCTTCTTTCACGCTTGGAGCAGGATGCACCGTCACACCACTTGGTTTGTTAATGACTAAAATATCCTCATCTTCATAAAGCACTTCAACATCAAAGTCAACATCAAGAGCCGGCGCCTCTTTGGCTTCTGGAAAATTTACTTCTACATTTTGCATACTTTTGAGCTTGATACCCGGTTTTTTGACGAGTTTGTTCTCTACAAATACACACTCTTGTTTGATGAGTTGAGCTATTTGTGAACGTGTCTGTCCTATTTGTGATGCCAAAAATGTGTCCAAGCGTTCCGGATTCTCACAAATATAGCTTTTCGTTTCGTTCATTTTCCCAACCTTTATGATACAATTTCTAAAATTTTATGGAGTTACAAACTTGTGGAGATTTGATAAACGTATTTTAGCACAATTTGACTTTTTTTCTATTATATTGATCATTCCACTTGTCATAACTTCCAATTGGCTCATTGGTGAAGTTGTACCTGCGCTTGCACAAAAACAAAGTGCCTATGTCGGTGTTGCAGTTTTGGCATTTTTATTTGTATTTTTACTTCCCATTCGCCGTATGAGCTGGCTCATCCCCATCATATACTGGGGCAACATCATACTGCTTCTTGCAGTTGAGTTTTTCGGGCATTCTCGTCTGGGGGCGCAAAGGTGGATCGACATACCCTTTATCAACGCAACCATACAGCCTTCCGAGTTTGTCAAACCGGCACTCATTTTGATGCTGGCATACCTCATAAACAAAACTCCTCCCCCAAAAGAGGGCTATGGACTCAAAGAGTTTTTAAAGATCAGTGCTTACATACTGCTTCCGTTTTTTCTCATAGCCAAAGAGCCTGACCTTGGTACCGCTTTGGTTTTACTGCTTATCGGGTATGGTGTTTTGTTCTTTGTCGGTGTGTACTGGAAGATATGGGCAACCATATTTGCCTCCATACTTCTGTTTTCACCCATAGCCTACAAGTTTTTACTGCATGATTACCAAAAGGTACGCATACAAGATTTTTTAAGTGAGAAGCCCTCATACCATGTACAACAGTCCATCATTGCCATTGGTTCGGGAGGACTTACAGGTCAAGCAAAAGAAGATGCAACCCAAACACAAATGAGGTTTTTACCCATAGCTACAAGTGATTTTATTTTTGCATTTTTAGTTGAAAGAACAGGATTTTTGGGAGCTTTGGCGATCATACTCATCTATGTTGTGCTTATTTTACACCTTTTGAGTCTGGCTGTGTTCAATACCGACTACTACATCAAGGTGGTCACGGTTGCGATCTCGTTTATGATTTTTATATATATGGGAGTCAATATCTCTATGACCATCGGTTATGCCCCTGTTGTGGGCGTACCGCTTCCCATGTTCAGCTATGGAGGCAGTAGTTTTTTAAACTTTCTCGTCCTTTTTGCCATTATGCAAAATCTGATAACCTTTAGATATAAAGATATGTACGACGGACGGGGAACCAAGAGCTTTTTATAGTGGCAGAGGAAATAATATATATCCTTTTTTTTACTAACGAGTGATGTTCAGCACGCGCGCTTCATTATACACATGCTGCTTAAGAGTTTAAGTCTTTCAGTTTTTCAGCTAACCACATTTTTATAACTGCCTGACGGCTTACTCCAATATGCTTAGCTTCTTTGTCTAGAGATTGAACCATCCAAGCTGGAAAGTCAATATTTACTCGTTTTGGTTCTTCATTTATCATTTTGATTTTTGATGTATCGAAATAATCTAAAATATCATCTTGATTTTCATCAAAAATTTTATCTAGCTCTGATGCTTTCATAAAGTTTTATCTCCTTTTGTCTTGATCTTCTTACTGAGATGGTAATCCTCCCAAAAACCCAATCTTTCCAAAAGTGAAGATTCACTCACTGAGGTGCAATTAATATACTTCTTTTCTATGAGCAATTCTAATTACAGAAATAACTAAGTAGTCATTCTCTTTTAGATAAATTATTCTATAATCACCAGCTCTTTTTCTAAATTTTCCTTTATGTTTACCCTTAAGCTGTTTATCTTTAGAAAAATTTCCGCTCTGTAAATCTAAAATTTTTGAAGAAACAAGTTTTTGTGCTTGGCTGTCTAGTTTTAAGAACTCTTTTTCTGCATCTTTATCAAATGCAACTTTATACATCAATACCAGCTTTTTTAAATACTTCCTCTAATGGTACTAGAGTTGTTTTTCCAGCTTTTAAATCATCGATTCTTTTATCTGCAATCATTTCATCAAGTTTGTCAAAGTATAACTCAATGGCTTTTTCAATAAGGCTTGTTCTTGTTTTGTCTAGTTCTTGTGCATATTCATCAAGGGTTTTTACAACATCTTTTTCAAGTCTAATATTTATTGCTTGTTTCATAAAATCACCTTTTACCTTTTTCTGTATACACAATTGTAGTGCAAACAATAGTTATTTGTCAAGTGTTCATAACGATTGGAGATAGCCAATAAATGACCGTTATGGCATTTATTGGTTGCAAAATTTTCTTACATAAGTACTTGCTAAATTTCTTTGGCTAAAAGTAGATATTCAGTCAAGAGGTGTAATTTTAATACGAATGTATATTAAAATTTACCACTTATCCCAACAAAATAACCAGTATTCGTTTCATCTAATTCTATTTCTATTATTCCGCCAAGGTATATTGTTTCTGTAATTTTAAAATCTATTGCAACAGCAATATCTTTCGAAGCATCTCCATCGCCAACCTTAGTATAAGAAGCAGATGGTGTTAAAAATACAGTTTCACTTAAATCAAATTCAGCCCCAGCGGAAAACATATATCCATTATCTGAATTATCTTCACTATAAGTAGTTCCTTGATATTCCATATCTACCTTTGTGGAAACCCATCTTAATCCAAGAGAAATATAGGGGTCTATATCTTCCTTCGGAAAAAAATGATAAAGAGCTGATGCAGATAGAGCTAAACCACTAGCATCACCTGTTATTCCATTGTAGTCTATATCGGCTCGCATAGTTGACATAGATAACCCTAAGCTTATATTTTCAGTAGTTTTCAATGAAACACCTAACCCAAAAATAAAATTATTATCTAGCAAATCACTTGTTTCTTCATCTGCATAACGCGCAGTGCCGACATAAGCACCTATAGAAGATTGTCCAAGCAGCCCATTACTATTGGATGTTTCTAGTTTTGTTATATCCTCAGCCTGTAAATTAAGCACTGATAACAGAGCAATTGCATACAAATGTTTTTTCACTTTTTCTCCCCTCTAAGTTCAAATCATAAATAAGCATATTCAATATTTTTAATTTGAGTGTTTGAATCCTTGAATACAAATATTTATTTGAACACATTTTACACAAATCAACTCCAAAAAGCAACATTAACAAACATAATATTTGCGTAAAGTGTTACTTTAATAAACTTATAGATTGTAGTAACGCTAAAATTAATGTAAAGCGGGCATAAACGCGTGGTAAAATAAAATTGTATGATTGTTAAACAAAGAAGTTATCAAAGAGTGGCGCGGTGGACGAGACTCGAACTCGCGACCCCCTGCGTGACAGGCAGGTATTCTAACCAACTGAACTACCACCGCACTCTAAAAATGTATATATGATAAATGGTGGGCACTACTGGACTCGAACCAGTGACATCTACCTTGTAAGGGTAGCGCTCTACCAACTGAGCTAAGCGCCCTTTAAAGACAACACCATTGTAGTGGCGACCCCTAAAGGATTTGAACCTCTGTCCCTATCATGAAGTGATAGTGTCCTTGGCCACTAGACGAAAGGGTCACTTTCATTTTGACATAAGGTTAAGTCAACATCTAATTTTTACAAAAATAAGAAAAAAAATGGTGGGCACTACTGGACTCGAACCAGTGACATCTACCTTGTAAGGGTAGCGCTCTACCAACTGAGCTAAGCGCCCATCTAAATAAAAAATGGCGCGGTGGACGAGACTCGAACTCGCGACCCCCTGCGTGACAGGCAGGTATTCTAACCAACTGAACTACCACCGCATATCATTGTTTTATTTAAAAATGGTGTCCCGTGATGGATTCGAACCATCGGCCACATCATTAAAAGTGACGTGCTCTACCAGCTGAGCTAACGAGACATATTCTCCTAAATGTTTAAGAGGTCGAAATTATAGACAAATAGGTTATCTTTGTCAAGATATTTTTGAAGAAATTTAAAAAAACATCTCTTTGTCTATGAGCAAAAGCATTTTCACCGCAAACAGCACACTTTGGTACTGTACATAGTTTCTGTCTCCCTTTAAGTTGAGACATATTTCTCTATGCAACTCTTTGGAACGCACGCCTATATGTACCGTACCGACAGGTTTTTGTTTTGTGCCCCCTGTATCACCCGCTATGCCGCTGATAGAGAGTGCATAATCTGCATAGCTGACATTGAGTGCGCCCTCACTCATCTGCTTTACCACTTCTGAGCTTACCGCTCCAAACTCTTCAAGGGCGTCATGATCCACAGCAAGCCAGTTCTCTTTCAGTGAATTAGAGTAAGTGACAAGGGAGCCCTCAAGTATTTTAGAAGCTCCATTGTTCTTTGTAAAGTAGTAACTCAGAAGTCCACCACTGCAACTCTCTGCAAATGTGAGCTTTTTTTGCTTCTCAGAGAGTCTCTCTATGATGTAGTGCACTATATTGGAAGCAGTTATCAGCTTGCTAGAGAGCAGTTTTTTTGCAGAGTTTATGAACTTGGAGATATCCCCGTATTTTTTACTCACTATATCTACTCTGAGCCACCCCTCTATGATGTTGACAACGTCTATTGTGACATCATAGGTCTGAGCTATAGGCGTCAGCATCGCTACAGCACTCTCCTTGTCCTCTTCAAAGATATGTACAGTCGCTTTTGATTCTTGGTTTTGCAGAAGTATCTCGGGAAGTTTTTGCATCTCATCTATATGTATAACATTGGTCACAGAACTTTTATACTCCAGAAGATAGCTTCCGTTTTCAAATACAGAACACTTCTGAGGTATAAGCATGTTCTCTTTGAGTATTTGGTTGTCGCTTGTTACTGTGCATATAAGTTTCCCTATGGTTGAGAAGTTTTGCTTTGTAGTTACTATGATGATCTTACTCGAAGCGTTGAGCTCTTGTTCGAGATATAAAAACAAAGAGTTATCCCCCTCTTTAAAAAAAGTTATGGAGTCTATAAAATCAGTTTTTTGCTCTATCTGCCTAATAACATACTCTTTTAAAGAGGTGTTATATATAAACTTATTCCCAATAAATAAAAGGTGCAATTTCATCTGTACATAGCCTTATGTGAGTAATTCTGTTTCGCTTATTATAACAGTTTAAAGAGCTTTTTAATACCATTTTAGATACAATCCAAAAATTTTATATATTATGAACTATATAAACACTCTTAATTTATGAGGCACAAATGGACTACAAAGACACACTACTTTTACCGACAACAAACTTTGCAATGAGAGGCAATCTTATTCAAAATGAACCAAAAAGATATGCAAAATGGTTTGAAACAAAAGTATATGAACAGATGAAAGCAAACCGCAAAGATGCGCCAAGCTTCACACTGCATGATGGACCCCCTTATGCAAACGGACATACACACATAGGTCATGCACTCAACAAAGTACTCAAAGATATCATCGTTAAGCACAACTATTTCAACGGTAAGTCTGTACGTTTTACTCCGGGTTGGGACTGCCACGGTCTTCCGATAGAACAACAGGTTGAGAAAAAACTTGGCGGGAAAAAGAAAAAAGAGCAACTTGAAGTAGCAAAAGTAAGAGAGCTGTGTCGTGAACATGCCGCGAAATTTGTCAACATCCAAAGAGATGAGTTTAAAAAGCTCGGTATCCTTGCTGACTGGGAAAACCCTTATGTCACGATGGACTACAAGTTTGAAGCAAATATCTACCGTACTTTATGTTCTGTTGCAAAAAAAGGACTGCTTATAGAAAGAAGCAAGCCTGTGTATTGGTCATGGGCTGAAAGAACAGCGCTTGCAGAAGCAGAAGTGGAGTATGAGGACAAAGAATCCCACTCCATCTATGTGGCGTTTGAACTTAGTGACGCTGCAAAAGAGGCAGCACATCTTACAGGGAAAAAAGCGGCACTTGTGATCTGGACAACTACACCATGGACACTTCCTTCCAACACGGGAATCTCACTCAACCCTCAAGAGAAATATATCCTTAGCACAGATGGTTACATCGTAGCAAAAGCACTCTATGAGTCCCTTTTGGAACTTGGTGTCATCAAAGGTGAGATAGCTCAAGAGCTTGAGAGTCAACTTTTTGAAAACCAAACGGCCATCAACCCACTCAACGGCAGAACTTCCAAAGTTGTTTTGGGTGATCATGTACTAATGGATAGTGGTACAGGTGCTGTTCACACTGCTCCGGGGCATGGTGAAGATGACTACCGTGTAGGACTCAAGTATGATCTGGAAGTGATTATGCCCGTTGATGAGACCGGTTGTTTCGATGAGACTGTAGTTCGTGAGAAACTCCTTCCAAACCCGCAAGAGTTTGTAGGGAAACTGATTTTTAAATGCAACGACCGTATCTTGGAACTTTTAGGCGATGCACTACTTTATGAGTCAAAATTCACACACTCCTATCCACACTGTTGGAGAAGTCATACACCACTTATTTTCCGTGCGACAAGACAGTGGTTCATCAGTGTTGATGAAACGCCGCAGAGTCAAGACAAAACACTGAGAAAGATCGCTATGGATGAGATAGAAAAAACTCTTTTTATCCCACAAAGCGGAAGAAAAAGACTGACTTCTATGGTAGAGAACCGTCCCGACTGGTGTATAAGCCGTCAACGTGACTGGGGTGTGCCTATAGCATTTTTCCGTGTGAAAGAGACGGGTGAGGTTATTTTAGATGAGAAAGTTCTCAACTATACAGCTATGATTTTTGAGATGAAAGGAAGTGACGCATGGTACTCACTTCCAACAGAGCATCTTCTCTACCCGGGCAGTGGCTACAGTGCAGATGAAGTGGAAAAGGTCACTGATATTTTAGATGTATGGTTTGACTCCGGCTCTACTTGGAACTCGGTACTCAAGTCTCGTAACTACGATGCGGGAACATACCCTGCCGATCTTTATGTAGAGGGTTCTGACCAACATCGCGGTTGGTTCCAGTCATCACTCTTTTTATCTGCTGCCGTACAGCATCAAGCACCATACAAAGGAGTTCTTACTCACGGTTTCACGGTTGATGAAAAAGGTGAGAAGATGTCTAAGTCCAAGGGCAATGTGGTTGCACCTGAGTCTGTTTTAAAAGAGTACGGAAGTGAGATCCTTCGTCTTTGGGTAGCTTCTAGCGACTATCAGGGTGATCTGAAGATATCTAAAGGTATTTTAAAACAAACTTCTGAGAACTACCGTAAACTGAGAAACACTTTCAGAATTATGCTCGCAAACATTAACGACCTTGAGACGATCACTCCGTATGAAGAGATGGGCGAACTTGATAAATGGATACTCAATGTTGCCCAAGAGAAGTTTGATGAAGTACACAAACTCTTTAGTGAGTACAACTTCGTAAACGGTATGAATACACTCAACAACTTCATAGTAAACGAGCTTAGCGGTATGTATATCGATATGACAAAAGACAATCTCTACTGTAACGCACAAGAGAGCAATAGACGACGTGCAAGCCAAAGTGCTATGGCTATGATAACAAGAACTATGCTGCTTCTGGTTGCTCCTATCCTTACCTATACTTCTGATGAGATTGTAGAAAATGCTCCTGTGGTTGTAAGGGGTGATGCGGTGTCGATCTTTGATATGACATATACACCACTCAAAGCGGGAGAGTGTACTTTCGATGCCGAGTATATGGTAAAAGCACGTGAAGGTTTCGGAAGTCTGGTTGATGCACTCAAAAAAGAGAAGATCATCAAAAGTACTTTGGAACTCGTTATCCATACAGAGTCTAAAGTTGCTCTTGAGATGGATACTGTTGATGCAGAGGACTGGTTCGTTGTCTCGGGCGTCTTTGAAGACACCCCAGAAGAGGAGATCCTCGGCACATTTAAAATAGATACCGACACATTCGTGATATCTAAAGCAGCGGCACACAAATGCCCAAGATGTTGGAAGTATCAGGCACAAGAGGAAGAGACCCTCTGTGAGCGCTGTCAAAGTGTTGTAGATGCCTAATTTCAGTGAGCCGGTAACACTCTCATTTGTTGCAGCTACAGTGGGTGCAATATTTGTTGTCATCGGTATCGGTATATTTTTAGTGAAAAAGTTTAAATAGAAAAGGAAAGATAGTGATCACATTAAAAGAAGCGCTTACTCTAAGCAAAGATGAACTGAACAATTTTAAAGAAGAACTCAAAACAAAGATCGAAACCAATCAAGATTTAAACGCCTATATTGATCTTAACAGTGTGGGTGAAGGTGTGCCAATCGCCATCAAAGACAACATCCAAGTAAAAGACTGGTCTGTAACATCGGGAAGTAGCATACTTCAAGGCTACATCGCTCCTTACAATGCCACGGTGATTGAGAAGATGTTACAAGCGGGACTCAGCCCATTTGGCAGAACAAATATGGATGAGTTTGCCATGGGTTCTACTACCGAGTCAAGCTTTTACGGCAAAACACAAAACCCTCATGCAAGTGACAGAGTACCGGGTGGAAGTTCGGGCGGTTCAGCTGCTGCGGTTGGTGCGGGAGTAGCTATTGCCGCGCTTGGAAGCGATACCGGTGGTTCTATCCGTCAGCCTGCTGCTTTTTGTGGTATAGTGGGGATGAAACCCACTTACGGAAGAGTGAGCCGTTATGGTTTAGGTGCTTATGCTTCGAGCCTTGATCAGATCGGTCCAATGACACAAAATGTTGAAGATGCCGCTATCTTATACGATATCATCAGCGGAAGCGATGATAAAGACTCCACCAATGCACAAAAAGATGACAAGGTAGTGCCAAACCTTGACCCTTCAAGAAAACTCACTATCGCCGTACTTCCAAAGTATGTTCAAAATGCGAGTGAAGATGTAAAAAAAGCATACGAAAAAGCTATGCAGGCACTCAAGGCTGCAGGTCATACTATAGTTGAGCGTGAGCTTATGGATGCAAAGTTTGATATCTCTGCATACTACATCACTGCTACAGCCGAAGCTACGACAAACCTTGCACGTTATGACGGCATCCGTTACGGAAATCGCGTTGAGGGGAAAAACCTTGAAGAGACTTTTATCAATACCAGAAGCGAAGGTTTTGGTGATGAAGTGAAGCGTCGTATTTTACTTGGTAACTTTGTACTCTCAAGCGGTTACTATGAAGCGTACTATGTAAAAGCACAAAAAACAAGACATATCATAAAAGATGAGTATGCAAAAATCTTTGAAAATGTTGACTTGATTCTCTCACCTATAGCGCCGGGAGTTGCTCCAAAATTTGGTGAGCTTAGCAACCCTATGGATATGTACCTGAGTGATATCTACTCTATCAGCGTAAATCTTGCAGGTCTGCCCGCTCTTTCACTCCCTATCGATAAAAATGAACAAGGGCTTCCTGTAGGGCTGCAACTCATCGCGTCTGCATATGATGAGCAAACACTTTTTGACGGTGCACTCTCACTTGAGCGTGAAATAAACTACACAAAATAACTGCAACATAACTATTTTTACTTAAAACTTTTTTTCTGCCACTTAGGGGGCAGAACTTCTTCTCAAAACTTTCTATACTTACATCGTAATTAAAAAAAAACTATGCACAAGCATACAAAGGAGTTTACGATGTTAGTTACAAGATACAACCCAGCTTCACAAATGAGAGAATTTAGAAGAGGTTTTGATCTGCTTAATTCTATGTTGGATGAGTTAAGCGCAAATGATGTGGTTCAAAATTCTACTGATTTTGTTCCTGCTATCAACACAAGGGAGGGTGAGTACGCTTACCATGTCGAGGTTGATCTTCCAGGGATGAAAAAAGAGGATATCAATGTTCAAGTTGAAGACAATGTTCTTGTTATCTCCGGTGAGAGAAAAATGAAAGAGGAGATGAAAGAGGAGAATTACTACAAAATTGAAAGTAGTTTTGGTTCTTTCAGTCGCTCCTTCACACTTCCAGAAGATGCAGATATTGAAAACATCCATGCAGAATCAACAGATGGTGTTTTAGAAGTTGTTGTACCAAAACTTGAAAGTGCAAAAGTTGACAAAGTCAAAAAAGTTGCGATCAAATAAGGAGGAAGTTATGGATATTGTAAAAAGTGCAAAAGATATAGAAACAAAAGTTGAAAAAGGGGTGGAGGTTGCTTCTAAAAAGGTTGCAGAAGCGTTTGACAACCTTGTAAGTCACCTCCCTTTTTCCAATCTTGCAAAGAAAGAAGACAGCACCTTTCATATAGAGGTTGACCTTCCTGGTGTAAAAAAGGAAGATATCGATATCAAAGTGGAAGATAATGTTTTAGTCATCAGTGCTGTTCGCCACTATAAAAATGAGCTCACAAAAGATGACTATTATGTGTGTGAGAGTTCATTTGGCAAGCTTGAGAGACGTTTCATGCTTCCTGATAACATCGATGCTGACACTATAGAAGCAGAGTATAAAGATGGAAGACTTGAAGTTGAACTACAAAAAACGAAAAAAGCTCAGCCAAAATCGATCTCTGTAAAATAAAGGGCTCTGTTATGAAAGAGACAAACTTTAAACCTTTGTACCTGCTGCTTGCCGTGTTGGTGGCGGTAGTGGGTGTGCAAAGCTATTATTTGTATGATCTGAAAAACTCTATAAAACCGCAGTCTGAGTTGCAAAAAATAGAACAAAATGCGGCCGTGGTTCCTTTTAGTGATGATTTTTTTAATAGTTTTCATACAAATACGACAGACCCTTTTGAGCAGATGAAAAAAATGCAAGAGCAGATGCAAAAGAGTTTCGGTCATTTTAACTCGTTCTTCTCAAACGATCCCTTTTTTCAACAGGCATTTAGCCAGATGGCAACGATGCCGCTTTCTGACATACAGGAGAGCAAGGACAGTTATGTTATTGAGCTCAATATTCCCGGAGCTCAAGAGCAAAAGATCGACATAAAAACGCAGGGTCGCTCACTTATTGTACATGCAAGCAGTGAGAGAAAAAAGGATCAGAATGATTCTAACTATATCCAAAGGGAGCGTTACAGCCAAACATTTGAGCGCATATTTACCCTCCCTGATAACGCGGACTTGGATAATATGAGCAATGACTACAAAGATGGTATCTTAACGATTAAGATCCCTAAAAAGAGATAAACAGCTCTCTTTGTTCTTCTCATAACTTAAGCATTTTTTGTGTATCATCTACCCCATGGATACACAAAAAAATGCACTCACTGCCCTTTCATCACAAGAGCTCGTACTAAGCGAGGTTGAACGTTCCCCTTTGCTTTTGCAAAATAAAAAAGATCTTTTTTTTCAAAAAGGGGAGGATCCCCTCTCAAGTGTTGATACGCTGAAATATTTTTACTTTGTTATAAGCGGTACAATCAAAATATACCAAGTTGATCTTGAAACCGCCAAAGAGCAAACACTCTATATGCTTAGCAGAGGAGATATGTTCGATGTTGTCTCTTTGCTTGATGGGCAGCCAAATGAGTACATATCAGAAGTACTCGAAGATACCCACCTTATCCAGCTTCCATTGAGTGATGTGCAAGAGATGATCCTCAAAGATCCAAAGTTCAGACAATACTTTTACTCCTACCTCGCTTCTAAGCTTAAGTCTATGGAAGAGCTTGCACTGAGTCTCTCTTTTTACGATGTATATCAAAGAGTGCTGCATCTTTTTGCAAAATTTACAGAGATAAAAAACGGAAAGGCACAACTTAGGGTGATAGAGAATCTCAAACATGAAGATATCGCTTCCATGGTCGGAAGTGTCCGCAAAGTTGTCAACAGAAGCCTTCAAAAGCTTAAAAGTGAAGGCATCATAGATATAGGCCGCAAAAACATCCAAATCAAAAACTTTCAAAAACTTCTCGATCGACTCTCACTCTAAAGAGCTTGTGCTATTGTTCTCTTCCGAGTTCCTCGGCAAAGTAAGAACTGCGAACTAAAACACCCGAAGCAACAGCCTTAAAACCCATAGCATAGGCTTCTTGTTTTATCGCTTCAAAAAAATCTGCCTGATAATACTTTTGCACTCGATGGTGTTTTGGTGTGGGCTGCAAATACTGTCCCAATGTCAACTCCTCTACCCCCACATCTAAAAGATCCTGCATCGTCTCACGCAACTCAGACTCATACTCCCCTAGTCCTACCATCAGCGAGGACTTGATCGTTGCTTGTGAGTGCATGGCATAGTACTGCAGTACCTGAAGTGTCCTGTCATAATCACTTTGGGGTCGTACACTTTTACTTAAACGTCTTACTGTCTCTTGATTGTGTGCCAGTTTATAAACATCACTGAGTATGACTCTGTCTAAAGATGATGGCAAACAGTGAAAATCGGGAGTCAGAAGCTCTATGTGAATACTCGGGTTTTTCTTTTTCACGGCATCTACACACGCAGCAAAATGTCCTGCTCCATAATCTTTCAGATCATCTCGATCTACAGAGGTTATCACAACATATTTTAGTTGTAATTGAGCTATGGCATCTGCAAGACGCTCAGGTTCGCTTGCATCCACAGAGATCCCCTTGCCTGTTTGTACATTGCAAAAGCTACAAGAGCGTGTGCAGGTATCTCCCAAGATCATAAAGGTTGCACTCTCTTTAGCATAACACTCGGCTCTGTTTGGACATGCCGCTGCCTCACAAACGGTTGTAAGGTCATATTTTTGAAGTGTAGCACCCATTGTCTCAATCAGCTGGGGATGGGGTGCTTTTACTTTTGGTTTAACATAGTGCATCATCAAAACTTTTTTGTATAAAGCGCAGCATCTGCTCATTGACCTCTTTTTGTGTGAGCTTTACACCTTCAAAGTGTAGCGAAGTGGGTACAACTCCAGGAAGGTTACACGGGTTGACCTGAGAATGAAAAGCTAAATCCACATCAACATTTAAAGCTACTCCATGCAAAGAGACCCCTTGTGAGTAGCGAAATCCAAGTGAAGCGATTTTACGGTTTTGTATATAAAAGCCTGCCTTGTTTTTATCATAACACACTTCTGGAAGATACTCTGTAAAAAAACACTCAAATGCTCTGAGAACTTTTTTATAAAATAGCGCAGGGTTTTGTACCTGAAAGCAAAAGTAAAAAACATTTTGTCCAAGGGAGTGACAGGTGATAGAGCCTCCCCTGTCACTTCGCACAACATCCACACAAAAACTGTGCTTTGTATCACTTCCAACAGTAAAAATATTTGGATGTGTACATAAGATAAGATGGTTTTGCCCATCCTCTAAAGCCTCACTGTGGATATCTTGCATCATAGTTCTGGCTTTTTTGTATGGCACTTCTGCCCAAGTGTGAAGTTTCATAACTTATAAAAGGTTCTCTCTAAGGCTTCTGAAAATGTAGGATGTGCCAAGATGGTACGTTTAGCCTGAGCCATATCCATCTCACCTGCCAAACTCATGGCAACCGTTGCTATAAGCTCCTCCGCATGAGGTGCAAATATCTCCGCACCTAAAATAAAACCCTCTTTATCAACATAACTCACCATCACACCATCGCTTGCATGATTATAAAGGGAATAGGCAAACTGATTGAGCGTGACAAGACTCTCTTTGTATTTGATGCCTTCACGTTCAAGTTGCATTTTTGTTTTTCCAACGACTGCATAACTCATCGGCAATGTATGAATGAACTTCACAACATGTTCCAGGTTAAGTGTACGAGGATTTTTGCCCAAGATGCGCTCTGTAACATTGAGAGCCTCTGCACGGGCTGCGTGAGCGAGTTGAAGTTTACCGTTACAGTCTCCTATGGCATAATGCTTTTCAAGTGTTGTCTCAAAAAAAGCATCGCTCACAATACCATGCCTAACTTCTACTGCATCACAGCCTATCACATCCACATTCGGTCGTCGTCCTGTGGCAACAAGCAACATCTCTGTATAGTTACTGCTGCCATCTTCATAGGTAATATGCACACCTTTTTTTGTCGATGTCGCTTTAGAAACAGGGTGATTACTAAGAATCTTTACGCTAAGTTTTTCAAGCTGTGCCTGCAGAGCATTCTCAATACTCGGATGCACATTTTTCAGCAACTTTTCCTCTCTGTTTATAAGGCTTACCTCCACACCGGCAGTTGCAAAAAAACTTGCCATCTCAAGTCCTATGGCTCCCGTTCCATAAATGGCTATTTTTTTTGGAAGCTCCTGCAAGTTTAAGACATCATCACTGATTATAATATCTTTTGCATTGTACGCTATGCCATCAGGAATAAAAGGCGAAGAACCAGTCCCAACGACAACATACTCACCCTCTATCACTTTACCATTGACTTTCACTTTATGCGGTGCGATCAGCTTTCCTTTTCCCTCGATCAACTCAAAATGAGAACACTGCTTTTGTACAACTTTTGTAACATTTTTCAGAAGCGCATCTTTTTTCTCAAAGAGTCTTTTCATATCTAAACGCAGTGAACCCTCGAGTATCTCGTTTTGTGACTCATACACAAGATTTGCATAGTGTAAAAACATTTTAGAAGGTATGCATCCCATATGAAGGCACACCCCTCCAAGCTGATTCATATCGCTTTCAATGAGGGCTACTTTTTTTCCGTTTTTTGCAGCAACAATAGCCCCCGCATAGTTCAATCCACCGCCAATGTAAATAATGTCATACATCTGCTACTCCTTAAAGTTCAAAGGCTCACTTGCCTCTTTTTTAATATCACGCATAAAGAGTGCTGCTTCGTAGCCGTTTATAACTCTATGGTCGGCTGTGAGTGTGACACTTATTTGCCCATCTTGTATGCCACCAACCGCGATAATACCACTCTCATCTTTGTTTATCATCGCATCAAAACGTGCAACACCGAGCATTCCAAGATTTGAGATGCCAAAAGTACCCCCTTGCATATCTTGGGCAGTGAAGCTATTTGTTTTGAGCTTCTCTTTAAATGCAACGAGTTGTTCTGTGATCTCTGAAATCATAAGTCTGTTCGCATCTTTGATGATGGGCATATAGAGATTTTTATCATCAGCTACAGCAATGGAGAGTGAAGCATTTGGAGCGATAGAGAGAGCATTTTCCAAAAGTCGTGTGCGAAAACTCTCATGCTGCATCATCACTTTTGCAAAGATTTTTACAAGCCACGCTGTAATGCTATGCTCTTGATGTGTTTCAAAGAGTTTGGCATCTATGGACTCATAGATATGATAAATGGGCTTTTGAGCAGAGTGTGTAACATTGGCAATAATTGCCTTTTGCATCGGTGAGAGTGGCTTTGGAAGTGCTATTTCATTTGCATCGATGTAGCTTTGCACCTCATCGCTGTCTATTTTATGATCGAGTTCAAAAAGGGAACTTTTCAGTTGGTACTCCTGTAATAGTTTCAAAGCTTTTGGCGTAAAATACTTCTCTGTGACATACTCATCCACATCCTCTGCGTGAAGCACTTTTTGTGGCATTTTCGCTTGCAGTTTTGCAACATCAACACCTACTGCAGCTGCTTTTGCTCTTGCTTTTGGAGAGATGCCGCTTGGTATTTTATGAGAGATATGTACTGATTTTGTCTCT
>JALWLL010000030.1 GCA_026996295.1 Sulfurimonas sp.
GAGTTAGTTGGGAGTTATGTGTTTATTTTTTGATATGATTAGACTTATAATTGAGAAAGGTTAGCAGATGAAATATGAACTACAAGATGAATATATAGAGTTGTTTAAACTTCTTAAAGTGCTGGATCTGGTGGACAGCGGTGCTCAGGCTAAAATGCTGGTTGCTGAGGGATATGTTAAAAGAAATGCAGAAGTAGAGTTGCGTAAACGTGCCAAAATATACTCTGGAGACACCATCGAGATCGCTGATTTGATCATTGAGGTGGAGTGATGTTGAGGTTTTTACTTGCGCTGATGATACTGAGTGCTTCTGTATTTGCCGACTTTTATATAGTGAGTGGTGAGAAAAAAGTAAAAATGACACCGCTTAGCAGTGGTGATGTGGACTTTTCAACTTTCAATACAATAGCCCATATAAAAAGGGGTAACGATGAGTTGCATGTAGTTGGCAAAGAGGTGGCATTTAATCACAGGCACCTTAACTTTAGATTGGTCAGCTTAGGACTTAAACAAACCAACTATACTATAACGGAATGGAGTGAAAAAGCTAAAAACAGTTCTGATACATACTATATAAATTTTGATAATTACACACGGGGTGATGGTATGATGCTGCAACTTTTTTATAAAAACAGATGGTATGGTGTTGTTCTTGGAGATCCACTCACAATACTGCACACAATCTTTTTAAAGCTTGATACTAATTCTAAGAGATTGGATTTGCAAAAAGCGCTGAGCAAGATTGATGAAGCTGTGCGCGCATTTCCACTCGATGATAAACTTAAAATGGTAAAGATGGAACTAGATTTTAGAGAGACAAACGAACCTGTAAAAAAAGAGCATAAAGCTACAAAAATAATCTTTAAATAAACATAAATATTTACTTTAGTTTATTTTGCTAAAATATGACAAAGTAAACTAACGCAAATGGATATATATGATGTTACTTGATAAAACCAAAAGAAATACTTTGCTTCTTATCACTGTTGTATTATCCATCTCATTGATAATAGCATATCTTTTTTTAGAATATCAGTTTAACATATCTGTTAATGAGCAGTATAAAGAGCGTTATGAAAGTGTTAGAAAGCTCTTTGGGATCAATATTGAACATGAAAGACAAAAACTACAACTTGAACTCGAAAAACTTGCCTTTGTTGAGGATATCTCAGAAGCCTTATATCAAAAAGATCGAGAACAGCTGGCTGTACTTATCGCTCCCTATTTTGAGACTCTAAAGCGTACCCACAAAGATATTAAAATTTTTACATTTCGTACCAGTGACGGGATTACACTCTATAGAGCCCATAAGCCAACGTTTCATGGTGATACCATAAACGAGCAACGGAAACTTCTCATAGACACAAGTAGGATGAAAAAATCACTTAACGGTTTTGAGGTCGGAAAATTTGGAATGACTTACAGAATTACGCAACCTTTTTTCTATAAAGGGATCTATGTCGGTAATGTCGAGATCGGTCTTGATCCGATGCATTTTATGAAAAATCTTCATAAGGTTTTTGATTTGGAAGTGGGTGTAGCAATTAACAAAGCACTACTTCAGATAATGCTTCAACCTAAGATGATCCCCATTAAAACGAACTATGTACTTTTAGAGGGAAATGATAAGCTAAAAGATTTTTTCTTAGAGAGCAAAAAAGCAGGCATAGATCCTTTTGATCCAAACAATGTGATCAAGGTAAATATGGATATTCCCTTGACAAACCATCGTTCGGAAGTCTTGGGTTATTTGGTCGTTGGTTTTGATACTGCGGATATTATAGAGCAAAAAAAGATTTTGATGCACCGATTACTTTTTTTAATGGTGGTGATGTCATTTATCATAGGGTATGTGCTCCATAAAGGTTTTGCTCGGGTTTTGGAGTATTTTACAGAGCAGTTGTATGTAGATCAACTAACAAAACTGCAAAATCGTTTCGCACTTAATGATACACTCTTAACAAACAAAAAATCAATTTTGATCATAAGTGATATAAAAGATTTTAGCATCATAAATGAGCTTTATGGTGTGGAGATTGGCAACAAGGTTTTAGTGGAGTTTGCCAAGTTCTATGCAAAGTTTGCTTCCAAGCACGGTTATAAACCTTTTCGCATATCATCAGATGAGTTTGTTATGTTAAAGTATAGTAACAGTTATGACGATACAAAGTGTTTACAGCTCCTTGATACCTTACATAAAGAGGTCTCAGAACTCGAGATTAAACTTGAAAATCTCAATGAAATTATAAAAATCGATATCCACTGCGGATGGGTGTATGATCACTCATTTTCCCTTGAAGAGGCACAAATGGCTCTTAAAAAGGCAAAAGAAAGATCTGTGCCGTATTTAAAATATTCTAAAAAAGTGGACACGAAAGAGAGGTCTGAAAATATCTTACATACAAAGCGTGTCATTAAAGATGCGCTGGAGTGTTACAATGTTATACCTTTTTTTCAGCCCATTACCGACATAAACGGGAAGTTTATCAAGCATGAAGCTCTTGTGCGGATTTTGGAGTATAACAACGGCAAAAGAAGCATACTCTACCCTGATTCTTTTTTAGAAATATCAAAACGAAATGGCTTGTATGGTGAGATAGCTGTGAGAGTTATTCGTCAGAGTCTTTTATTTTTTGTCAGCCGAGATGAAAAGATATCTATAAACCTTTACCCAAGTGATCTTTTTAACCAAGGTATCATGGAGACTATCGTTGAATGTATACACAAGTTTGACTCGCCAAACAGAGTGGTTATCGAGATACTTGAACAAGAAAATCTCGGCGATATTAACAAGATAAGCCGAGTGATAGAAAAACTCAGAAAAATAGGTGTACTCATAGCTATTGATGACTTTGGAAGCGGCTATTCCAACTACTCCCATATCCTCAAGCTCAAACCGGATTATCTTAAAATCGATGCTTCTTTGATACGCGATATTTTAACGGATGAAGAGTCTAAGATACTTGTAAAAAGCATAGTCAAATTTGCAAAGGATCTTGATATCATAACAGTTGCCGAGTATGTCGAGAACAAAGAGGTTTTTGAACTGCTCAAACAATATGGTGTTGATGAGTTTCAAGGATATTATTTTTCACGACCGGTCGATCTGCTTGGTACGTCTTAGAAGTTGTGTAGTAAAAATGAACTCACTAATCCAAGAAGCCCACCAAAGACTCCACCCCATACAACCAGCCAGTCCAGATGTTCTTTGATGAGTTTTTGAACGATCTCTTTGACCATTTGTGGGGTAAGCTCTTGGAGCCTGTCATCTATAATGCTCTCTACGGAATGTATGAGATCATCGCTTAATGACGAGTCTGTGAGATGTGCTTGAAGTGTATCGTTAAATGCCTCAGAATTTACTATCTTGATAACAGCTGCTTTCATCTTGAGTGAAAAAGGCTCTCTTAAACCTTCCAGAGCACTTTCTCCTCCAAACATACCAAGCATACCACCAAAAGAGGACTCCATAACAGTTTTACTCAGTGCATCATACGCAGGTGAGAAGTCGGTTGCTTCTATGATAGGCGTCAAATCAAGTTTCTTTTCCTCTTTGGTAAAGAAGTTTTGTAGTTGTTGTTTTGTAAAAAACTGTTCCATCATCAGTTTTTTTATGGACTCTTTGAAAGCCTCAAATCTCGCCGGAATGACACCCGAACCATAAAGAAAAGGTACCTTCTCAAAGAGCATATGGATGGCGAGTTGGTTGGTGAGTGCTCCAGAGAGAGCAAACAATCCGGCGTATAAAAAAACGCCTGAGTATTTGACCTCTATGATGAGTGATATAAGTATCAGAAGTAAAGCTGTAAGGTTGGTGATTAAACTTTTATTGATTTTCAAAATATCTCTCCCATTTAAAAATGCAATTATACTAAAAAGGTATGATTATGCAAATACAAATATAAAAGAGTATCTATGAAACAAGAAAGTTATGAACTATTTAAAAAAGCGTCACTTGCAGAGATAGTAGAGGTGTTAGACAAAGAGTTGCAAAGTAGAAATGAGTCTCCTTTTTGGACAGATAAGGTTGTACCGTTCTCATCGGCTATACTGAGTGTTTTGATCCCCCTAAGAGATAAGGATCTTCTTTTTAACCCTGAGGGTGAGTATGAGCAGGAGTTGACTCCGGAGTTGTTTTTCAGATGGAATGATTTTGTAAGTCTTAAAGCACTTTTTTTTACTCTTTATACCTCCAATGAGCTTGGTGTACTGCAACGAACACACTTGAGTGATGAAGCGTGTCAAAAATATGAAGAGATAGAGTTGCAACTTCTTGGAGAATATTTGGCTAGAAACAGCGTTGTACTTGAAAAAGAGTCTTTAGATTTTCCTATTGCCACATACAACCTGCATCAGGGTGTCAGCAATGTCATCAAATCACTTCTTTAATAAAGCATAAGGTAGAGCGCTCCCCAAAGAATAAAGATCAAAAAGCCCAAAACGCTAAAGGTTATGAGCACTCTCAGGGTAAAATAAAATAAAAATTTTACAAATGTGGGCATTACTTATAGGGAATTATAGGCAGGTGCTTTGCTTCCACGTACATCATACCCCCTGTAAGGTTGATCACATCATAACCGAGCTCTTTTGAGAGATACTCAGATACTACAGAGGTTCTTGATCCGGAGTGGCAGATAAGGGCAAAAGGTTTACTTGTATCTACTTTAGACTTGAGTTTTGAGAGAAATGAGTTGAGATTGTAGTTACCTTTTTCATCAAAAAATGTAATGGGGATAGCACCTTTTAAAAGTCCTGTAGAACTCCACTCACCGGGAGTGCGTATATCTACTACGGGTACTTTTGAGTTGAGTAGTTTTTCAGATGGATACTCGTTGATAACGGTTGCTAAGAGAGAGGACGCAAGGATAAGCAGGGACAAAAAAATCTTTTTCAATTTTTACTCCATAATTGTATTTAGTGTATAATTATAGCATTAAATAAATAATAGGTATAAAATGGCAGCATCCAAAAAAGCGATCGACAATGCATCAAGGCTTCGTTATATCAGGGCGTTAGAGAGATTTCACAAGAGTATGATCTCCTATCTTGCCAACACATCTGAGCTGACAAGTGAAGGGTATAGTAAAAAAGTTGGCAATGCTTTGAAACTTTTAAATAGAGTCGATAGCATCCCTCTGTACAAAGGGGAGTTGCAAGATCTTCAAAAACTTGTTCAGAAGATGATAGCATATAAAGATTCATCAACAGAGATAGAGGATATCAAAAATGATCTGCTTTACAGCTCCAATCAGCTTGATAAGTCAAAAAATGCAAAACGCTACAAAAAAGACAAGCATAACAGTTCCAAGTTTCAGGACTGGGAATAGCCTTTAAAAAAGGTCGGCATGACCAAAAAAGATCTCTTGAGAGTCGTCAGTGCGTAAACTCTCCAAGATATTTTTTGCTTTTATTTTTGTTTTGGTGTCAAAATAGATGAGCATATTTCTTGAAAAGAT
>JALWLL010000031.1 GCA_026996295.1 Sulfurimonas sp.
AGTTTGTGTAGTTACGTTTCCTTCAAGGTTTGAAATACTCTCTACAAGAGAGGAGATATCTGTTTTTGCTTCGAGGAGTGTTGTATGGGTTGCTTCTGAGAGTTTTCTAATCTCATCGGCAACTACGGCAAAACCTCTTCCATGTTCACCGGCTCGAGCCGCTTCTATGGCAGCATTGAGTGCTAGAAGGTTTGTTTTGTCCGCAATATCAGAGATATTTTGTAATATTTGAAAAATATTGTTGCTTTTGCTTTGCAGTACAACTAACATCTCTTGTGTTTGTTGATTGTGATCTTCATTACTTTTGTACAGATCTAGTGCCGCACTCAGCGAATCTTTTTCTTTTTGAAGCGTATTCATACTGTTTTGTAGATGAGATATGCTTTTTTGTGTTTGTGTTTTTATATCAGCTATCTGTTGTGTCGCATTATCTTGCGTTTGTAAAGTCTCATTTTTATATTGGGCTAAACGATCTTTTTCAGTTTGTAGGCTGTGTTGTAAGTTTTTGTTCTGAGAGAGAAGTTGATCATTTTCATGTTTTAAAGAATGATACTGCTCTTTGGCATTGGAGAGTTCTTTTTCATAGTGCATTTTCATATCAGTGAGCATAGAATATATTTTTTTCTTTTGAAAAAACAAGAAAAGAGACAATACAGCAAATGCCAAAAGAAATAAAACAAAAACAAGAGAGAGAATGAAACTGGATTTTTCTTGAGGCTGTATGTTTGAGACCTGCACAAAAAGTGATTGGGCAGTATCTATTATCGCTAGGTAGGAAGTTCTGAGTTGCTCTATCTCTTGTGTGTCAAGAGTGTTGTTGTGTTCATGAAGTCTTGAGAAGAGTTTTAACGTTTCCTTTTGAAGTTGTTGTATCTCTTGGAATTTCGCTTTTTTTTCGAGCAGTGACAGGAGGATTTTTTCATGTGTTGATAATCCTAAATAGTACAAAGAAAGCTTCTCTTGAACACTCAACTTTGCAGATATCTTGTCTATTTGGGTAGTAAAGTCGTTATAAGCATTTTCCAATGGTGTAACTTCTACAGCATAGAGGTGTATATAACAAAATAAGATGATCAAAAAGTGTTTCATAAATGACTGTTTAGCATTATTTATGCCAGTTTTTTAAGTTAAAAGTAAAATACATAAAGGTACAATGTACAAATTATTACATTTTAATCAAATTTAAGGCTTTTGCATGAGTATAAAAAATAAGCTGATTGGCGTGATGGCTATCTCTGTTCTTTCTGTGTTGGTCAACATCTATATTGTGAGTTATATGCTGAAGCAGAGTGAACAGTTGCAAAATACGAAGTTGTCTATTTTTGAGCTCAATAGTGATCTTCAACAACTCAAACAGGATACAAAGAATTTTTTAGAGTATAAAGATGCCAAATATGAACAAAGTTTCCAAAAAAAATATAAAAATATTATCAACAGCACAAAAGAGTTTAAGACAGAGCTAGAAGATCTTGGAATAGATACAAGCATAGTAGAACAGTTGGGGCACAACTTTCTTTTATTTAAAAATAATTTTGAGAGAGTGGTGGATATTCAAAAAACTTTAGGTTATAACAACAAGCAAGGGCTTAAAAAAGCACTCAACGCTGCTGTTAAAAAAGCAGAGATAAATGCAAAAAGGTTACAAAACCAAGATATATTTTCTATGGTGCTTACACTTAGAAACCTTGAAAAAAGTTTTATGCTGACACACAACAAAAAATATGTGAAAAAATTTAAACGCTCCTACAATGCTCTGATCTATTTTATTGATGGTAACTTTAAAAGTGAAACAGATATTAAAAAAAATTTAGAAAATTATAAAAAAAGTTTTATAGCATTTGCAAAAGCAACGGAGAAAAAAGGTTTAGACTCAAGTAAAGGGATACTTGGTGAAATGAACAGTATCTCAGAAAAAAACGAAAAACTTTTCAAAAAGATGCTCGATACCTATTCTCCACTTTTAGAGGATCGTATCTCCTCCTTGGAAACGGTATCTTTGATGGTGCAACTTACTTTTGGAGCACTTATGGTGTTTATAATTATACTTCTTATAAACAGTATAGTTTCGCCTATAAAAAGATTGATCGCAACCGCTAAGGATCTTACCGGGGGAGATGGTGATCTTACCATCAGACTCGACACAAGCTCCAAAGATGAGATCGCAGAGGCAAACCACTATATTAATGGCTTTATAGAAAAAGTGCAGACTGTACTTACAGGTGTTATTAGTACATCTTCTGAAAACTCTACTTTGGCTGATCGCTTGGCAAAAGTTGCACATGAGGTTGAAGAGCGTTCAGAAACTGAAAATAATGAACTTAAAGATGTTGTCAGTGATACGAGTATCATTAAAGAGGATCTGACAAGAGCTATTGCAGAAGCAGAGGTTGGAAAAGAAAATATTATTCGCTCAAATACTAATCTGGAAGCTACACAAAAAGATATACTGGTTTTAGTTGACAAGGTGCAAGATAGTTCTGAGTTACAGCTTGAACTTGCCGGTTCCCTTTCACAACTCTCAGATGATGCAGCACAGGTAAAAGATGTGTTGAATGTTATCTCTGATATCGCTGAGCAAACGAACCTTCTGGCACTCAATGCTGCCATAGAAGCAGCTCGAGCCGGTGAACATGGGAGAGGATTTGCCGTGGTCGCTGATGAGGTTAGAAAACTGGCAGAGAGAACACAAAAATCACTCACAGAGATCAATGCAACGGTCAATGTAATTGTTCAGGCAATTGTTGACAGCTCACAACAGATGAATCAAAACTCTAAAGAGATCGAAGAGCTTGCTGTGATCTCAACACAGGTTGGAGATAAGATCAATGAAACAGTAAATATTATGTCTCAATCATCTAAAATGTCAGAAGATATTTTGGATGGGTACCGTGATAACGCACAAAAAACAGATCGTATTATTGATAAAATTCAACATGTAAGCAGTATCTCTAATGATAATATAGCAAGTATTGATATCGTTGCAAAAGTGAGTAGAAACTTAAATGAGATGACAGAACAATTACAACTACGCTTACAAGAGTTTAAAGTATAAAAACTCCCCTATGACATACTTAACGCGTAGTTTTAGCATCGCTTTAGTGGTGCTAGTATCTCTTTTCTTTTTTCTTGTACTCCATAAAAATAGTTCTGAAGCAGTTCATACAGAGCAGGTACAGGCTCTTTGTGAATTGACACAGCTACCGGGCATAGCACTCTCTACTTCATATCTTGAGCATCGCATTTTTTATTATGGTGATTATTCAAACTATATTTATCTTGGCATGACGCCATACAGGTATATGGACTTTGTCTATGCCAAATAAAAACTTCATACATTTTTTACTTTTGCTGTTAGTGACATATAGAAACAAGCATATAAGTATCTTTATCATATCAACTGTTGTCGTGGCTTTGCTGGCATCACTTTTTTTTATTTCGACTTCTATAAAAAAAGAGATCGACCTTACACTCGATGCTCAAGCAGATTTTGTCGTGCAAAGATATGAAGCCGGAAAAGCTCTTAGTACACCTGAGAGCTGGATAGATGAGTTTACACAGATAAATGGTGTTGAAAATGTCTCAGCACGTGTTTACGGTGTTCACTTTTTTGAGCCTGCTGAGGAGTACTTTTTAATTGTAGGCATCGATTTTTTTGATGAGCACACTACTCAGGCACTACAAAAGTTGATCAATTCCATAGATGTAGATAAATTTTTAAGTAAAAAAAACATGATCATAGGGGAGGGTGTCAAAGAGCTTTTGGATTATTACCATTATTTCGATTACTATATCTTTAGACCGCCTGATCGCGGAAAAGAAAAAGTGTATATTTATGACGTTTTACCAAAAGAGACACAGATCATTTCAAATGACATTATTTTTATGGATATAGATGAAGCACGTAAAGTTTTGGGTGTTGAAGATGGTTATGTTACTGACATAGTTCTTAATATTGCAAACCCTTTAGAGGTACAAACAATTAAAAGAAAGTTGATTATCTCACATTTTAATATGCGGATCATAGAAAAAAGTGCTATGAAAAGATATTATGCAAATCTTTTCAACTATAAAGGGGGTATCTTTTTAATTTTTTATATAGTGATCTTAATGACTTTTTTTCTTATCTTATACCAAAGGTACTCAATGATCAGCCATGTTGACGCTAAAGAGATTGCCATATTGCGTTTGGTTGGTTGGAGGATCAATGAAGTGATATGGCTAAAGGTCGGTGAAAACTTTTTGGTGGCATTGTTTGCGTATTTACTTGGTGTGATTCTTGCATATGTATTTGTATTTTATCTAAATGCACCACTTCTAAGAGATATATTTTTAGGAAGTCAAAACCTCGCCCATAGTGCCGGCTTTATAGCAAATATAAATATGGAAGTGCTTGGATTGATATTTTTGCTTTTTGTTATCCCTTTTATTGTTGCCATACTTGTTCCTGTCTGGCGGGTAGCAATGAAAGAACCCGTGGAGGTGATGCGTTGATAGTTATGAAAAATGTATCCAAGAGTTTTACACACGCTTCACAAGAGATGTTTCATGCACTGCACAATATTACTTTACTCATAGAAGATGGGCAATGTGTAGTGCTTAGCGGCATCAGCGGAAGTGGAAAATCAACCCTGCTTTCTATTGTGGGAGCAATTATGCGCCCCACAAGCGGTAGCGTTGAGATAGATGGAAACAATATTGTAAGTTTCTCTGATTATCATCTTTCCCATTATAGAAACAAGACTATAGGGTATGTGACACAGTCTTTTCATCTGTTTGAGAGCTTAAGTGTAAGAGACAACCTGCTTGCACCCTTGGTTATCAATGATCTTTCATCATCAAAAATTGAGAATATGATTGAGAGTGCCCTAAAACAAGCAAATATACTGCATAAGGCAAATAAAAAAGTTTTTACCCTCTCGGGTGGTGAAAAGCAGCGTTGTCTTATTGCAAGAGCTTTGGTGAATGATCCTTCTATTATACTTTGTGATGAACCTACGGCAAGTTTGGATAAAAAGAACTCTTTAGAGTTTATTGAGATCATAAGAACTTTACACAAGCTTGGCAAAACTATCATCATTGCAACACATGATCCGCTTTTTGAAGAACTGGATTGTGTGGATAGATTTTATAAAATGAATGAGGGCACAATTGAGTGATATTTTACTTTCACTAGAGGTAAGTGTACTCCTCTTTAGCCAGTTTGTATTATTTTTTATACTTAGTGTTGCTTGTTTGTATGCACTAAAAATCTTATTTCATTATAAAAAAGGGGCAACAACTGCTTTACAATATACTCTTGAAAAGCACTCATACCTTGTTATTGTAATCATACAGGTTGTTTTACTCATTAAGATCTTGCTAGTACCCTTTTTTACATATACTCTCAATGAACTTTCTACTATTGTACCCGGTGCTATGTGTGGAGCCGGAGTACTAAATTCCAATGATTATGGCGAAATGACACTTTTTTTAAAACTTATCGTCATAATGCTTGCTTTATTGTGGATGGTGTTAAACAAACAAGATCAAAAAGTTCCTCGAAGCCCTTATTTTACATATAAACTATGGTTTTTTCTTTTTATCTATGTGATGTTTTTAATAGAATTGTTTTTAGAAGTCAAATTTTTCACCACCTTAAGTACAGCAGAACCTGTATCTTGTTGTTCTAGTATATATACACAAAATAATGAGTCTAAAAATATTCTTTTGTCATTATCTTTTTTTCAGCTGCTAGGAGTATTTTACCTAGTATATATAGGTATAGTAGTAAGTGCATTAGTGAAAAATAAAGTTTTGTTGTTGATAAGCAGCATACTCTTTGTGTATATCGCTTACTATACAGTTATATATGATTTTGGGATCTATATTTACGAGCTTCCCACCCATAAATGTCCGTTTTGTATGTTGCAGTCTGATTATTATTATGTAGGTTATTTTATATTTTCCTCTTTGTTCATTGCAACATTTTATGCCTTTGCCACGGTGGTGTATCCATTTGTGAAATTTGATTATAAACGCATAATATTTTGGTATAGTATTTTTATTTTCTTTACTTCGTTACCTTTTGTTATATATATAGTGAAAAATGGTACTTTATTATAAAAAAGTTATCAAAAAAAAGTACAATGTGATAAAATAGTGTTAATTTAAAAGGAGTTGAAAATGATTCGTACATTAGTATTGAGCGCATTGGTTGCAACATTGGCAATTACAAGTGTATCTGCAACAGAGGATATGAGTAAGTGGTTACGTCCTAGTGAGGTGCCACAGCCTAAAAATAATAAACTGACACCGGAGAGAATAGAGCTGGGAAAATTGTTGTACTTTGACACAAGACTCTCCTCCTCTGGTGAGGTTTCATGTGCAACCTGTCACCATCCAAAACGTGGCTGGACTGATGAAAAGCCAACAGCAAAAGCGGTGGGAGTAGAAGGGCGTGTAGGACCTAGAAATTCACCTGTAGTACTCAATACGGCATATCAAAATCGTCAGTTTTGGGATGGAAGAGTAAGAACTCTTGAGCAGCAGGCGCTTGGTCCGATAGAGGCGGATGTTGAGATGAACATGCCTTTGGATGTGTTACTTCCAAAACTTAGAAACATTAAAGGCTATGTGGATCTTTTTGAAAAAGCGTATCCTGGAGAGGGTATAACAGAGAAGACATTGGCAAAAGCGATAGCTTCTTTTGAGAGAACGGTGGTCTCTACAGAGTCTCCATTTGATAAATATGCAAAGGGTGATAAACATGCTATCTCTGATAAAGCCAAAGAAGGTTTTGATCTTTTTACAGGTAAAGCCGGATGTGTAAACTGTCATGACGGATTTAATTTTACAGATGGAAGTTTTCACAATATTGGTCTTTATGATGGTGAACTTCAAGGAAAAGAGTTGGGTCGGTATCTTGTGAAAATGAGAGCTGCCTGGTATGGTGTCATGAAAACACCGACACTTCGTGATGTGGCAAAATCATTTCCATATTTTCATGATGGAAGTGTAAAAACTTTAGAAGAAGCAACAGCTATTTGTGCAGGTGGCGGCCGTTTTGAGCATAATGTAAAAAATAAGTCTTTATCTATAGTGGATAGACATCTGACAAAAGAAGAGATAGATAAAGTCGTTGCTTTTATGCATACCTTAACAGGTCCGGATATGGATCTTACAATACCAACAAAATTTCCACAATAATCAAGGAGAGATACAATGAAGAAAATATTATTAGTTGCCGTTTTAGCAGCGAGTACACTTTTTAGTGCAGATCATGTTATAGATCAAAAAGGGAAGACCTTTATTCCTCACGAGATCACTGTGGCAGTAGGGGATACACTGATATTTAAAAATTCTGACCCATTCGCACACAATGCATACACTGATGATGAAGCAAATGAATTTGATATCGGGATGCAATCTCCAGGGACAAATGCAAGTGTGACTGTAAAATCAGCCGGAACATTTAGTGTAGAGTGTGCGATCCATCCAAATATGCTTTTGGAAGTTACCGCCAAATAAACAATAAAGAGGATGCTTAGTTCATCCTTTTTCACTGCAGGAGTGCTCATGAAATTTTTTTATATTTTTAATACAGTTTATAGTTCTCTTTGCCGATACAACAAAGTTTGAAATAGGGGAAAAACTTTATTTGCAAACTTGTGTTTCTCGTCATGGAGAAGATGAAAAGTACAAATACGACTACGCCTTATTGTAAAGCCACGAAATTTCAGTAAAACAATCTTAAATGAAGAACAAACATATAAGAATATAAAAAAAAGAGGCTAGGTCAGGTTGGTCACCTAAGTATGATGACTATACCATTAAACCTGATATTGGATATATCAATGAAAAATTAAAAAAAGGTGAACAATGAAAAGAGTAATAAGCACTTTGGTTTTAGTATCTTTGTCTTTATACGGATCTTCACATAAAGAAGATGAACGCTATAGGATAGGAAAAGCTGTTTATGAGGAGACTTGTATTAGCTGCCATGGAGTTGACGGCAACACGAATCCCAATATGCAACTAGTCGTTAAACCAAGAAAGTTGAGTAAAACTATTTTAACGCAGGAGCAGTCTGTTAAAATCATATCAGAAGGGGCTCATTATTGGGGAGCTCACACAGATATTATGCCCGCTTGGAAGTATGTGTATGATAAAGAGCAGATAGAAGCTGTGGCATATTTTATCTCTAAAGAGTTTAATGCAAACAGAGACGCAAAGGTGCAGAAGCTTTTGAATGAATCTCAAAAAGTTACACAAAACGATAAAAAGAACATGTTAAAAGTTGGAGAGAAGATATTTAAAAGGAATTGTAGTTTGTGTCACGGTAAAACAGGCAATGGCCAAAGTGAGTATGTTGAAAAATCAAAATCTTCAAACATTTTTATATACCCATATAATTTGACCAGAACGCTTTTAACGCAAGAGCAAATATTTCTTTATGCAAAATTTGGCGGTCATTATTGGGGAACTTATAAAGATGATATGCCAACTTGGAAAAAGAAGTATAACGATATCAAGTTGAAATCAGTTGCAAAATATGTCAAAGAAAAGATCGTTCAAATCAAAGAGTAGGTCAGGCTATTTGAATGCTTCAAAAGTATCTTAGGTGTTAAGTCACCTTTTTTAAAACATTAATGCTAAAATACACTTCTAAAATAAAAAAAGTACTCCCATAAGGGTAAGGACAATATTTGAGTTATACAATTTTAGTAACAAATGACGATGGCTATGAAGCGAAAGGGCTGTTAAGTTTAGTAGAGGCGCTAAGGCAGCTGGAAGATGTGCGTGTGGTCGTTGTTGCACCTGCCAATGAAAAATCTGCCTGTGGACACTCTTTGACACTTGTTCGTCCACTTCGATTTGTAAGTGTTGATGATGATTTTTATAAGCTTGATGATGGAACACCGAGTGATTGTGTCTATTTGTCTTTGAGTTCCATATTTGGTGATAGTAAACCGGATCTGCTTGTCAGCGGTATCAACCGAGGTTCCAATATGGGTGAAGATATTACATACTCAGGAACGGCAGCGGGAGCAATGGAGGGTGTGCTCCATGATATCCCCTCTATCGCAATCTCTCAAGTTATGGATTTTACCAACCCTGATGGAGATTTTTCCTTGGCATCTAAAACAATTAAAGAGATCGTACTAAAAATAAAAAACGGTACTTTTCCTCTCCCTCATCGAGAGTTTTTAAATATCAACATACCTCCAGAAGTTCAAGAAGCAAAAATGAAAGTGACCTATGCAGGGTACCGGTTTTATGCGAATGATTCCCATATGCATAGAAACCCACGTGGAGAAGAACACTATTGGCTTGGGCTGCACCCTTTGGCATTTCGCCCAAGAGAGGGACAAGAAGGTTTAAGTGATTATGAGGCAATAGAGTCAGGGTTTATTTCAATCACACCCATACAGCTGGATATGAGTGCATATAAAAGTATGTCAAAGCTACAAGAGTGGCTATGAAATATCAACGCATACAGCTCATACTCAAAGATGATTTTGCAAAACTGCAAGATGCTAAAATACTGCTTTTAGGGGTTGGCGGTGTTGGAAGTTTCTGCCTTGATTGCATGATAAGAAGCGGCATCTCAGATATAACCATAGTAGATTTTGATACCTATGATGTGAGTAATCAAAATCGTCAGATGTGGTCTGAACTTCATGAGGGCGAAGTGAAAGTTCAAGCACTCAAAAAGCACTATCCTGATCTCAAGACGCTTAACGTTCGTATAGATGAAGCATGGGTTGAGAGTTTTGACTTCTCACCATACGATCTTGTTTTAGATGCTATTGATGATACCAAAGCCAAGTTGGCACTTGCAAAGAAGTGCCATAAAAAACTCATATCTTCTTTTGGCTCGGCAAAACGTTTAGATCCTACAAAAGTACAGGTTGGTGATATCTGGAAAACATATGGTGACAGGTTTGGATCAAAGATAAGGTATGAGTTGAGAAAGAGCGGTTTTAAGAAAAAATACACTGTGATCTTTTCCTCAGAAGAGGCAAAAGTAAAAGAGAAGGGCAGTTTTATGGGTGTGACCGCTACCTTTGGCCTCACAATGTGTGCTGAAGCAATTAAAAAAATAATAAAATAAAGGAGAGATGTGTTCGATTTTATGGATAGTGATTGGTTTATAATCTCTTTGGAGATAATTTTCTTGATTTTGATGTGGTTTGATGTAAAGAAATATATACAAACAAAGAAAAAAGAGTATTTGACAAACATAGCGTTGACTTTAGGGTTTTTTATATGGACAGCTATCCCCTTTTACAACAGTTATATTACATGGGATGAAAACAACAAAGAAAAAATTATTGCCGAATGTACAGAGGAAAATAATGCGACCCTGTGTAAGTGTATAAAAAAAGCGATGTTTAAAGAGTATAGTTACCCGACATATTTGGCACTAAAACAAAACAATGCCAAAGAGCTAGATGAGTATATAAAAGATGCAAAAGAGGAGTGTTTGGATGATTCATGGTTTTGATATAGATGAGAAACTGATCTGTGAAGGGATCGTAGGAGATGGATGTGGAGGTGGAAGGCTCTTTGTGATCGAAAATGAAACACTTATAGCCTATGATCCACAAACAGATGAAAAAATAGAACTTTTAAAAGATGTTCAAGATGCCCTTTGCATAAAGAAAAAAGGGTGTGACCTATTTATAGAGTGCAAAAAAGAGCTCATAGAGTTTAATCTCTCCTCTATGACAAAGAGTGTGAAAGAAAAAAAGTAAACTTTTACATTAAGCTTCTGATACAGTTTCTACCATCTTCTTTTGCCTGGTAGAGCGCTTTGTCTGCTCGCTCAAGCATAGAAGCGAGCGTGTCATTTGCTTTGTACTCGGTAACTCCAAAACTTGCAGTGATTTTACCGGCTTTTTCGTGGTGCATCTCTTCGATGATTACTCTGAATTTTTCTAAAGCTATCATACTGTTCTCAAGGTTGGTGTTGATAAATAAAAGTACAAACTCCTCTCCACCCCATCTCGCAAACAGATCAGTTTTGCGTACACTCTTTTTGACAGTGTTTGCTAAAAGTATAAGTACTTCATCACCAACTAAATGGCCAAACTCATCATTAAACTTTTTAAAGTGGTCTATATCTAAAATTGCAAGACTTAAAGAGTTTTTGTAGCGTATGGTTTGTTTGAGTTCATACGCAAAAACCTCTTCAAATTTGTTTCTGTTACTGATACCTGTAAGTGTATCTGTATAGGCATAGATAATGGCTTGAATATGGTTTGTTACATCGTAACGAATAGCCAAAAATTCCAAAATCTCACCCTCCGTATCCAATATAGGTACAATTGTGGCATCTACGTAGTAGGTGTTGCCACCTTTTGAGAGGTTTTTCAATGTTCCTCTATAAACCTGTTTTGAAAAGAGTGTTTTCCACAGTTTTTTGTATTCATCGGGGTCTTGATCCGGGTGTTTGAGTATTCTATGGCTATTTCCTAAAAGTTCTTCTTTAGTGTATTGACTTGTTTTACAAAACTCATCATTAACATAGGTGATGGTTCCATCAAGACTGGTCTTGGATACAATAGCAGAGAGATCAATCGCTTTTTTGTACTCCTCTAAAAGGGCTTCATTTGTTGTAGAGATCTTTTTTTCATGTTTGAGGGCTTTTTTTGTTGAGCCTATAGTCTGAAAGAGCTCACTTTCACGTTTAATAAAGACATAAGAATAATACCAAAGAAGCAGAAGTATCATGAAAACGATAAGTGCTAAAATAGAGTACTTTACGATGTTGTTGGCGGCAAGTTCCTCTTCGATAGGAGTGATCACTTCTAAAACTCCCCTTTTATCACCAAGTTTCCATTTTCCCATCTCCCATGTTCTGTCAGGGTGTGCATTATGGCAGTTTACACATGCTTGAGAGGTCATAAAGTCAGTGACAGCAACACGCAAGACAGGTTCCCCATCCATCACATCACGTTTAACATAAATACCGTCAGGATTTTTTTTGGTGTAGTAGAGAGCTTCTTTTTGGAATTTTGTGAGGTTTCTGTCTGCTCTGTTTTTAAAAGGAAATTCACTGTATAGGTTGTATTTTATCCCGGTTTTTTCGCTGAAGATACCACTAAGGTCATGAATAACAGTTGTTGGAAGTGGAATGATACCGTTGATCCCCTCATGTTGATAGCTGAATTTTATATTGGGGGCAAACTCTTTAATATCTTTTACAACACTATCCACATAGTAAGCTCTGGTGAGTTTGATCTGTTTGACTGCATTGAGACTGTGCTCTGTAATAGTTTTAATAGAGTTTTTGTCGGTTATATAGGGTATGTAAACAGCTAAAACAGCGATCATAATGGCTGCTGTAAGCAAAAGAGGTTTAAAAATATTTGTTTTATGGAGTCCGCTGTTTTTTTTTGTTTCTGGCAAAGTAAAACCTTAAAAGTAGTAATAAAAAGAAATATTATAGCTAAATATCAAAATAAGTAAAGCTTATAAAGACAAAAAACTGCTTCATTGTAAAAAAATTTGATATAATCTCTTAGATTTAAAATTTTAATAAAAGAGAATATATTATGCAAAAAGTTGAACCAATGACACTCTTTGGCTACGAAAAACTGCAAGCCGAAGTGAAAGACTTAAAAGAGATAAAGCGTCCCGGTGTTGTTAAGGCTATTGAGGAAGCTCTCGAACATGGAGATCTGAAAGAAAATGCAGAATATCATGCAGCAAAAGAGCAACAAAAAAACATAGATAACCGTTTGGCAGAACTTGCTGAAATTCTTGGAAATGCACAAATAGTAGATCCAAGTGAGCTTGAGCACTCAAAGATCAGTTTTGGCTCAACTGTGGTTATGACAGATATGGATACGGATGAAGAGGTGACTTATACGATAGTGGGTGGTGCAGAGAGTAACCCGGATATGGGGCTTATATCTTTTAACTCTCCTCTTGCCAAACAACTTTTAGGAAAAGAGGAAGGGGATGAGGTCAAGGTAAAACTTCCGGGTGGAGAAAAAGAGTTTGAGATCGATGAAGTAAAATATCAGGAGATAGTTTTTGAATGCAATTAATGTAGGTATTATCGGGGTGAGCGGTTATACCGGTCTTGAACTGCTCAAGATACTTATAAAGCACCCAAAGTTCAAACTCTCTTATGTGGCAAACTCAGAAGGTGGCGTGCTTTTGAGTGAACTTCACCCTTCACTCAAGGGTGTTTATGAATGTAAGGTGCTTAAAACAGATATCGATGAGATCTCGCAAGAATGTGAACTTGTATTTCTAGCATTGCCTCATAAAACAGCGATGGCATATGTTAAACCTTTGATAGCAAAAGGTGTCAAGGTAGTTGATCTGTCTGCTGATTATAGATTGCCTCAAGATATCTATGAAGAATTTTACTGCCCCCATACCGATAGCCAAAACTTAGAACATGTAGTTTACGGACTTCCGGAGATCACAAAAGATGCCCTCAAGTCTGCAAAGCTCGTAGCAAACCCCGGTTGTTTCCCCACTTCTGCGATCTTGGGCTTATTGCCGTTTATGAAAAAACGTATTGCACACACGCCTATCATCATCGATGCAAAAACAGGTGTGAGCGGTGCCGGAAAAAAACTCAGTGATGTGACCCATTTTGTCAATGTCAATGATAACCTTTTTGCATACAACCCTCTTATGCATCGTCATGCTCCCGAGATCGCTCAAAAACTGGGAGTCGATTTTGATGAGGTTCATTTTGTTCCCCACCTTATCCCACTAACACGAGGAATGATATCAAGCATATATATACAGGTTTCTTCTGACTTTGATGCTTTGAGTACTTTAGAAGCTTACTATAAAGATAGCCCTTTTGTTCGCATAAGTCATACTCCTGTTGATATGAAAAATGTAGCAGGAACAAATTTTTGTGATATCTATGTCAAACAAAAAGGGAATGTTTTGTTTATCTCAAGCGCCATTGACAATCTAATGCGAGGAGCCTCTTCGCAAGCCGTTGTCAATGCAAATATAATGATGGGATTTGATGAGTCCTTAGGAATTCCAGATATAGCCTATGTCCCATAATCTTCAAATAAAAGAGGGTGCGTTTTTTGTAACAGATGCGCACTACTCCCATCTTCGTCCAGCTTTTTTAGACTTTTTACAAGAGATCGATTCAAAAAAATTACAACCCACACAGCTTATTTTGATGGGCGATATATTTGACGCTTTGTTTTATGAAGTGCCTTATACACAAAAGATCAATTCAGAAGCCCTTACGCTTTTACAAAAGATATCTTCATCGATAGAGGTGCTTTATCTTGAGGGAAACCATGACTTTAATCTCAAAAAAGTATTTCCAAATATGAAAGTTTTCCCTATCGGCAAACAGCCTGTTGAGTGCGAATATAACGCTAAAAAAGTTTTGCTTGCCCATGGTGATTTTGGAAGTAATCTGAGCTACAGAGTATATACGGCCGTTATTCGCAACAGTTTTGTTTTGAGGGTGCTTAACTTGATCGATCTTCTTTTGGGACATAAACTTTTTAAGAAGCTAGATAGTTACTTGAGCAAAAAAGATGATTGTAAAGATTTTGTGGGATTTGAGAAGTTTATATATAACAGACTTGCAAATAAATATAGCTGCGATTACTTTATAGAAGGGCACTTTCATCAAAACAAGACCTTTACATTTGATCAATCTACCTATATCAATTTAGGTGCTTTTGCGTGCAATCAAAGATATTTTATAGTAAAATTATCACAAACAGAGTTATTAGAAGAGAAAATATTCTCTAAGGAGAGATAAAACTATGCATTTAGATAATTCGCTAAAAGTAGGTTCTAATGAGATGGAGCTCGTTGATTTTCGCATTTTAAAAGAGGAAGATGGCGAAGTGTATGAGGGGATCTACGGTATAAACGTATCGAAGGTTCGTGAGATCATTCGTGTGCCTTCCCTGACAGAGCTGCCCGGCACGCCTGAGTTTATTGAGGGTATATTTGATTTGAGAAGTGTGGTGATACCTGTGGTGAACTTAGCAAAATGGATGGGAATTCAACAACCCGAAAATGCTGAGAAAAACTCAAGAGTCATCATTACGGAGTTTAACAATGTTTTGATCGGCTTTATCGTACATGAGGCAAAACGGATCAGACGTATCAGCTGGAGTGATATTGAACCGGCTACTTTTGTAAGTGGTTCGGGAAGTTTGGATGGCAGTAAAATCACCGGTGTTACCAAGATAGAGGGGGACAGCGTCTTACTTATTTTAGATCTTGAGAGTGTTGTTCAAGATCTTGGACTCTATGAACCAGATGTTGATAATATTCCTCAGCAACTTGAGAGTTTTTCAGGGTATGCACTTGTGCTTGATGACAGTTCTACCGCAAGAAAAATTGTCAAAGAAGCACTGATCAAAATGGGCTTTAGTGTTGTAGAAGCGATTGATGGTGAAGATGGTCTGGAAAAATTGGATGAACTTTACGCTACATATGGTGAGAACATATCAAATCAACTGAAAATTATCATATCTGATGTTGAGATGCCACGGATGGACGGGTTTCATTTTGCCGCAAATGTTAAAGATGACAGTCGTTATAACAATATACCGATCATCTTCAACTCATCTATAAGTGATCACTTTAGTGAAAACAGAGGTAAAGAAGCCGGAGGTGAGGCTTACCTAGTTAAGTTTCAAGCAAATTCTTTTTATGATGAAGTAGCACGTGTTGTTCGTGCACATATGAAATAGGAGTGTAAATATGGATGAATTTCAAGAGATACTGCAAGATTTTTTAGTTGAATCGTTTGAACTTGTTGAAAAATTGGATGAAGATCTGGTTGAGTTGGAGTCAAACCCTGAAGACTTAGAGCTTTTAAATGGAATATTTCGTGTTGCACATACTGTAAAAGGTGCTTCTTCATTTTTAAATTTTGATGTTTTAACACACTTGACACACCATATGGAAGATGTACTGAATAAAGCGCGACATGGTGAGCTTGTGATCACTCCGGATATTATGGATGTTATCTTGGAATCAGTTGATCTTATGAAAACACTTCTAGAGAAGATCCGTGATACAAGTGAAGACTCAGGTATAGATGTCTCAGCTTGTGTTGCCAGACTTGACAAGGTAAGTGGTGGAACAGGTGAAGTGCAAACACCTGTTTCAGATGCTCCAATGGCACAAGAGAGTGTTGAGGAAGAAGAGCTTACAGAAGATGAAGATGAGCCGGATTATGAAAATATGGATCCGGATGAGATAGAAGCAGAGATTGAAAGGCTTCTGCAACAAAGACAAGAAGAGGATAGAGCTAAGCGTGAAGCTAAAATCGCTGCAGGGGAGAGTGTACCGGCTCCGCCACCTTCACCGGATGAGGTTGCACAGGAACAAGAGGAGCCAAAAGAGGAAGTGGAAGCTGAATCAAAGCCGGTTCCTCTAACGCCTACACCTGCACCTGCTAAAAAAGAGGAGGCTGTAAAAAGTGATGTAAAAGCAGCTGCTCCGGCAAAAAGAGCACCGGCAGCGGTTGAGCAAACTATTCGTGTGGATGTTAAAAGACTCGATCATCTTATGAACCTTATAGGGGAACTTGTTCTTGCCAAAAACAGACTTATAAAGATAAATGATGATGTCGAAGAGCGTTATGAGGGGGAGGAGTTTTTAGAAGAGCTCAATCAGGTCGTTTCGATAGTCTCACTTGTAACCACAGATCTGCAAATTGCCGTTATGAAGACAAGAATGCTTCCAATCGGTAAAGTATTTAACAAGTTCCCGCGTATGATTCGAGATCTTTCACGTGAACTTGATAAAAAGATAGAGTTGGTAATATCGGGGGAGGAGACAGAGCTTGATAAGTCTATTGTTGAGGAGATTGGTGATCCCCTTGTTCATATTATTAGAAACTCATGCGATCATGGAATTGAGATGCCTGATGAGCGTCTTGCAAAAGGGAAACCCGAAACAGGAACAATATCGCTCAAAGCTTATAATGAGGGTAATGCCATTGTTATTCAGATAGATGATGACGGAAAAGGCTTGGATGTAGAAATGTTGAAAAACAAGTCTCTTGAAAAAGGTATCATCACTGAAAAAGAAGCGGATACGATGAGCGATAAAGAGGCGTTTGGACTCATCTTTAAGCCGGGCTTCTCTACCGCTGCAGCAGTTACCAATGTAAGTGGTCGCGGTGTCGGTATGGATGTTGTAAAAACAAACATTGAAAAACTCAACGGTATCATAGATATAGAGAGTGAGCTTGGAGTGGGTACCTCTTTGAAGCTTAAGATCCCTCTTACTTTGGCGATCATTCAGGCATTACTTGTTGGTGTTCAAGAAGAACATTATGCGATCCCTCTTGCTTCTGTACTTGAGACTGTTCGTATCTCAAGAGATGAGATTTACACTGTAGAAAACCGTTCTGTAATGAGACTTCGCGATGAGGTTCTCTCTTTGGTTCATATAGGTGATATTTTTGAGGTTGAGCGCATACTGGATTCAAGTGAACATGCGTATGTTGTTGTACTTGGTCTTGGTGCAAGTAAGCTTGGACTTATCGTTGATTCACTTGTCGGTCAAGAAGAGATCGTTATTAAATCTCTGGGCGATTACCTCAAAGGTATCGAAGGGGTTGCCGGGGCAACTATCCGCGGAGATGGCGGCGTGACACTTATTGTTGATGTTGTAGCGCTTATGCAGATGGCAAAAGGTGTCAAATCAACGGCAATGACAGACAACTCCTCACAAGAGCAACATTCTCACGAAAAAACAAAAGCAGATGATTATACAGTTATGATCGTTGATGATTCGAAAACAGATAGAATGATCATGCGCAAAGCATTAGAACCACTCGGTATCAATCTTGTCGAGGCAAGTGACGGGCAAGAAGCACTCAATATACTAAAACAGGGTGAACATAATTTTGATGCTATGCTAATAGATATCGAGATGCCAAGAATGGATGGATATACTTTGGCCAATGAGATTAAAAAATATAACAGATATAAAAATCTGCCTCTTATTGCGGTAACTTCTAGAACAGGTAAATCAGACAGAATGCGTGGTGTTGAATCTGGGATGGTTGAGTATATAACAAAACCTTACTCGGGGGATTATCTCTCGAGCGTGGTACAAAGAAATATAAACTTTAAATCGGAGTTCTTATAATGAGTGATAAATTAAAGCAAATTATTGACAAGCAGAGTGAGCAACAAAATCTGGCTATAGACCATTCAGATGATATAGTACAACTCGTAGGATTTATAATAGGTGAGGAGGAGTATGCTGTTCCTATCTTGACGATACAAGAGATCATAAAACCTATCAGATGGACAAGAGTCCCTCAAACCCCGGCTTATGTTCTTGGTGTTTTTAACCTTCGTGGTTCAGTGATACCCCTTATCGATCTTCGTTTAAAGTTTGGCCTAGGAGCAAAAAAACATAACGAAGAAACAAGGTTTTTTGTACTCAAACAGGGTGACGAGGTTGCAGGTTTTGTTATAGACAGGCTTACAATGGCGATCAGGATCAAAAAGAGCGATATCGGTCCGGCTCCTGACACTATGGCAGGTGATGACTCTATGATCGATGGTGTTGGAAAACAAGATGACAGGATATTGACCATTTTAAAAGTAAACAAATTATTAGAGAGAGATTTTTAATTTCACTCATATGAATCATTCTACACTACACCTCAATTATACAGATGATAAACTCTCCTTAGAATTTAGTGGAGAGTTTTCCCTGTATAATATCTCTACTTTTGAAACGCAGTTGAAAGATATTGATATCTCTCATGTCAAAAATATAGAGATCAACCTTGAACAACTGACATATTTGGATACTGCTTCTTCTATTTTCATCAATGCACTCTACACAAGGTACAAAAACCACAATGTAACGCTGCTGTGTAGCAACAAAGAGATACAAGAGACCTTAGAACTTGTAAAACAGGAGCGTAAAAAATATACACAGATCCCACATAGGAAAAAAAGAACATTTCTTGAGACACTAGGGCAAAACAGCTACAATAATTACAGAGGTTTTTTAGCATTTATGGCTTTCATAGGTGAGTTGTTTGCAACGAAGTTTCATTATTTAAGATCGATAAAAAATATTCGTTATAAAGAGATAGCTTTTGAACTCAACGAGAGTGCCATCAAGGCTTTGGGTATCATAATGCTCACAAGTTTTCTGATTGGTGTTGTTGTTGCGTATCAGTCAGCTTACCAGTTAAAGATATATGGGGCAAATATATTTATTGTAGATATGTTGGGTATCTCGATGTTTAGAGAACTTGCTCCTTTGATAACAGCCATAGTAATTGCGGGTAGAAGCGGTTCGGCTTTTACCGCACAGATAGGTGCTATGAAGATCACACAAGAGCTTGATGCCATGAGAACTATGGGCTTTGACCCCTATATATTTTTAGTATTGCCTCGTATTATCGCCCTTGTGATAGCGATGCCTATCTTAATTTTTATAGCCGATATGATGAGTATTATGGGCGGTATGATCGTTGCAAATATAAACCTTGCCATTACACCGGAGCTTTTTTTAGACAGACTGAGTGAAGTTGTAGCGGCAAAACATTTTTTTATTGGACTTCTTAAAGGACCGTTCTTTGCTTTTTTAATTGCAACTATCGGTATATACAGAGGTTTAATGGTGAAAAATGATACGCAAAGTATAGGGCTCAATACAACCAAGAGTGTGGTTGAGTCAATTTTTGCAGTGATAGTATGTGATGCGGTTTTCTCTGTATTATTTACTAATTTGGGTATATAATGAAAAGTGTAATCAAAGTACAAGATGTCAGAACCGTTTTTGGTCAAAAGGTAGTGCATGACGGGCTGAATCTTCATGTTTTAGAGGGTGAGATATATGGTCTTTTGGGTCCTAGTGGCTGTGGGAAGACAACATTGTTGCGTGAAATGGTTATGTTACAAAAATTTTCCGCAGGAACCATTGAGGTTTTGGGCTTGAAAATTAACAATATCAGACATAAAGATGCGCAAAGTCTGAGACGCCAGTGGGGTGTGCTTTTTCAGGCAGGAGCATTGTTTTCCTCTTTGAACATAGCACAAAATATCGCCCTGCCTCTTGTAGAATATACAGATCTTTCTAAAAAAATGATAGATGAGATCGTAGCGTTTAAGATAAATATAGTTGGTTTGAACTCAAGTGATGCGCTACTGTACCCTTCTCAAATAAGTGGTGGGATGAAGAAAAAAGCTGCACTTGCACGCGCTTTGGCAATGGATCCAAAATTGTTGTTTCTTGATGAGCCGACAAGTGGACTTGACCCCATCTCAGCAAGAGAATTTGATGAGTTGATCTTACATCTTCGATCTCTACTCGGGTTGAGTATTGTTATGGTTTCACATGATTTACAATCGATTTATGATACACTAGACCGTGTAGCAATTATAGACAATAAAAAAATCGCGTATGAAGGAACTCTCGATGAGGTCACTTCTGTAAAAAGCGAATTTATACAAACTTTTTTTAGGGCAAAGAATGAATAATCGGGTTAATTACACGGCAGTAGGGCTTATGGTTCTTTTTGGCTTGGTTTTAATGTTTGGATTTACCTACTGGTTATTAAAACCTTCTGCAAAAGAGGAGGTAAAAAAGTATAATATCTATTTTAATGAATCAGTGCTGGGGTTAAATCTGGATGCTCCGGTAAAGTACAGAGGTATCAATGTCGGGAAAGTGACCCGCCTTAGAATCAATCCGAAAAACTCTGAACAGGTTGAGGTGCAAATCAGCATCTTAAAATCAACCCCGATTAAGTCAAGTACGGTTGCAAAGCTTACTTCTCAGGGTATTACAGGTTTGAGCTATATCAACCTTTATCTTGGGGATAATGATGCTCCCCCTCTTGAAGCAAAACCCGGGGAGGAGTACCCTGTTATAAAAACTGAACCATCGTTTTTTGAGCGTTTTGAGAAGTCTCTTGGTACAGTCTCTACAAAACTTTCAAAAACGCTTTCTAAGACAGAAGAGCTTTTAGGTGATGAAAATCAAGAACAGATCACAATGCTTTTAACAAAAACAGCAGGTTTCATGCAAAGAATGGAAAGGCTTCTTGATGATAAAACCATAAGCCATTTTCAAAGTAGTATGAAAAATCTTGACAGTGCCACTGAGAAGTTTGACAAGATAGCTCCAAAAGTTGAAAACTTTATAGATAAAAGTGTTCTCTGGGAAGATAAAATTTCCACTTCGTTTGGTTCTATTATGAATAGCTATTTGGGGATACGTGCATCGATGGATGAGATAAAAAGAGCCGTAGCGAGTGGTGAGTTCAATGTCAAAGCGATCGCTGATGAAGTGGTACCGACTATGAATGGCACTTTTTTGGAGATGCAGCAGCTTATGATAGAGTTGGAAAATACTCTCAATCACTATGAGAGAAGTCCAAGTGATATCCTTTTTAAAGAAGAGGCGATTAAAAAAGGTCCGGGTGAGGAGTAGGTATGAGATATATATATGCGATATTTTTAGTTTTTATGCTTTTTGGGTGTAGTGTCAAACAACCCCCTGTTACAAAATATGCTATAGAAGTAACAGTATCACAGGATCTTCTAAAAGTTTCCAATGGATGTTTGGATAAAACGCTCAAAGTTGCCAAGGTGTTTTCTCCCACTTCACTAATGAGTGAAGATATGAAATATGCCGAGGGTAACAATAAACTCTACAACTATACACAGGCACAATGGTATGAAGCTCCAAATCGTGCTCTTACCAAGGAGTTTACCGAGGCCTTAAGAGAAGCACAGATATTTAAAAGTGTGCAGGGATATAAGTCTCTTGGAAGAGCGGACTGGTTGCTGGAGATAACTCTGGAAGATTTTATGCAATATTTTGACAAAGATATAGCAAAATCTTTTGTCAAAGTAAAATACAATTTAACCCTTATCGATATGAAAACTTCCAAAGTGATCAGTTCAAAAACATTTGAACATACACATGATGCCAAAACACTAGATGCAAACGGTGGCGTTGAGGCACTGACAGAAGCGTTGCGTGAAGCGTTTAAAGATAGTATGAACTGGATTAACGGGATTTGTCAATGATTACTGAGAAAGAGTATAAAAGCAGACGGGAGAGACTTTGTAAACAACTTCGTAAAAACTCTGTAGCGGTCTTGTTTGCTTCTGAAGTAAAAATTCGCTCTAACGATACCGAATATCCTTACAGACAAAACAGTAATTTTTACTATTTAAGTGGTTTTACGGAAGATAACTCTGCTTTGATGTTTGTCAGAAAAAAGAGAAAAACGAAAACGATTTTATTTGTTGAAAAAAAAGATGAAGCACTTGAACTGTGGCATGGAAAAAGAGTTGGTGAAACAGAGGCAAAAAAGCAGTTTTTAGTTGATGAGGTGCATAGTATAGAAAAATTTTCTCATATCTTAAAAACATATCTTCAAGATGCAAAATCTCTTTATTATGACTTTAATTTGCAATACAATAAAGTAAAAATACTCAAAAGATACTCTAAAAATATAGCAACTATGAGCAATGTAGCACTCCTTGTTCAAAAGATGCGACTTATAAAGTCAAACTCAGAAGTGCGATGCATACAACAAGCGATCGATATAACACAAGAAGCCCATCACAGAGTTATGAAGCTCAATAAAGATCAGATGTATGAGTATGAACTTCAAGCAGAACTAGAGTACACTTTTACAAAAAACGGTGCATACAGTGATGCTTACACATCTATCGTTGCGGGTGGTAATGCTGCAAATACACTTCATTATGTGAGTAATGACAAGCTTCTCAAAGAGGGAGAACTTATTCTTATTGATGCGGGGTGTGAGTATAAATACTATGCAAGTGACATAACAAGAACCATTCCGGTGAGTGGAAAGTTTTCATCATCACAGAAGAAGCTTTACAATATGGTGTTAGAAGTGCAACTTAAAATTATCAGCATGATTAAACCCGGTGTCAAAAGAAGTGAGCTTCATAAAGAATCTGAAAAGCTCTTATGTGAGGGGCTGATCAAACTTGGCATACTGCAAGGAAAGTGTAAAAAACTTCTGAAAAAACAAAAGCATAAAAAGTATTATCCTCATGGCATAGGGCATTGGATGGGCATAGATGTGCATGATGAAGCACCGTATAAAAAAGAAAACGGCAAAGAGATTGTTTTCAACAAAGGGATGGTTTTAACTATTGAGCCCGGTATTTACATCGATGAAAATGACAAAGATGCTCCTAAAAAATACAGAGGAACAGGCATCAGAATAGAAGACAACATACTTGTAACTTCAAAAGGGTGTAAAAACCTTTCAAAGAGGATCGCTAAAACTGTTGAAGAGATAGAAGCTCTGTATCAATCTTGATCATATGAGTAGGTCCATCCTGTGAGTGCATGTGTCTTTGCCTCAAAGAAGTTATCGGAGTCTGCTAAAAAATCAAAAACAAACATAGGGGTAGAGGGGATGCTAAATTGATCTTCTTTTTTTACAAGAAGTAAAGGCATGGGAGTCTCTTGTTGACTTTTACCAAACCCCACAGGCATCAGTTTTGCCATTATCTGAGTAGGATTTATAATACTATTTTCCTTTAAGAACTTCTCAAACACTGCATCTTGGATCTCTTTTGGCAGTGTTTGCGGGGTATGTAAAAACAAAGTGAAGTGTATAGGTGTCTCTTTGAACTGAGAGGGAGCCGGTGCCGCCATGATAATATACTCAACATTTTTGAGATGTTCTTGAATCTCATTGTGATCTAAATACTCATCTGTTACTATTGCTTTTGCTTCCATCTACGCTCCTGATTGTATAGAGTTTGTTTGAATTTTGGATTGTATCATATGTTGATTTATTTGTCTAATATATGTTTTGTGTAAAAGAAGTTGAGTAATCTTATAGAGATAAAATAAGTATCTTGATAAGATTACTTGACTATTAAATATTTTTATACTATACTTTTGGAAATAAAAATAAAGGAACGAAATTGAATCAAGAAACATTAGCACTTCATCATGGGTATAATCAGGAGGGTTTTGGAACAATGGCAGTTCCTTTATACCAAACGACTGCTTATGATTTTAAAACAGCGGAAAAAGCGGCAAATCTTTTTGCTTTAAAAGAGTTGGGACCGATCTATACAAGACTGAATAACCCGACAACAGAAGTACTTGAGAGCAGAATAGCAGCAGTTGAAAAAGGTGGTGCGGCAGCCATAGCAACATCGAGTGGTCAAGCAGCGATCTTTAACGCTGTAGCAAACTTAGCAGAAGTTGGTGACAACATCATCGTTGCAAAGAAAATTTATGGTGGTGCCACAACACTTTTAACACATACCATTAAAAAGTTCGGTATCACTGCAAAAATCTTTGACAGTGATAATGCCGATGATCTTGAAGCATTGATAGATGATAATACAAAGGCGATCTTTTTTGAGTCTTTGTCAAATCCTCATATCTCTGTCTCAGCAACTGAAAAAATCGCAGAGATTGCAAACAAATACGACATCATCACCATATGTGATAACACAGTGGCGACACCTATTCTTTATTCGCCACTTACTAAAGGGATCGATGTTGTTGTTCACAGTGCAAGTAAATATATCACAGGTCAGGGTCTGGCTATAGGTGGTCTTATTGTAGAGCGTGAGGGTCTTAATGAAAAACTTATAGGCAACAAACGGTACTACCAGTTCAATGAGCCTGATGAGAGTTATCATGGACTTGTGTATGCGGACCTTCCATTGCCGCTTTTTACTCTTAGAGTAAGACTTTCACTCATTCGTGATATTGGAGCTTCTGCAGTACCGTTTAACTCATGGTTATTTATTCAGGGACTAGAGACTTTAAGTGTACGGATTCAAAGACACAGTGAAAATGCTTTGAAAGTTGCACAGTTCTTAGAAGCGCACCCGAAAGTAAAAAAAGTAAATTATCCGGGGCTAGAGAGTTCACCATACTACACAAGAGTACAGAGTGACTTTAAAAACGGCTATGCATCGGGTCTTTTGAGTTTTGAGGTTGAAGGTTTTGATGAGGCAAAAAATATTCTTGATGCTACCGAGATATTTTCTGTAGTTGTAAATATCGGTGATACAAAATCTATCATCACACACCCTGCAAGTACGACACATATGCAAGTACCTCCGGCTGACTTGGAAGCTTCGGGTGTAACACTTGGGCTGATTCGCTTAAGTGTTGGTTTGGAAGATGCAGATGATTTAATCGCTGATCTAGAGAAAGCTTTAGGGTAGTTTTGTGGCACTTGTTTCATCAAAAGGGATGTATGGTCTAGCAGCTATGTATGAATTGCATCTGCTAAAGAGTGCAAAACCTGTGCAGATCAAAGCGATCTCACAAAATGCAGAGATACCTCAAAACTATTTGGAACAACTTCTGGGACTTTTAAAAAAAGCAGGACTTGTTACAAGTGTGAGAGGTGCTTATGGCGGCTATACACTGGCAAAAGATTCTAGAGATATCTCTATAAAAGAGATATTTGTAGCACTTGAAGGTGATTTAAATATTGTTGATTCAGAGATTAAAAATCCTGCATTGGCACTGTTTTACAAAGAAAAAACTACAGAACTTGAAGCGATTTTTGATATCTCTCTTGCTGACTTGAGTAAATATCAGCAGATTGTTTCAAGACAAATCTGTTACAGTATTTAAAGGAAATAACAATGAATTATGCAAAAAATGTTACTGAACTTATAGGAAACACTCCTTTGGTGCAACTCAATGCGATCTCGCAGGAGACGGGTGCAACAGTTCTTGGTAAGTGTGAATTTTTAAACCCTTCACACTCCGTAAAAGACAGAATCGGCTTCAACATGATTCATGAAGCACTTCAAAGAGGTGAGATAACCAAAGATACCAAGATCATTGAGCCTACAAGTGGAAACACAGGGATAGGGCTTGCGATGGTTGCAGCATCTCTTGGACTGAACCTGACACTTACGATGCCAAGTTCTATGAGTATTGAGCGCCGAAAACTTTTGGCGGCACTTGGGGCTGATCTGGTTTTAACAGAACCTGCAAAAGGGATGAAAGGAGCTGTAGATAAAGCTCTGGAACTTGCCCAAGAGACTGAAAACTCACTTGTATTGCAACAGTTTGCAAATCCGGATAATCCCGCCGTGCATAGAGCAACGACTGCACAGGAGATACTCAGAGACACCGATGGTAAAATAGATATTTTCATAGCTGCTGTTGGAACAGGGGGAACTTTGACGGGTGTTGGTGAGATCCTCAAAGAGCATAATCCTGATATCCAAATAATTGCAGTAGAACCTGATGTATCACCGGTTCTCTCAGGAGGACAACCGGGACCACACAAGATTCAGGGTATAGGTGCCGGGTTTGTGCCAGATGCGCTTAATACAAAAATATATGACGAGATCCTTAAAATAAGTTATGAGAGTTCTGTGGTAACTTCTAGAAAATTGGCAAGTACAGAGGGGCTTATAGTCGGTATATCATCAGGATGTAATGCCTATGCAGCAAGCCTTGTTGCCGCTCGTGCTGAAAATAAAGGCAAAGTGATCGTGACTATGCTCAATGATACGGGTGAGCGGTACCTGAGTTCTGGTCTTTATGATGATTGATGATTTAAAAAAGAATACTATCTTGGAAGATGGTATTCTTTATTTAGATTTCACTGCTTCAGGACTTGCTTTTACACCAATAGAGGATAAACTTCAAGATATACTCAAAACCTATGCCAACACACACTCAGAAGTTGGTTACAATGCAAACCTGACAACACGCCACTATAATGATGCAAGGGCTTCACTCAAAAGATCATTGGGTTTAGATGATGATTTTTATGTGATTCCATGTGGAACGGGAGCTACCGCGGCAATAAAGAAGTTTCAAGAATTGATGGGACTCTATATACCACCGGCAACAAAAAAACGCTATGGTATAAAACCGCAAAAAGAGAAACTTCCTTTAGTGATCATAGGACCCTTTGAGCACCACTCCAATGAGGTGAGTTTTCGAGAAGCCCTGTGTGAAGTGCATAGAATACCACTCAATAAGAACCAAACGATCGATCTTGATTATCTCAGAAAGTATTTAAGTAAAAATCAAGACAGGGAGATATTTGGAAGTTTTGCAGTAGCTTCCAATGTGACAGGTATTATTAATCCCGTGAAAGAGATTCACGCGGTTATGAAGGAGTATGGGGCAACTGTATGCTTGGATGCCGCTGCATCATCACCCTATATGAATGTAGATTCCAAATACTATGATGCAATGTTTCTCTCCCCTCATAAACTTTTAGGGGGTCCCGGAAGCTGTGGTCTTTTAGTGATCAAAAAAAGTTTGTGTGATTGTGAAGAGGTGCCAACATTTGCAGGAGGGGGAACCGTCTCTTATGTTTCTCGTGCATCACATATATTTACACAGGATGTTGAGAGTAAAGAAGATGCAGGAACACCCGGGATACTTCAGTTCATTAAAGCTGCTTTGGCATATGAACTAAGAAACAGTGTGGGGCTTGAGTATATTGCCCAAAAAGAGCAAGAGCTTAAAATGTGTTTTAAAAAAGAGCTTGAAAATATTGAAAATATTCAACTGTATTGTCTTGAGAGCCATGAAAAGTTGGCAATATTTTCTTTTAATATTAATGGTATTAACCCTTATGAACTGGCTGAGATACTTTCTAATAAGTATAAGATTCAGGTAAGGGCAGGTTGTAGTTGTGCCGGTCCATATGGGCATGACCTTTTAGGTTTTACTGACAATCAAACGTTTTATCAGAAGCCGGGCTGGATCAGAATAGGGTTTCATTATACACATACCTGCAAAGATGTAGAGTATTTTTTCAACTCTTTAAAAAAGGTGGTAGAGGAGATAAACTCGAAGTAGTTTATCTTTTTATTTATCATCCTCCGGGATGAGCGGTTTGCCTGTTTGCTCCTCTATTTGAGCTTGCTGTAGAGCCATCTCTTCTCTGATCTCATTCATAACATTTTGAGCGACGTCATCATCTTTGCTCCATTTGACTTCATCTATATTTCCGCCGTAGTCATTACCGAGCTCTTGGATCTTATCTGCGTATTCTTGCATATCTTTACAGATCTCAACGCGATCATCTACAGTATCTTTGAGTTCAATATACCACTTGCCAAGTTCGTCTATTTTGATTGTTGACTCAAATACTACAGCCATCTTACTTTTTTCCCGTAGCGTCAAAAGTTCTTGCAAAACCTTCAAGGTCTTTTTTCTTTAAATCGCCGTTATAAACGATATCTTCAGGTTTTATGTTCTCATCATTGAGCATTTTTGGAACTGCGTTAGAACCGTTGATAACTTCCATATGTGCATCGAGTTCATCTTCACTGTATGCCATTTGCATATCAGCTGCAACAACATGAGGAATCTCTTCTATTACTCTGAGTTTTTTTAACTCTTCGGCAACACCTTCACCCTCTATGGTGATAATGATTCTTCCTTTTTCATCATGAAGATGATAATCACACACTTCACACTCTTTTAAACTTTGTACAACTTCATCTAAGTACTTTGGTAATGTTTGAACTACTATACTTGATATATTCATTCTATCTCCTTTGATTTATTGGTATATAACTTTTCTGATATTTTCACCGTTTTGTTGACGTATCTTATCATAGAGTTTTTGATGTTGTAATTTTTTTTCATAACTTATGGGTGATCTAAGCGATTTATACTCAACAAGCTCACCATCTTTATATACTCCCGAAACAATAGCTTCCACCCAGTAAAAGCCGGTATCTTTACGAAGATTTTTTACAACACCAACCCATTGTTTTTTATTTTGCAGCGTTTCCCACAGCTCACGAAAAGTAGCACTTGGCATATCGGGATGGCGCACGATACTGTGAGGTTTACCTATCAGTTCATCGATATCATAACCGCTAATTTCACAAAAGGTCTCATTGGCGTATGTGATGATTCCGTTAAGGTCTGTTCTTGAGATGATCAACTCATCATCTGGAACAACTGTTTCAACTAAAAATTCGCTTCTATTAAACTCTTGCATGATCCACCTTTACTTTATGTTATAAAAGTTTATGACTTTGCCGTTATTTGAGGCAAAAAACTTTTTCTCATCAATAAACAATATATGTGTAAGCGTCATTGTATTACCGCCATATGTACCAATCACAGCTTTTGTTTGGGTATTGAGGAGGGTAATATTGTTGTTTTCATCACTGGAAAAAGCAACTCTTTTACCACTTGGACTCAGACCGACACTGTAGATGATGAATTTGTTCGATTTATAGTAGGCACTATGTGTTTTTGTATTGTAGATCACCATCCTTCTGTCTTGTCCTGCCGTTGCTATGATAGAGTTTTTATAATCAACCTGAAAAACATTATCCAAATTTTTTCCCGAGAGTGTCTTAAAAAGCGTACCGTCTTGTGTGTTATAGATATGAAGATCACCACTCTCATCTGCTATGACAACCTTCTCTTTTTTTTCATCAAGTGCAAAATCTGAAAATTTAGCTCCAGAAGATTGTGAGAGCCAGTTTTGCTTGTGTTTTTTAATATCATATGAGATGATATCACCGCTGAGCAGAGCTAAAAGCAATGTGTTGTCATCTATAAATTTTGCTTTTGCTATAGAAAGATAGTCTTGATATGAAATGATCTGTTTCATCTCTTTGCCATCATAGATATGTGCCCTTGCGTATCCTTGTTGGGCTTGAGAAAGTAAAAGAACTTTTCCGTGAAGCACATCAACAGAGAAAATTTTTGAATAGACAAGATCTCCCATAAAATCAGGAATTTTCTCTACTTTAATCCGCTCAATTATTTTTTTTGTTTGCACATCAAAAACATCAACTTCTCCCGAAGAAGTTGCAGCATAAAGCTTATTGTCATTTAATACAAGATCATTAACTCCGCCAAATGCTTCATAATGTGCACTCGGAGCTTGAATACTAAGAGCAAACAGTGAATAAACTGAGAGTAGTAAACTTAACACAAATTTCATTGTAAAACCTCTATTTTAATGGCAGATGTTGGACACCTGCTTATGCAAAATCCACACGCTGTACATTTGTTTTCATCTATGCTTGGCATAAACATAGCTTTAAAATCTATGGCATTTTCCAAACATGGATCCTTGCAAGAAAAACACATTGTAGCATTCCAGCTTACACATTCTTTTGTACTGATGGTTATTTTAGCATCAATATCTCTTTTATACTCCAGATTAAGAACGCCAAACTCACATACTTTTGCACACTCATCACAAAAAGTACATCCGGATCTTGAGAGATCCAAATAGGGCGTGGCATCCTTGGCGATTTTTATGATTTCTTCTTCACAAACAGTGGCGCATTTTCCTTCACATTTACTACACTCATTATGAAAAAGAGATTCTTCCATATAATATGGCGGTCTTAATATAATAATGCTCTCTTGGCTTTTACTGTTTTTTTTCCCAGTAATAGATGAAGCCAGAGAGCTAAAAAGCTCTCTTCTCTCCATCGCTTAGTGATGTGTCCAAGGACTTACACCGGCAGGTGAATCTGCATTTTTAATATCTTCTGCAGTTACTTTAGCGGCACTACCTTTAATAGTGTCAAGTTCATCAGTGAACGCTTCTCCACTCCATCGTGATCTTTCGGCGCCATCTGGAGCTATATAAGCAGCTTCAAATGTGTTTTCAACCGCAAGATTACCTTGAGATTGAGGAGCATGACATTGTGAACAGTTAAATCTAGCACCCTGTAGGTGAGAAGTCTCTTTGATAGATACTTCATTTTTATAGTTATCAATACTTTTTTCAAACTTTTTACCGTCAAATTTATGTTTTGGTCTAAAGTTTGTAAAGTGAGAAACCGGAATCGGTGTTGCTCCTACAGAACTTGCAACATCAGGCATATGGCAACCAACACATTGGTTAGCACCGATTTTGATCGGAAGCATACCCTCTGTAGAGTGTGGGATCATAGGTGGAGCATCTTGAAAAGCTCTTTTGAACTTCTGGCTCGTACCCGGATCAGCATTGACATACTCTGTTTTTGCTGCTGCTGTATCAACTTCTTGATAAAGGTCAGTCTTTCTTAACCCTAAAGACTCCTCAGATATAGTTGGTGCTATTTTCGCTTCTTTTGCCGGTGTTGCAGAAGTAGCTTCGCCACAACCAACAATTAGTAGTGCCGCAGCAGCTAAACCAATTGTTATTTTACTTATTGTTTTCATTTTACTCTCCCGTTTTTTCATTATCTGCTAATTTTCTGATTGAAAAACCCAAAGCATCATCATCACATACTTCTATACATCTTGCACAGTTTGTGCATTCTCCAGATAGTACAGGTAAACTTTCTTTACCAATCATATGCAATACTTGACGCTCAGGACAAACAGTTTTACATTTCATACACAAAGTACAATTCTCTTCTGAGTGATGCACCCTGATGAGACTAAATTTACCTATAAGTGAATAAAACCCGCCAAGTGGACATACATGACCACACCAGCCGTTTTTTAGAACAAATAGGTCAAAAAGAAAAATGATAAGCATTGCTGCCCAACCAAAACCTAAACCAAATACAATACCTCTGTGAACCATAGATATAGGACTGATAAACTCAAATGCCGTTATACCCATGATTGCAGATATAATCAGACTCAGAGCTAATATCCAGTATCTCATATTTCTTGATGCCGGCTGTTTATTTTGAACCCGGTCAATCTCCAGTTTTCTTCTTAGATAATTTGCCGCATCTGTTATCATGTTTATAGGGCATACCCAACTACAAAAGGCGCGACCGCCTATAAGTAGATAAAACACAGTGATAACTGCCACTCCAATAAGCAAATCAGTTGCCAGTGCCGCACCTGCTGCTAACATTTGCAGTGCTGCATACGGATCACTCATCGGTACAAAGTCTAAAAATCTAGATGAACTCAAATTTCCCATAAGGACAGTCCATCCCCAGGCATTTGCTCCAAAGTATAGTAACAGCAAAGAGATCTGGGTAAATCTTCTTAAAATCAGGTATCGGTAATTATTCCAAAGAGTATTCATTAGTATAAATCCTCCAATCCGTCATTTAAAGAGTCCACAGCACTCTTTTTACTAATATTGGTGGTTGTTTTAATCTCAGAAGCATTTTCTAAGCGCTTCTCATCATTTTTATCCCAACCCTTAATATAGTAATCCCCGGCTCTTCCTTGTGCAACTTCTCTTGGAAGTACAAATATTGCCGGCTTTTCTGTTACACACGCTCTTTCACAAAGACCACAGCCAGTACAAGCATCACTATGAACAACCGGTTTTAAAAATGCATGTTTTCCGGTGCGCTCATTTTTTGAATACTCGATCGTTATCGCTTCTCCCAAAATAGGACAGGCTCTATAACATGCATCACATTGAATACCCCAAAAAGCTATACAACTTTCACTATCGATGACAGCAAGACCCATATCAGCTATGTTTATATCTAGCTTACCATCGGTTGTTACACTTGCTTCATCGAGCGCACCTGTCGGACATACAGGTACACACGGAATATCTGGACACATATAACAAGGGATATCTCTAGGAATAAAATATGGTGTTCCTAGAGGTTTGTTATCACCCGGTTTGGCAAGTAATAGTGTATCGTAAGGACATGCTTCAACGCACAGTCCACACTTGATACAAGTACGTAAAAAATCATCTTCTTTTATGGCTCCCGGCGGACGAAGTAAAAGCTGAGAGGCCGTGACCTCATCAACATATGCACTCCATACAAAACCACCCAGTGTCGCAAGACCGACACCTCGTGCCATATTAAGGATGAATTTTCTTCTATCACTTAATGGTTGTTTTTTCTTTTTTGTTTCAGGTCTGTTTTCGCTCAAAACGATACTTCCCTTTTCCTTTAAATTTGTTACGCTTTATAAATTTTTACAGCACATTTTTTATAGTCTGTTTGTTTTGACATAGGACACGTCGCATCTAAACATACTTTGTTGATGAATACTTTTTCATCAAACCATGGAACAAATACAAGTCCACGTGCCGGTCTATTTCTACCGCGAGTCTCAACTCTTGCTTTTACTCTACCACGACGAGATTCAACCCAGCATAGACCACCTTGTTTTAGGCCTTTGTCTTTTGCATCTTGTGGATGCATATAACATAATGCTTCTGGAACCGCACGGTATAGCTCAGGTACACGCATTGTCATAGTTCCTGAATGCCAGTGTTCTAGTACACGACCTGTACATAACCAAGTGTCATACTCAGCATCCGGCATTTCCGGTGGATCCATGTATGGGCGAGCAAATATTTTGGCTTTGTTTGGTAAGCCTTTTTTCTTGCTTGTTTTATCTTTACCGGTTAATGTACCGCTTTGGAGTGCTTTTGCAAGAGTACCGTAGAATGCAAATTCGCCAGTCTCACCATTATTTGTAGCTTTTGCTGCATATGGATCGTATTTTGCGTTAAATCTCCATCCGGTTTCTTTACCGTCAACAACCGGCCATTTAAGACCACGAACTTTATGATAAATATTAAACGGTGCAAGGTCATGACCGTGCCCACGAGTAAAAGAAGCATACTCTTCCCATAGATATTTTTGGATGAAGAAACCATACCCTTTAAATACTTTACCGTCTGAACCGACAACATTTCTACTGTCACCATACCCTTCAGAGTTATCATAACCCGCTTGGATAGGATCATTTTGATCAAGCTTGTATGCTTTTGCAACTTTATTTGCAAAAAGGATTTCATACATAGTAGTATCTTCATCATAGCCCATCGCTTTTGCTTTGTCAATAACACTAGGAAGTGCTTTTTTTCTTGGACCAGATGGTGCATATGCGCCCCATAGATCTTTTACGGTAAATCTTTTTGAAAGTTCAACCCATTGCCAAGTATCACTCATAGAATCACCTACAGGAAGTACCTGTTGTCTCCAGTGTTGTGTACGACGCTCAGCATTACCGTATGCTCCCCATTTTTCATAGATCATAGCAGAAGGTAAGATAAGGTCTGAAACTTTTGCAGAGATACCAGGGTATCCATCAGAAGTTACAATGAAGTTATCCATTTCACGAGCTGCTTTGATCCAGTGAGTTGCGCTTGCTGAATCCTGGTAAGGGTTACAAACATTTACCCATGCAAACTTGATGAGACCATCTTCAATATCGCGATGGATTTTCATAATGTGCTGTTTACCAACACCATTGAGAGTTCCCTCTGGGATCATCCATTTTTTCTCGGCAATTTTTCTGTGTTTAGGATTTTTCACCATCATATCTGCCGGAAGTCTGTGTGTAAATGTACCAACTTCACGAGCTGTACCACATGCTGAAGGTTGACCTGTAAGTGAGAAAGCACCTGAACCAGGTCTTGCTTGTTTGTTAAGCATAAAGTGAACATTGTATGAGAGTGTATTTGTCCAAGTACCACGTGTATGTTGGTTCATACCCATAGTCCAGAAACTTACAACTTTTCTGTTTTTCTCTACATACAGATCGGCCAATGCTTGAAGTTTTTCTTTGAAGCTTTCAATAGACTCATCAGGGTTACCTTTAGAGATTTTTGCTACATAATCAAGAGTATATGGCTCTAATGATTTTTTATACTCTTCAAAAGAGATCTCCCAGTGACCAAGTGTACCCGCAGTGTTTTTCATAGTATCACCGGCTTTGTAGCCATATGGTGCAAGAGCAGGAGCTTCTTTTTCTGAAACAACTTTACTCATCTCTTTGTTGATAGTTTCCATCTCTTTCGCTGAGTATTTACCATCTTTTAAAGATTTTTCACCGGCTCTTCTCATACCATAACCGATATTTACCGGTCCAGCTGCAAAGACGATGTGTTTCTTGAGGAAATCCCAGTCAATAGCTTCTGGATGGTTGTAAACAATTTCACGTGCTATGTAGTTCCACAGAGCCATGTCCGTATTTGGAGAGAAGATGATCTCAATATCTGCTAAGTCAGAAGTTCTGTGTGTATATGTTTGAATAGATACAACCTTTACACGTTCAGGATCTGAAAGTTTTCTATCTGTAACACGTGACCAAAGGATCGGGTGCATCTCTGCCATATTTGATCCCCAAGCTACAACAGTGTCTGTAAGCTCAATATCATCATAACAACCAGATGGTTCATCTACACCAAATGTTTGATAAAAACCAACAACTGCCGATGCCATACAGTGACGAGCATTTGGATCAATTGCGTTTGAGCGGAATCCCGCTTTCATCATTTTTTGGGCTGCATAACCTTCCATAACAGTATATTGTCCGGATGCAAATACACCTACACCCTCAGGTCCGCTCTCTTTGAGTGCTTTTTTGATGTGAACTTCCATCTCATCAAAAGCTCTTTTCCATGAAACCGGAGCAAACTTACCCTTTTTATCAAAGTTTCCATTAGCATCAACTCTTAGTAGAGGTTGAGTGAGTCTGTCCGCACCATACATGATTTTTGCATTAAAGTAACCTTTAATACAGTTAAGTCCTCTATTTACCGGAGCTGCAGGGTCTCCTTTAACAGCAACAATCTTACCGTTTTTCGTTGCCATCATGATACCACAACCGGTACCACAAAAACGACATGCTGCTTTGTCCCATCTCCAGCCGCCTTCAGCTGTATTAGCCGCTGCTTCGAGCTCCGACGGTACACTCATACCTATCGCTGCTGCTGCAGATGCTGCCGCTGAACTTTTAAGAAATTCTCTTCTTGAAAGTGACATATTTTCTCCTATTTGATAATTTTTGAAAAAGGAAGCAATTTCAAAAACTGCTATTTTCCAACTTTGTTAAGGTGTCCATTAACGGTTTATATACTATCACTTTGGAGTAACAAAATCTTTGACTTATGTCAAAGATTTAAATAATTTTATTAAGATTAGTTTTATTTATATAAGGTGTAGATTTTTGTAGCACTTAAGTAACTGTGTCTTGACATGATTTTGTAAGTTTCTCAAGTTCCTCTTTGAGATTTTGCAACCTTTTTGTTGAATTTATAAGATCTTCTGTAGATTCTATGACAATATCTTCACTGTTATTAAGATGTTTTGAGATCATAGAAGTGTCTTTAAGCTCATTCAAAATAGTGTCAAATTCATCTGTGAGCTCTTCTAGTTTTTGTGATGCCTGTTGCGACTGTAGTAAGGCTTCGCTGGAATAATCAACAGCAGAGTTTATCTTTTGAATAAAACAGTTGATCGTATCACTCACCTCAACGATTTCAACTTCAACTTCACTCTCCTCTTTTATCTTGATTGGTTCTAGTTTATTTCCATTATTGCTGACAAGTTTTTTAGAATATTGCATAAACTCATCTACATGTGATTCTATGGTTCTGAGTTGAAGCAGGGCATAAATGAAAACAAGCAAAAGAGTAAATCCCGAAGCATACTGAAACATTTTTATAAAGTTTGTTTTTTCTTCACTGTAGTCTGTGTACATGGTTACAAGTTTGTCCACTTCATCAAGTAAGATTGTATTTTCTTTATATATTTTAGTGACTATATTTTCAAGTTCAGTTTTTCTGTTGACCCCTGAATTTGTAAATATTTTAAAATTTTGGATATCTTCATAAAATTTTTCCCATTTTTTATTTACTTCTAGAAGTTGTTGAGAGATCTTATGAGTTGGAACTGAAGGGATCTCTTTATCTTGAGAACCGTGTCTTAGGATATTTAGGCCTCTTATGAATTCATCTACGGCAGAGTTGAGTTCGTAAAAGTCTTTGCTGTTTGTATAGTGGATATAAAAAACATTTTTTGCTATTTTTTGTGTGAGCATTCTTTGTTTTCCAACAATATTGACAACCAAAGCATCTTTTGTATTTTGTTTGTTGAGATATATGGTTGTTGTAATTACACTTAACATTAAGATAATCAAGATGGAGCCAAGAAGTTTTATTTTGGTACGTATTTTATTTGGTTTTCTCATTACTGTGCACCTTTATATATATTTTGAAGTTCCTCATGATTGAGGATTATAATGGATGAGTTTTCAATATCGATCACTTCACTTCTTTTGAGTTTTTTCAGTACTCTTGAGAGTGTCTCGGGCTGAATATGGAGCATAAAAGAGACCTCCTGTCGTTTGAGTTTGTTAAACATTTGCAAGTCGGAACTAAGCATAAATGCAACTTTTGCCGTAGCATCAAATACAAGTTCTCTGTTAACAACGCAGTGGAGCTGTTGAGTTTTTAAAAGTATCTCATTGATAAATTCGTTATTAAGAATATTTTTCGATAAAAAGTGTTTTTTCAGTTCTAAAAAGTCGATCTCCAAAATAACACTTTCTTCCATGAACTCAGCGTTTGAAAAACAGTGAATCATATCATCGTCAAGTGTTGTGAGTTCTGAGATCATAGAGTTTTTGTAGATATGATATAAGAAAATTTCATTGTCAAATTTATCTATTTTATAGACTTTCAGTAAGCCTGATGCAAGAAAAAAAATCTTATTGAAGGTATCATTTTCATAATATAAAATAGAGTTTTTAGGGTGTTTTGTAAGGGTTGAAATATTGTTGATGATACTTAATTGATCCTCATTAAGTGACTTAAAAAAATTAAGTTCTTTAATATATTGTAGTTTTTCGCTCATTATTATGGTTATTTCTCTAAAAACTGTTTAAGTTCTAAGTATTCTTCTTCAATGGTTTTCATATTTTCGAGCATCTTGATCTCATCAATTCCTGTATTTTCCTGCAAGAACTCTTCTCTCCATTGTATGTTTTTACTTAGCTCATCGAGCCCTGTTGTTACATATTCGAGCATTTTATCGATCTCTACACCGTTGATCATCCCCTTGGTATCAGCCTTGTAAAATAATAATGCATACTCTCCCATCTCCTGGGAATATCGAAAATCATCGGCAATATTTTTTATAATCTCTTGTACTCTTTTGTTTTTAAATTCTCGTTTTGCCATCTGTTCTCTTTCTTAATCTGTTGCGTTGGTGCAATAGATAAATGATGTGTGCATTTTAGCATAAAATCAATTGCATACCAAAAGAAAACTAAGTTATAAAAATTAAAAAAGATAATTAAAATGGTATGGATATTGCTGTAAAAATATTAACTAGGGAGTATTATGCAGTTTATAGAGGCACTCAAGCTTAGAAGTAAGCTTTTATTTCTTTTTATTTTGATTACTGTGGGGCTTATTGTTATAGGTTTTATGGGAGCCATCAACATCAATGCAATGAAAAAAAATGTTGATTCACTCTATTTTGGATCATTAGTGCCTGTTACAGAGCTTAACACTATTATGCAGGAATATCATGGTAGTCTCGCAAGCAGTATTTATATGGCAAAAAATGCAGAGATCAGTCCGAGTCAAACCTATGCAACGATAGAGAACTCTCTCAAACATATAGATGCAACATGGAAAAGTTATCAAAGTCATTTTAAAAGAGATGATGAACTGCAGTATGTTGAGTATGTTGATGCAGAGATGAAAAAAACACATGAGTATTTTCAAAGAGTGCTTAAAGCGATTGAATCAAACATCAGCTTGAAGTATCTTTCCATCGCGGCATTAGAGAGCCATATCTCTCATATACACTCCATATTGGAAAAACTTATTAATTATGAAGTGGAAGTTGCAAAGTATGAAAGAAAGGCTTTTTTAGACAAATACAACTCAAGTATGGCAGAAGTGGGGATCATTCTTGTGTGTATCATTATTGCAATACTTCTGATCTCTTATTCTGTCTTTAGAAGTATTCAAAACGATCAAACCAAGCTGGAGATAGCAACGAAAAAACTCAAGCGTGCAAACAAAAGACTTGAAAATGTTTCTTATACGGATGCATTGACCTCGTTGCACAACAGAAGATATTTCAATTTTATCTATGAAAGAGAGTTAAAAAGAGCAAAAAGAAACCATAACTACATCACTTTTATGATGCTCGATATAGATTTTTTCAAGCAGTATAACGATACTTATGGGCATATCGAGGGAGATTTTGCACTCAAGTCGGTTGCAAAAGTGCTCAAAGATACGCTCAAGCGGCCGAGTGACTTTGTTTTCAGGCTTGGTGGGGAAGAGTTCGGCATTTTACTTGCAGATACGGATGAGCTCAACAGTGCGAAGCTGGCACAGCGCATTTGTGACAAGGTTAGAGAGCGTGAGATCAAGCATGAGACAAGTAAAGTTCATGAATTTGTAACGATCTCTATCGGTGTTGTGTGTTGTGTTGCAGATGATGCTTTAGATGAGGATATTTTGATCTCCCATGCAGACAAAAAGCTTTATGAAGCAAAACAAAACGGACGAAACCGTTTTGTTATCAGCTCAAATGTCAGTGAAGCGAGCATCAAAAAAAGTGGTGAGCTTATCGCTTAAATCTAAACCCCTGTGCTTTGAGAAGTTCACGAAGCCTCGCTTGAACTTCACCCTGAAACTCCATCCATCCGTTTTTATAGCTTCCGCCGCAACCAAGTTTTTTCTTTAAAAGAGTCAGTATTGCCGTAGCATCTGATTTTGGCAGATGAAACTCCCCTACAAGTGTTACGGTTTTTCCTCGACGTTTCTCTTTTTTAAAAACTAAAAAATGTTGAGATGCTTCCAAGATCTCTTTTGAAACATCTGTTTTGCGTGAGTCTTGTACTTCGACCCATCCATCATCAAAATCCGCACCGATGAATAGATCAAGTTTTTTTCCCTTAGCCATTTAGTGTACTTTTTGTGCAAGTACACTCATGTTTTGTGTATCATATGAGTTGTTTTGAACACATTGATAGATCTCATTTGAAGAGATTTTTTGATCATTATAAACGATAACGATCACTTCATCTCCTGTTTGTAAAAATGTACTTTCTCCATAAGGAGTGTATCTTGTAGCGCCTATACTGATAATAGCTTCATCAGGATAGTCACACGCTGCAATATATTCTATAAGAGGCTCAAGGGGACCAAAATCCTCTTGTGTATTGATCTGGTTGATCATCCAATTGGTAAGTTTTTCATAGAAGTAGCTGTAGCCATTGAGTGCTACATCTTCCCCATAGGGGTGCACTTCGCCATTACGTCGCAAAAAGCTGCATATGCTATAGTGGTCCATAACACCCCCTTTTGTAAAGGTGTCTATCTCTATGAGTGTGTTGCTTAAACCTTTTGAGTCCTCTCCCCAGTTCTTTTTATCACTTATTTTTGATGCTCCGGCAACTCTGATAGAGCAGTCGTTGTATGCAGCAAAATATTTGGGAGTGATCTTTGATAGTTTTCCCATGGTGTATTCAAGCTCACAAATCAGCCCAACTTCCGGTTCTGCCTGCACATTTACATCTTCTTTTGGAAGTTTGATCACAGAACTTGAAAGAGGGTAGGTGCTAAGTATCTTTTTTGCATGAAGTGCGGCTTCTTGTTGTGGTGTAGAAGGCTTTGGAAGATAAAAAGGAAACATCCCTTTTGGTGCTGCTTCATCTTCTGTAATGATCTCTTTAAAATCTTCCGCTTCACCTGCCTGATCAAGGTGAAGTGCAAAGTTTCCGGCTATACCCAGCCCTAAAAACTTTTTATACTTTGCCATTTGCTTTTGCCTCTGCAAACTCTTCGTAAGTTCCTTTAAAGTCAACATAGCTTCCATCTGCATGAAGCTCTATGATGCGGGTAGCAAAGGCATCGAGAAGCTCACGGTCATGCGATACACAAATAACATTGCCTTCAAAGTTATGAAGTGCTTCCCCAAGAGCAACGATAGCCTCAAGATCAAGGTGGTTTGATGGTTCATCAAGAACTAAGAAGTTTCCACCCTCAAGCATCATCTTAGAAAGCATCATACGGTGTTTCTCTCCACCTGAGATCGAGACCACTGATTTTTCCTGCTGTTCACCGTTAAAAAGCATACGCCCAAGACAGTTGCGTATCTCTGCGATATCACGCTTAGGATCAAAAGCTCTAAGCCAATCATAAAGTGTTCCTTCCCCTTCGATGATATCGGCAGTATCTTGAGGGAAATAAGATTCTTCTATAGTAGCACCCCATACAACTTCACCGCTCGTTGGTTTCATCTCTTGCATAAGGATTTTGATGAGGGTCGTTTTACCGACACCGTTACCACCGATAAGTGCTATTTTTTCACCCGGTTCTACTTTAAAGCTTATATTTTTAAGTACTTCGTTCTCACCATAGGAGTGGCAGATATCTTTTACTTCCAGTGCTTCATCACCCATGGTGCGTTTTGCTTTGAAAACTATGGAAGGATCACGGCGAGAGGATGGTTTGATATCTTCTATGTTCAGCTTTTCAAGTTGTTTTTGACGTGAAGTTGCCTGTTTTGCCTTAGAAGCATTTGCAGAGAAACGGCGGACAAAAGCTTCGAGCTGCTCTTTTTCTTTTTGTTTTTTTGCATTATCAAGTTCCATCTGTTTTGCCATAACATTTGCAGCAATATACCAATCATCATAGTTACCCGTAAACTCACGAATTTTTTGGTAATCAACATCAAGGATGTTCGTTACAACAGCATTTAGGAAGTGTCTATCGTGGGAGATAACGACTAAAGTACCCTCATGACGTTTGAGTTCATGCTCCAGCCAGGAGATAGTTTCAATATCGAGGTTGTTGGTAGGCTCATCAAGAAACAGCACATCGGGTTTTGGGTAGAGCACCTGAGCCAAAAGCACTTTAAATTTATCCGCGGAGTCAAGTGTACTCATAAGCTCTTGGTGTTTATCAGCAGGGATACCGACATTTTCAAGAATTTTTGCGATGTTTACGTCATATTCGTATGTTGGATCCTCCTCTACACATATCACTTCCAGATCTGCCAGACGATTGTTAACGGCATCATCTTCAAAGTCACCATTTGTATAAAGATCTTCTTTCTCTTTGATCGCATCGAAGAGTCTTTTGTTTCCATATAAAACAGCATCTGCGATGGTATAGTCTTCAAAAGCGTACTGGTTTTGCCCTAAAACGCCCACTTTAAGACCATTTTCAATGATCACTTCACCTTCGTATTCATCGATCTGACCACTTAAAATTTTTAAAAAAGTTGTTTTACCTGCGCCGTTTGCACCGATAAGACCATATCTTTTATGGCGGTCAAGCTTCAGGTTGATATCTTGAAACAGCACTCTGTTTCCATAGCGCATAATTAAATTTTGTACGATTACCATGATTATTCTCTTGTGTAGGCACAAAGGGGAGCGTGCCTATTATTTTTCGCAATTATATCTAAGGGTTGTTTAAAAATTGATTACTTTTTAAGTTTATTTTCCTATATATAATTGTCTTGGTCGTGCAATTTTTGATTTTGGATCTTTTTTGAACTCTATCCATTGAGTGATCCAGCCTACGGTTCTGCCTATAACAAAAATAGGTGTGAACATGGAAGTGGGGATCTTCAATGCTGTCAAGATAACTCCAGAGTAAAAATCGATATTTGGATAGAGCTTTCTTTGTATGAAATACTCATCATTTAAAGCGATCTGCTCAATTCTAGAAGCGATCTGCATCAACTTAGAGTCAAGTTGTAACTCATTTTTGAGTTGATCTTGAAGTGCTTTTAAAGCTTTTGCACGAGGGTCAAAGTTCTTATAGACACGGTGCCCAAACCCCATAAGTCTAAACTCATCGTTTGGATCTTTTGCACGCTCTATAAACTTATCCACATTCTCAACTGAACCTATCATTTTGAGCTGAGCGATGACGGACTCATTGGCTCCACCGTGTGCTCTTCCCCAAAGTGCAGATATACCGGCACTGATGGCAACATAGGGGTGCGCTCCCGTTGAGGCAACGTTTCTGACGGTGGTGGTTGAAGCATTTTGTTCATGGTCTGCATGTAGGGTAAAGATGGTATCAAGTGCTTTGATCTCTATCTCTCGTATATGGTCTTCACCATTGATGTTTCTATGCATTTTTCCACCCGGATATGCGCGAAGCATGTAGAGAAAATTTTCTGTAAAGCTTCTGTCGATATCGGGCTGTATGAAAGGTGCACCTATGGAATGTCTGTACGCAAAAGCGGCAATGGTCGGAATCTTGGCGATGATCCTTCGTGCCATCTCCTGGTACTCTGCTTCGTTTTTGATATCTAGGTGATCATAGTAAAATGAAGAGAGTGCCGATGTTGCGGAGGAGAGCGTTGCCATCGGGTGGGCGTTTGATGGAAAAGCTCGAAAAAGGTTCATCAGCCCCTCATGTAAAAATGACCTGTGTCTGAGCTCAAGGTCGAAATCCTCTGATTGTTCTTTGTTTGGTAGTTCAGAATTGAGAAGCAGATAGCATACATCGAGATAGCTGTGTTTATTTGCAAGCTTCTCAATCTCAATACCTCTGTATCTCAGTTCCCCTTTTGCACCATCTATAAAAGTGATATCTGATGTACAACTAGCTGTAGAGGTGTAGCCGGGATCGTAGGTGAACATACCGGTCTTGGCATAAAATGAGGAGATATCTACAACACTTGGTCCCCGTGTAGGGTCGAGTATATCAAACTCGTATGATTCGTTGGTTCTGTTATTGACGATGGTCATTGTGTCTTTCATAATTTTGTCCTGTTATCAAAATTTTATAATATTGTAGTCACTATTAGTTTAACTTATCTTGAGTTTATTGATGGTTGTAGTATAATTTATATTTTTTGCAGAGTTACAAGGAAAATAGTATAGAATTTTATCATTACAGTTATAAAGGCACATGATGCAAATAAGAGAACTTGACCTAAAAGAGCTTGAACTCGCTTATGAGGTGCTCTCTCAGTTACGTACACAATTATCGTACAAAGAGTTTGAAGACCTTATATATGATATGAGGCATATGGAGTATAAGATGATCGGTATCTTGGATGATCACAAGCTTATAAGTTATGCGGGGGTAGCAGTACAGACCAACCTGTATCACAAGCGACATCTTTATGTTTTTGATCTTGTTACAGATGAATCTCACCGGGGAGAGGGGTATGGAAAAATGATGTTGGAGTACTTAGAGGATTATGCGAAGATGGCTATGTGTGAAAATATCGTTCTCTCCTCAGGTTTTTCCAGAGAAGATGCCCATAAGTTTTATGAGAAAAACCGTTTTAAAAAAGTGAGTTATGTATTTATAAAAAATATTGGGTAGCTTTATTTTTGCACTTTAGGTTTTATTTGTAACATGTATATAAGAAAATATAATTTTTTATCCTTAATCTTTGTAAATGAGATATCATTGTGATAATATTTTGAAATATAACTTGTGTTTTTGATATGTGATGCATAGATTTTTTGACATAGGTTATAAAAATATGTAATACACAAGGGGTTATTTTGTTTGCAAATGCAAAGATCGAAGTTTTAAAAGAGCAGCATCAAAAAGAGCTGCAACAACTTAGAAGTGAAAATGAGATGTTGCAACAAGAGCTCAACGAGCTTAAAGGGAAACTTGAACATCAAGAGAACGCCTCGCTAGAGAATGCAAAAGATGAAGTTGTCAAGTTATTGCTGGCTAGTTATGAGGATGGTATGGATTTTTTACAAAATACGATAGAAGACAATCTCTCCATGCTTGAAGATATAAATAGCTTAAATAAGGGATCGATGGAAAATATTGAGAACTTATCTACACAAACAAACGGTATATCTTCTTCTGTTGAAAATATTCAGCAGTACACCCATCAGTTAAGTGATGATTCCACATCACTTGTAGATAGTGTGAACTCTATATCAGACATCATCAACCTGATCAAAGATATTTCAGATCAAACAAACCTACTGGCACTCAATGCCGCCATAGAAGCTGCGCGTGCAGGTGAACATGGTCGTGGTTTTGCGGTTGTTGCCGATGAGGTGAGAAAGCTTGCAGAACGTACTCAAAAAGCAACACAAGAGGTTGAGATAAACATAAACGGACTCAAACAAAACTCCAACAATATGATAGAGATCAGTAAAACATTTAACAATGAGTCAGAGTCGATCATAGATATTTTACATGAGTTTAAAACATCCCTTGATGAGGTTTCAAACTTTTCACATCACATTACCGACAAAGCAACAAATGTGACCAACGAGATCAGTGTCAGTAATGGTAAAATCGATCATATCAGTTTGAAACTTGACGGTTATAAGGCTGTACTATTCTCAACGCCTACTAAAATTGTAGATCATAACAGTTGCAGATTTGGGAAGTGGTTTAGTGAAGCCGCGGCAAATATACTGGCAAATAACAAGTCAGAAGTTGCAGAGGTTGCAAAACATCATGAGATGGTACATAAGGGACTTCAAAAAGCGGTCGATCTCTCAGCTACAGCCAAAGATGCCAATGAAGAGATCTTAGAGACTATGAAAAATGTTGAAAACGCGAGTAAGACAGGTTTTGAAGTTCTACTCGATGCGATCAAGGCAAACAGAAAAGGGCAATAGAGAGCGCTTTGGGAGTGTTAAAAAACTCTCCCTAGTATGAATAAGTGTAGCCGGATCAGTTTTGGCAAATGGGAGGATCATCTACCCTTCAATACTCTTTATAAGAAAGTATATCATAGCATAACCAGACACAAAGCTGTCAATATAAAATCGTACACTTCTATCATAAAATATGAGGAGCGTACGATGAGACGAAGAAGAAAAGCAAATTACAATTCAGATGAGCTGTATGATAAAACGCAGTACGCAGAAAAAGAGCTAATCGACAAGATATCTCTTTGGGCATTGCGTATCATCTTTAAACTAAATGGTTCTAAAGAGTTTTTAGACGCTGACAATCGCTTTGACAGAGACTCTTTGGCCTATTTTCTAGGGATTGGTGAGTATATTGATATGGATCGTGATGCCTTCAAACGCAATGAAGTGTTGGCTATTTTAAAAAGAGATCTCACTAAACTTGAAAAGAGAAAACGTTTTAGCACTTCAAAAATTCTTGCCAAAAATATCAAACAGCTTTCTAAGTTGATGGATTTAAATACTATAGAAGAACAACTAGTAGAATTCTGTGTAATTGTGAATCAGTATGATATTTTAAGAGATGCTATAAATCTACTCGGACATGAACTCAATACTACCCAAGCAAAAAGAGCACTCTCAGTAATATTGGACATACCAGGCAAAGAACTGGATAATACTTTGAAATCTCATTCCAAACTTATGAAATCTTCTATTGTATCAATCAATAAAAACAATACACGCTCTTTGGATGGAAAAATAGAAATAATTACTGAGAGCTTTGCAGATGATATGCTCAACTTGGATGAAGATATCTCTGTAATGATTAAAGAGGCAGTACGACCATGCAGTAAAAGCACATTGACACTGCAGGACTATGAACACATCACAAAAGATTTAGATATTTTAGTTCCTTACCTCTCGAATGCGATTAACAGTAAACAAGCAGGAGTCAATATTCTTCTCTACGGTTTACCCGGAACCGGAAAAACAGAACTTGCTAAAACGATCTCCGAGGTCTTACAAACAGAGCTGTTTGAGATAAGTTATGCAGATGAAGATGATGAGGCGATAGATGGACGCTTTCGATTAAGAGCGTATAAAATGGCACAAGCACTACTCGCCAATAAAGATATCATCCTTATGTACGATGAAGCAGAAGATATATTTGAGAGTAACAGCGGTTTTTTTGCTCCAAAGAGACAAGAAAATAAAGCATGGCTTAATAGAATACTTGAAACCAACACTATCCCAACTATTTGGATCACAAATAACATCCATAGTATCGACAATGCAATGGTAAGAAGGTTTGATTATGCTATTGAGATACCGATTCCAAAAAAATCCAAACGTGCCCAGATTATTAAAAACTATTCAGATAACCTGTTAGATGAGCAAAGTATTAAATTATTGGCTGAAAATGAGAATATAGCCCCGGCGCTCATTACTCGAGCAACTAAAGTGATTAGCAGTATAGATGTAAAGGACAGACCAAAAGCTTTTAAACAGGTGCTCAACAATACACTCAAAGCACAAGGATATGCAGAGATAGAGGAAAAGAGTGCTGAGTCTTCACTTCCCTCTGTGTACAATCCACAATTTATAAATACAATGACTGATCTGGATAATCTGGCACAAGGCATCCTTGAACACCAAAACGCGAGACTCTGTCTTTACGGACCGGCAGGAACCGGTAAAAGTGCATATGGCAAGTATATTGCACAAATGCTCGATAAACCTTTACTGTTAAAAAAGGGAAGTGACCTTATCAGTATGTGGGTAGGAGGCACTGAAAAGAATATAGCAAACGCATTTGAAGAAGCAAAAGAGGAGAAAGCTGTACTTGTATTTGATGAAGTGGATAGCTTCTTGGCTGATAGGACCCAAGCTAAACAGAGCTGGGAAGTCACTCAGGTCAATGAGATGCTGGTACAGATGGAAAACTTCGATGGAATATTTATAGCGACAACGAACCTTATGGATAATCTCGATAGTGCAAGTTTGAGAAGATTTGATCTTAAATTGGAATTTTCTTACTTAAAATCACAACAGGCTTGGGAGATGTTTCTCGCTTATGCTAAAGAACTAAACTTGAAAAAACCATCAGCTACTCTTCAAAGAACAGTGCAAAGTATGAAATATCTTACACCTGGTGACTTTGCAGCAGTTACCCGTCAAAATAGATTCAGACCTATTGCAGATGCCAAAGATCTAGTGCATAGACTTGAAGATGAGATTGCCATCAAGCAGGTGAGTAGTGGGAGTGTTATGGGGTTTTTGGCTTCATGAATCAACTTGCATGGAGACTAACTACAGATTTTAACAAAGAGAAGCATCTCTTTACTGATACACTTACACTGGATTATTTTGTGGAGACTTATGTCTGTAGTTGCGGATACACGAAATTTATACTTAAATATAGTAAACAAGAGATCGATTATATGTGTAAAAGATGTGAAAATATGAGGTTTTACAATGCTAATTTTGCATGGAGTAATTTTGCTTATTTTATAGAACAAGAGCTAGATACAGAGTTTGAATATGAATATAAAGTAGAATATACTGACAACGTAGTAAGCTCTTTTTATGGGATAGGGATTCCTACAAAAATTGACTTTATATCGCAAAAAGTGATCTATGATATGAAGGCTGTCTATACAGTCACATTGACTCAAGAGGGTGAGCTAAACAGAGACTATATACTTCAACCACCAAAAAAGGATAAAACACAGGTTGAAGAAAATCTTCTTTATCATATCAATAATCTCAATCCATTTGATATACCAAAACATCCAAAAAAGAAGATAACTTTCGATATAGCGGCTTTTTTTCTTAAAAACAGAGAACTTAAAGAGTTTGCATTTTATTATTGGAGATACATCCCAAAGATGGATCAAAAAGAGTTGTTTGTCAATGATGCACTCATACACTTAGCAAACCATCCAAAAGAAAAATCCATCAAAAAAGCTCTTTATCATAACTATACGCGGCAGATGGATCAATATGGTAAATATAATGCGATAGCTATAGAAGTTTTTTGCAAGACCATGAACGATACAAATATTATAGTTAAGCTGCTCAATCTAGAATCGATGTTTTTAATAGACAGTGGTTTGAATACTCAGGAGTTCTACCAATTGATAATTTTTTTAAAGAAATACTACATAGAAAAACAGCTTTTTAAACTCTTTAGCTCTCAAGAGTTTGAAAACAAACCATTTCTTTTTCGAGATATATTACGCGAATTTATTACAATGCAGGAGAGTATAGAACATTTATTTAAAAAAGTTGCATGCAAAGCTGTTGCACTTCACGATGAGTTTGTTCGATGTGGAGTTGAAGAAAGATATAAATATATGTTCACAAAAACTCTTTCATATAAAGCCAAAGAGATAAAACCTTGTATAACACTAGGCAGATACAAAGTAAGCGTTCCTCAAACCGGTATGGAACTTTTTAAATGGGCTGAATCTCTTCATAATTGTATGGCTGGGTATTTTGATGCAATAGATTGTAATGAAACTATAATTTATTGTTTTTTTAAAGAGGATGATCTTCAGTTTGCTGTGGAAGTATCTGATGGATATATCAGACAGGCAAGTGGAAAATATAATAGAGAATTACTTAAAGAGGAGGAAAAGGTACTTGAAAAATGGTTTCAAATTTCATTTAAGAAAATACAAAGGCAAGCAGATGCTGCCTAAAAATACTAATAAAAACAGATGGATATTGTCTGTAAACAATGCTATTACAAATAAGATATCGCACCACTATTTTTGTTGCTGTTCTCATAGATTTGTACTTAACACCAACTTGGATGAACCAGAAGCACCAGATGTTCTATGTCCTTTGTGTAGCAACACTTATTTTATCAATATTCAAGAGTTCATCTCAAAGGATGGTGTTCGTATCTACAAAGATTTTCGATGGGAGATAAAGGAGTCTGTAACAGATGGGAGTTGGCGTGTAACACTTTTTTTTACATTTCCTGAATATATTGAAACAAATGATACAGTTTTCCTTGTAAAACAGGATCTTTTGACATTAAATCTAAATAAAGATGGAACAACAGATCTAAAAATAGAATATCATTCAGACATAATTTTGAAATATAGCTTGTTTAAAAATGATAAAGTGATACCACTAAAGAGAATTATGCTCGATGATGCCAAAGAACAATTATGTAGTTATATTCTCAATAACATAACGAAAGAGATACCATGGATAGATAGGTCAAAAGTACAAATGTTGTCCGTTGATAAGCAGTTGCAATATTTTCGTTTCTTTTTACAACATAGGTATTTCCAAGAGCATCGATTCTTCTTTTGGAAAATGGAAGGTTTAACTTTTGATTTTTTCAGATCAGTTTCACAAATGGAAGCACTGCACATCGTAGGGAATACGCGAAAAGAGAAGATAGTGAAAAGAGCTCTTTATCAAGGTTATGAAGATGCAATGCAAAAGACGGAATATTATTATCCATACAGTGATTATGTTTTTTCTAAAACGATTGACAATATTGATCTGCTTGTCCAACTATATGCTTTACACCCTGTTATCAAACAAAATATTTTTACACCTGAGACAGTATCAGCAGCTATTGTCTTAATAAATTTTCTAAAAAATCACTATACCGAGAAACAGATAATTAATCTTTTTACCAAGGATATAGAAGATACTAATGGATACAAAGAAAAATTACTCTTATTTAGAGACACATTGAATATGATAGATGCACACAATGCCATTGGTTCACTTGAAAAACATTTTATGAAGGTTAAACTTACTGCAAAAAAGCTTCATGATGAAATGGTCAGGGTTTATCATATCGTTTCATATGAACTTGATGCAAAAGAGGAGTTTGAATATGATCCAATTTACCTTTCAGCTTGTCAAGAGTATCAAGGTTTGGAGTTTAGACTGCCATTGACAATGAAGGAATTGAGCTTGTGGGCAAAGACACTTCATAATTGTATGTTTGGTTATGCAAAAAGAATTCATCAGCATAACTCTATTATTTATGGCATCTTTGAAAATGATGAGCTTATGTACGCTATAGAATTAAATGGTTTTAGGGTTGTACAGGCTAAGGGAGTTTCTAACTCCATGGTTCCCGACAAGGTTGTAAATGTTATTAATAGTTGGAGAAGTAACATTTTAGAATTCTTTGGGTAAAATTTAGGTTAATATGAGTAGTTAGGAATAGATTTGAGTGATCATAAAATGATATTAAAAACATAATAATTATATCTTTTCTGCTTTGTCAATAAAATTGTGAACAATTAAAAGTTTTATTATAAAGTGTTAGATATTATCTAACAAATAACTGAGGAGATGTAAGTGGAGATCAAAGGTTTTAGAGAAGTTACATTTATAGAAGATAGTCAAATTGTTATACATGTACCAGAAGAGTTGTGTGAAAATGAAGAGTGTGAAAGTATTGAAGTGGAAGTAACAGTTGTTTTTAAAGATAATTCAAAGAGTAAAGAAATACTTGAAGAAAAAAAATCTTGGAATAATAGAATTTATATTTTAAATAAACTTGATTCAGCATTTAAAGATGATAGAAAAGAACTTGAAAAAATTGGTTTTAAAAGGATACATAAAAATAAAGATGATGAAGTTTGGGAGATACCAAATGATTATGATTTTGATTGGCAAACAGAGAAATTTGTAAAAAGGATTCCGGAAAATATTTGGAGAGGTTGGGAATATAGTCTTCGATTTATTGATGATAACTATGAAAGAGATTCAAAAGAGTTAAAGGAACTTGGATTTAAAGTTACATATACAGGTAAGCATGGTGAGACTTGGTCTCGATAAAGTCATATTAATATAAAAACCAGATAAAAGACTAAGGTAAAAATGTACCAAGAAATACTATAATGAACCCCAAAAATTGAACCAGCAAATTTCAGATTTTAATTTCAAAATGTTAAAATAGAAATAGAAAATATAGGGATTCAAAAATGAGTAAAAAGAGAAAGAGTTATAGTGCGGATTTGCAGCTGCCCCTTGAGGGTACAAAGCAAAATTGGTTCTTGAAGTTATACTATTTGAAGGTATAATATTAAACAACAAAATATTTAAAGAGAACTATTATGAAGAAACTAGCAAAAATCGATACTCACTGGACTGAAAAAATATACATGTGGGCTGATATTAATGATATACCAAAAACAACTTTACCACGGAATAAAGAGTTGCTTATAAATTTACAAGAGTTACATTTAGATATAAGTCACTTAAAAGGATGGCCTAATGAGATTGGGAACTTAATTCATTTAAAAACTCTAAGCCTACATGGTAAATTAGAAAATATACCAAAAGAAATTGGTAAGCTTACTGCTTTAGAACATTTAAGTATATACCATAATAATCAACTGGAATATTTACCACATGAGATAGGAAAACTTACAAATTTAAAAACGTTAGATTTAAGAGGAAATAGTTTGAAAGAACTGCCAAAAGAAATTGGCAATTTAACTCAATTAAAATCTCTTGTTCTAACTAACAACGAATTAGCAAGATTACCAATAGAAATTGCCAATCTTGTTAATTTAGAAGAGTTGCGATTAGAGAATAATCATCAATTAAGAAGATTACCTAAAGAGATTGGCAATCTTTCAAGCTTAAAAAAACTAAATTTAGCCAATTGTTTTCTTATAGAACTACCAAAAGAGATATACAAGCTTACTAGTTTAACATCTTTAGATTTAACAGGTCATATGATAAAAGAATTTCCAGACAGTAGCAATAAACTTACAAATTTAAAATACCTATGTTTAACTCTCAACACATTAAGTAAACTACCTATGGGGATAACAAATCCGTCTAATTTAAGAAATCTTTATTTAGATATTGATAACACAAAAGATATTCCAGAAGAGATATACAATTTCAAAAATCTAACAACATTGACTTTATCTATGGAGGAATTGAATTCATTATCACCAAGAATAAGTAATCTTTCTAATTTAAGAAGATTGACTCTCTATGCAACTCAATTAAAAGAGTTACCCAAAGAGATAGGTAAACTAAGTAAGTTAGAAGAGTTAAAGTTAAGTGATAGTCAAATAAAGGAGTTACCTAAAGAGATAGGTATGCTGACTAAGTTAAAAAAGTTAAATCTAAGTAGAAGTAAACTAAAAAAGTTACCTAAAGAGATAGGAGAACTAACTAATCTAGAAGATTTGCAATTATCTGGTAATCAATTAAAGGAGTTACCTAAAGAGATTGGTAAGCTTACTAAGTTAAAAAAGCTAAATTTAAATAATAATCAATTAAATGAGCTACCTAAAGAAGCAATAAATCTTAATCTTGATATAAAAGCTTTTGCTACACTTAAGCCTTATTTATGGTATATAATTCAAAGATTTATTTTTAAAAATTTCATTAAAAGATAATATAGGGAAAAGCATGAATCAACAATATAAAAACTTGCTAACACAAACTTTAAAAACTATTGAAAATAATGCTGGACTAATTAATAATGTAAGAACTTTTTTAGAAAAAAAGATATCGAATGTACAGTTACGAGAGTTTGATAAACTTGTTAAACAAGTAGCTTATGACATTTTAGTTCTTAAACGTAGAGAGTATGACAATGATACACTAGAACCTTGTGCTAATCCCGCTCACTATCCTGAAAAAAATTCTCCTTTTGATACAAGAGAACATATTGATTGTTTAAGTGCATGGACGCAAAATTATGAATTTCTTGAATTAGAAGGAATAAAATTTAAATATCTAAAAAACTTAGATGCTACCTATGTCATTATGGGTAAAGACTCAACTGGTAAGGTAACACATTGGAAATCTTTTTACCAAGGATATAGAAGATACCAATGGATACAAAGAAAAATTACTCTTATTTAGAGATACTTTGAATATGTTGGATGTACACAATGCCATTGGTTCACTTGAAAAACATTTTATGAAGGTAAAACTTACTGCAAAAAAGCTTCATGATGAAATGGTCAGGGTTTATCATATCGTTTCATATGAACTTGATGCGAAAGAGAAGTTTGAATATGATCCAATCTATCTTTCAGCTTGTCAAGAGTATGAAGATTTGGAGTTTAGACTGCCATTGACAGTGAAGGAATTGAGCTTGTGGGCAAAGCTCCTTTACAATTGTATGTTTGGTTATACAAAAAGAATTCATCAGCATAAGTCTATGATCTATGGTGTATTTAAAGATGATGAGTTTTTGTCGGCGATAGAGTTGAATGGTTTTAGTGTTGTTCAATCGAAGGGAGTTTCAAACTCAGAAGTTTATAAAAAAGCCACGAGTGTTATTAATGGTTGTAAAAGTAACATTTTAGAATCTATTAGATAGAATGTAAGTCAATATGAATAGTTAGGAATAGATTTGAGTGATTATGAAAATGATATTAGAAATATAATTAGCAACTTTCAAAAATACAGTATAAAGCTTATTACTGAAAGTATTGAAGAAGGAAGAAATATTGCACAGTCTCAAGCAGGGACAGAAGCAGAATCAAGTAAAGATTACAGTGGTAGAGTTGTTTTTGAGTTTTTTCAAAATGCTGTTGATAGAGCGAATGAAAAAATCTGGATGGAACTTACAAAAGAGAGTTTTATTATATCTAATGATGGTCAAGAGTTTAGTATTTATGAAGATACAAAAGATGGTAAAAAAAGTGATTTTTTTGCTCTAAATACAATTCATGACGGAAGTAAAACAGCAGGGGAATCAATAGGTAATAAAGGTGTTGGTTTTAAGTCTTGTTGGAATGTCAGTAAACATGTAATTATAGAATCTTTAAAACAAGATGAAAAACCTTGGGGTTTTGAATTGTTTAATCCTATATCAACTGATAATTTTGAAGATGAAGATATCAAAAAAGCTATAAAAAAAGCTGGTGATAAAGTACCATCTTTTTATTTTCCAAAATATGTAGATAGTCCTCATGAGAGCTTTAAAGATGGAGCAGTTACTAAAATAACAATTAAACTAGAAAACAAAAGTGCTTATGAAGAGATAAAAAAAGAGTTAGAAGAGTTTAGAAAAGCAAAGTTTTTCTTTCTCAATGAATTAAAGGGTAAAAAAGATAAAAATTATAAAATCTCTATCTCGATAGATGAAAAAACTGATATATTCTCTTCTCAAGATAGTAAATGGAACATAATAACTTTAAAAGAAAAAAACGATACTGATTATCAAGCATTAAAAGAAGAGCGTTCAAAAGAGAGTTATAGTAATATCCCAAATGAACCGAATATAGCGATTGCTTTTCCTCCTGAAAATGAAAAGATTGATTCAAAATTTTATACATATCTACCCACTAAAATAAACTGTGGATTTAAAGTGTTAATACATGCAGATTTTGCCCTTGATAATGCTCGTGTATCAATTCCTGAGAATAATTACAATAATAAAATACTAAAGATTGCTGCAAAGCTATTTGTAGATGAGTTGATGAAAAATACTGATTTGCATACAAGAGAAGATTTTGCTAAATTTTTAATGCCTTATAATAGAGATGATATATTTGCCAAAATGGTATGGAATGAGTTGACAATTAATAAGCATAAGTTAACTGAGGTTTTACGAAAAGTATATACAAAAGATAGAAACTTGCCAAAATCATCTTATGAAATGATTTTTAGTGTGATTAAAAAATGGGTAAGAGAACATAATTATGGTGAAGAATGGGCAAAATACTTTAATAGTGTTTATTTGGAAACAATACAATATTTTTGTGATGACAATATCTTTATTGTGTATATTGATAAAACATATAAAAGTTTTTTACCTAAAAAAGAGAAAGACGAAGATTCTCAAAAGAGTAAACTTTTTTATATTGATGAAGAAAATGATGAAAGTAAATATGATTTCAATCTCTTGAAGCAACTATCAAATATTACTTTATCTAGTATGACAGATTTAAAACACGAATTGTATGTTAAAAATGGACTTGTTAAAGAAAATAGAAACATTGAAATATATAGGACATTAGCAATAGAGATGGAACAGAATCAAAGTTTATCCGAAAATGATAAATTAAATATTTTAAAATTTATCTCAATAAATGCAACTACTGATTTTAATTATAAATTTTTTCTATCAGATAAAAATAAACGAAGATCAGAAACTGGTGTTCAATTATCAAGAATTCATTTGCCAACAAAACAAAAAGGATGGCAGCCAGCAAAAAGATGTTTTATCAATATTGATTCAAAAGTTACTAATTACTTTAAAGGTTTTTTTGAAATTGATTATGAAAAAATTAAAGAAATTTTTCCTATAAAAGAACATTTGAGATTTTTTGGTGTTTGGGATACATTACCAATTACAGAAAAGTTTGAATTACCTTGGGATGATAATATTGTACCAAAAATTCAAGATAAAAGTTTTAAAGAACTTTTAAATCGAAGTATTATCATCTGGGATAAAATAAAAGAAATTTCTAAACCTGAAATTATAAATATTTTTCAAAAAATAAAGAATCAAGAAATTTTTTATGATGAAATAAATAAACAGTTTTGTAAACCTAATGAAGTTTTCTTATTTAATGATGAGCGAAAAAGAGATATAATTTCTCAAGCTTATAAAAATGACGGATTTAAAGAACTTTATGATCATCTAGAAATTTATACAATAGAAGATACAAAAAATAAAGACAAATTATCTAATCAACTACTAAAATTAAAAAATCATCAATATGTGATTGATAAAACTCATAAAACACTTTATAAACAGCTTGTATTAAGTTTATCAAAATGTGAAGACTATAAAAAACTCAACTCAATACCTTTGTTAATTGATGATAAATATTGTCAAGGTGATACCAATATATGGTTTGCCGATAGAAATTCAAAAAGATATATGCATTATTTTAATGCATTGAATTTTATCTTATTTGATATTGAGACTAATAAAGAATTTGTTAAACATTTTGGCATTCAACTTTTTAATCCTAACTTTGAACTTAAACCTGATAGTGCAAAAGAAACAATTCAAAGTGAATTAAAACAGATAATTGAAAATCAGTATTTAGCACATATGTTTTGTTTAGCTGATGAGATTATGCACATTAATAGATTCACTAAGGAAGAAGCTATAACAAGATGGAATAACTTAAGAATAGGTTATTCCAAAGATGTTTGGTTAGAGATGAGCTTAGATCGCAGCAATGAAATAGTCACTGTAGGAAAAGGGATAGCAAATAGTGATGTATTATTTAAACCATTGAGTGATAGTCAAAGACAACAAAATAAAGAAAACATTGGTGATATTATTCATGATTTAGAAGGTAACCCTAATAATCTAATACAAAATTCAAAATTTTATAAATTTGGTTATGTAATAGCTGATGGTGTTTTTAGGGATATGGCACTTGGGTCTGTGTTTTCAGATTATTTAAAAACAGAAGACAAAAATGAGTTTTTAAGAGAAAGGGGAATTGTTGATTCAGACATAAAAGAAATGGAGAATTTTATAAAACAATCAACTTTAGATAAAGAAGAAGTTGAGACTATTATTAAGACATTGAATAAGGCTTTTTTTAACAGCAATATAGCAAATACAAGCAATTGGTTTTTACTAAATACATACATTGAATGTAACAGTACATATGAAAAACTCATAGGATTATTTAAGAATTCAGAAAAACTACAAAATGTAATTAAACAACTAAATCCTATAAACTATAATAAGTCTAAGGTATATGCATTAAAAGATGAAATCAAATTAAAATATTATATTTTACAAAGAAAGCAACTTACAGATGAAGAGTTTGATAAAGTTTTAGAGAATTCCAGTAATGAATTAATGCACTATAATTTTGACATCAATATGATTGTTCAACGTTTTAGTATTGATAAAGAAATTAGTGAAGATGAGATAGAAATAGCAAAAATAGAAATAGCAAATGATATTACTTTTGTTGCTTCAGATTTTGCAAAGAGTAATGATCAAAAAGTAGTTGCTTCAAATCAGTTTGAACAAAATAAAAAAGTTTCAACTATCAAAAAGAGCGAAACTACAAGATTGCAAGAGAGTGAGAAACAGCAAAAAAGAGGATTTGCATATGAACGAATATTTGCTTATAGACAGGCAGCTAAAATAATAAAAAATCAAAACTTATTTGATATTTTTGTTACACGTTATAAAGATATGAATTATTTAAATCAAGAGATCGATTTCTCAAATAAGAGTTTAGAAAACATTACAGATATTATACATGTTTCTAAATCAACTGGTGATGGATTAGGTTTTGATGTTTTAGAAATTGATGACAATGAAACAATTAATAAGATTGAAATAAAATCTTCTAGAGGAAATATGAATATACATTTTTCTAATAATGAAGTTGAACAAATATTTAAAATGAGGGAGGATCCAGCTTGGAAGTTATACCATTTTGTTGATGGAAAAATATTTGATCGGACTTCGGTAATTAAAGAAGAAGTAAAAAAATTAATTGAAAACCAAAAAAATATTAAAACTAGTATTATTGCAGAAAGTTGGATGATTACATTTGCAAAGGAAAATTAAATGACTCTCTCTAAATCCCAATACATCCGAGGATTACAATGCCACAAATCTCTCTGGCTAGACAAAAATAGACCAGAAGTAAGAATCACTTCTGATTCTGCTCAGGAATCACTTTTTAATAGAGGATACCAAGTGGGAGATTTAGCAAAAGCGCTGTTTCCTAACGGAGTAGAGATAGAGTTTGATGGAAGCAATTTCAATGACATGACTCAAAATACAAAAAAGCTTATTGCAAATGATATTGAAGTT
>JALWLL010000032.1:0-6811 GCA_026996295.1 Sulfurimonas sp.
GATGAAGCTTTTTTTCTCGGTGGGATAGAAAAAAGCAAGATTCTCAAGTCGTTTAAAGCACATATTTTTTTCGATGATCAAGATGTTCATCTCAAAACTTCCTCTTTGGTTGTACCATCGGGAAAAGTGCTTTATCCCTCAAAATCAAAACTTTATGCTAAAAAAGTGTAACTTTTTGGTGAATAATTATTTTTTTTGTTACTTTACTTCCTAAAATGAGTAATTGTGACAATTTTTAATTGTAAATAAAAAAAAATTACATTATAATCACATATATTTCAATTAATTAGAAAATTGATAATTTTTTGATAAAAGGTTTTACACATGGAAAATGGTAGCGTTATAATAGTTGAAGATGATGAGATCACAGCACTCAACTTAAAAATCTCTCTGCAAAAACATGGCTATGAAGTTATAGACATCTGTGACAATGCAGAAGATGCAAAAGAATCGATAGAGAGTAAAAAACCTAATATTGTTATTGTTGATATATCACTACAAGAAAGTGATGATGGGATAGAACTCGCTCAAACCATACGGGATGAGTACGACATACCATTTATCTTTCTTACATCCTACAGTGATGATGAGATCATCTCCAAGGCTAAGAAAACTGAACCTTATGGGTATATAGTGAAGCCTTTTGACCCGAACTCTCTTCATGCAACCATACAAATGGCGATCTTTAAGTTTGAGGTTGAAAATGAAAGAAAAGAGGAGATGGACTTTCCTAAAATGAACAAACTCAACATTGAGAAGCTTCTGTATGCAAAAAGAGAGGGTGATGAGCCGATTGTAAAATTTGGTAAAGATTATCATCTCGATATCAATGCATGTGAGACATTTTTTAAAGATAAAAAAATCAGACTTACGAAAAAAGAAAATGCCTTTTTACGTCTGTTGGTCGCACAGCTTGGGTTTGTTGTAACATTTCAGCAAGCGATGGAATATGTTTGGGAAGAAAACGGCGCAACTGAGAACAGCGTCAGAACACTCGTATGGAGACTCAGAAACAAACTGGAAACTGATATCATCAAAAATGCTTCAGGCATTGGTTACTATATAGATGAGTAAAGAATAGTTACGAGATCTTTATCTCGTCTATTCTTTTGTGCATCTCTTCAAAAGCTTCTCTGTAAGGATAATCGTTATTTTTATTTTTTGCCATGCTCTCCATCTCACTGGAAGTTTGCTGCAGGGATTCTATCCTAAAATTACCACTTGAACCTTTGATGCTGTGTGCTAATAATGCGATCTTTTTAAAGTCCTTTGCATCAATAGCATCACTTATCTCAGGAAGCAGTTTTTTCATTTTTTTGATGAAGAGTCCCAAAAGCATCACAAGTTCATCTTCACTGAGCATCAACTCTTCCATAAGCTTTGCAACATCTACGCCTTGTATTTGGCTTTGAGAAGTCTCATCTTCCTTTTTAGCTTCTATATCTGATGCAGCACTTTCATCCTTTACTTTCAGATATGAATCAAACACTTTCTCAAGCTCTTTTATGATGATAGGTTTACCTAAAAATGCATCATAACCACTAGAGAGTCCCCTCTCTTTGACACCTTTTATAACATTGGCGGTAAGTGCGGAAACAGGGGTATGCTGCAAGGATTCCTCTTTTTCATATGCCAAAATATTTTTGACAGCTTCATTACCATCCATGATCGGCATCTGCTCATCCATCAAGATCAGATCATAACTATTTGCTTTGTACTTTCTAACAGCTTCCAAACCGTTATAAGCCAGGTCAAATGTTAGGCCATATTTTGCAAGTATAATCTTGATAAGTTCCTGATTTGCTTCATTATCTTCTGCAACCAAGATATGTCCGGTGTACATTTTTCCTTTTTTACTTACTTGGTGATAGTAAGAATCAGGGTTCAGAAGCTCTAAAAAAGTTGCTTTGATTTTAGAGCAATACAGTGGAAAACACATAGGCATAATATGATCATACTTATCGTACTCATCTGAGAGCTTACGCATAAGGGCTATGTACTTTTTATCTGAATGAATGACACTATTCTTAAACTCTTCATCGATCTCATCATGAATGTACACTGCCACATCAAAATCGATCTCAAGGCTGTCCACCACTTCTATATCCATACCAAATATTGAAGCATATTTTAAAAATGCTTCATATTTATCCAAGCCTTTTTTACCATCAGAATACATGACGATCTTAAGGTCTTGAAACTCTTCGATATTTTCAAAAATCTGACAACTGTCATTTTTGATCTCTACGGGTATTTTCAGCCAAAAAGTACTCCCTTTACCAAGTGCCGAATTTGCAGTTACTTCCCCATGCATATGTTCTGCCAACTGTTGACAAATAGAGAGTCCAAGCCCTGTACCGTCAACCTTTTTGTTTTCGGAGTACTGAGCTTGGGCAAAAGCTGTAAACACATTGCCAAGATCCTCTTTGGCGATCCCTATGCCGTTATCTTTTACACGTACTTTCAGTACACTCTCTTCACAAGTTGCCTCAACACTGATAATGCCTCCATCTGGAGTAAATTTGATCGCATTACTTAAAAAGTTTGAGAGTATTTGTTTGATTCTTAGTGGATCGGCGTAAAGTTCCGTTGGGATGGTCGGGTCTATAAATGAGGTGATGGTGATATTTTTATTGTTCGCACTCGCAACAAAAAGCTCCATGGTATGACTGATCTCTTCATGGATGGAAAATATCTTTGGCTCGATAGTAAATTCACCACTTCTGAGTTTTGAGAAGTCCAAAATATCATTAATGATACTCAAAAGATTTTCACCACTGTTTAAAATAATATCTAAATATTTTTTATGTTTTTTGGAAGTATTTTCATTTCTTAAAAGATTTACAAATCCTAAAATAGCGTTAAGGGGTGTGCGTATCTCGTGGGACATATTTGAGAGAAAGTACTCTTTTGATTTTCCGGCATTAAGTGCTTCTGCTCTTGCATCGATGAGGGTGGTTATATCGTACGCTATAGACATATACTCAGTAGAGTTTTCAAAAGGATCATTTATCTTTACTATGGTCACATCTACATAAAAATATTCTCCGTTTTTCTTAAGGTTCTTTATGGTTCCTCGAAATATTCCCTTGTGTTTTAACTCTTTCCAGAGATTGTCAAAATATTCACTCGACATATCCTCATGTTTCATAAAACTGTACTTTTGACCTACAAGTTCATCCTCGGTATATCCACAAAGATTTACCAACTTTTTATTCACATAGGTGATGGTACCCTCAAGGTCTGTTTTGGATATCAAAGCACTCTCATCAAGCGCTTTTTTATACTCACTCATCAGCCTGACATTTTTATCTATCTCTTGCTCTTTTTGAAAGATAGTATCTGTATAATATTTGAGGATAGCTTTAAAATTCTCATCAAAAATAAAATAGATCTCATTGACTATATCTTTGGAGTTTATATCTGCATCGTATGTAAAATCTATCATCGATTTACGAAAATGACTGCATATACTAAAAAGCTCCTCTGTCGTGATCTCTTTGTCTTTCATATATTTGAGAAGTTTCTCCATAATAGGGCACTTCCCAATCTCAACTTTGGAAGAGATAATACCCATAATATAATCAAACAAACCACTGGCATACACCATAACAAAGGTATTTTTCTCTATGGAGTGTTGTTTGAGTATCTCTTCTGGTACGTTGTACTGCATCCAGTGCTGGAGTATCTTGTCTTTTGAGTCTATAAAGAGCTGTTGTGTTTTAATTAAATTTGGTATTGATTCTTGCATATATCTATATTTCTTTAATTTGGATTAATTAGAAAGTATGATATTACCATGATTAATATTAATTTTATAATAGATACAAGCATTGTGCCTATAATATTTCCTGTTTGACAGCTAATACAGGATGTATAACGTTTTGCTTCATAGTGTGCATAGAAAAAATAAACGATATTGAGCAGCACAACCGTTGCAAAAAGGTACTCCTGCGCACTCCACATACTTTCAAGTATCGCCTTATCACCTACAAACAAAGAGCCAACAAGTAAAAGAGCCATAACAATAAGAGCTATATTGGCAATTTTTGGAAAATAATCTCTTTTAAAAGTTGTCGGGCATGTCTCACTGATGGCCACATCTGCGCCAAACTCCAGCTTCTTCTCAAATTTTGCTTTCTCCTCTTTGGAGAGCTTACTTAAAAAATGCGCACCAAAGGTATAGTCTATTTTTCTTTGCAAAAGGATACTCAAAGCACCTTGAGCTTGAAGAGAGTGTTGTTTGCCTTCTCTATCTTGATACACCAAAGAGATTTTATCATAGCGTGTCACTTCCGCAGAAAGTCCTGGAAAGTATGCAGTGGTCTCTGTTGTAGTCACCTTTCCCTCGGTCGTAAAAATTCTTGGATTTATAAGTTCTAAAAACTCTCCATTTTCATCTTTGACTACAACAACATTAAAATAACTTCCTATTTGAAATGCTGCAAGCCCATCAAGATTATTCTCTGTTATAGTATCTTTCAAATCCTCTATAAGAGAAAATAATGCTTCATCAAACTGCCTCACATCTGTGGCGAACTCTACACTTGGCGGAGTTGGATAGCGTACAATATCTTTAACCATGAAACGACCTTATAAAATAAAATTTTAGTATAAAAGAGAAGTGGTGTTATGAGAGAAGGTCTTGCTAAGCAAGACCTTTGCGAGACTAGTGACTTTTACTAACCACTACTAACATCTTAAGATTTATAATGATAAATCTGATAAGCTGCCAAATGACACAAGTTCTCATCTTTTTTGCAAAAGATCCCGGAACCATCGTAGTATAGTTTTGCTCATACGCTTTAATATTTGCTTCTTCTTTTTTCATAATTTCTCCTTATTTTTTACTCTGGTATCATTGTCCAGCCAGCTTTAAGCTTCGCTTTCCAAATAAACAAATAGTGTAATATATGCTTGATCCAGTGACCTGCAAGACCGATCTCACCAAAAGTATAATCAGTATCACGACCCGTTCCCGGATACTTCTCAAAGTCAGGAACAACAGGATAAACAGTCATTGCTGCTGCCGTACCGTCAAAGAAACCTTTTCCTGCTGAAGCAACACAAGCCGCACCCATATCCGCCATAGAGGATTCATGAAGCGGTGCATTTTCACCTTTTAAAATTCTGTCACAGATAGAGTGTGCTACAGCTTTGCCGATAATACCAGAAGGCATACCCGTACGTGGCGGTGTAGGGTTGATCGGTGTTCCGTTTGGCGAACTCATTGGTTTCGAGATAGGATGCGGTGGTGCAAAAGCAATACCACAAGCGAACATATTGTCATATGTAGGATTTTGGTATGTTTTTGGCCAGTCACTCGCTTTCCAGTTCTCATAACTTCCAGCAGCATAGTTAGCATCCACTTTCATAAATCCATTTGGAGCAAAAACCGTATCTGTAATATCTTCGCCCGCTTTGTTGTACGCTTTTAAACCAACACCTGCAAAAGGAGGAATAAGCATAGAAAAGTCAAACTCCTCTTCACCCGTACTACCATCAAGAAGTTCATACTCGATTCTTCCCTCTTCCACTTTAGACACGTGTGCACCTATGAGCCAATCTACACCACGCTCGGTAAAGAGTGATTCGGTGAAGATTTTTGAACTTACAGCATATCCGCCAACTTTCATATGAAGTCCGCCCATACCAAAATCACCCAGGAATGATTCGTTTGATATCCACTTGATATCGGCCATATCACGAACACCCGCTTTGTTAATCTCATGCTCAATATTGAAAATATACTCAAATGCTGCACCTTGACATGTACACATACCATGTCCCGTACCTATTAAGAACTTCTGACGCTCTCCATTTTTCATCTTCTCTATAGATTTTGCAAGCTCCTCTGAGGCATGCACGGCGTGATCTGCGGTACATACTGAAACAGTATGACCTGCATCCAGCCCAGGTGTAGCACCAAAGTTTAGTTTTGGTCCTGTAGCGTTTATAATATAATCATATTCTATCTCTTCACTCTGACCCGCTTGCTCTTCAGAAGTAAACTCTACAGTTACAAAAGGTTTCTCTTTACTTTCACTCCCCTCAGGATTAATTGAAACAGCTTTTGCCTGCTTATATGTAATGCCGGCTTTTGCATAAACCGGTGCCAAATCAAATGTAACTTCCTCTTTTGTCATTTGACCAACGCCAACCCAAATATTTGATGGAATCCAGTTCCATTTCGAGTTAGGGGTAACCACCACAACTTCATGTTGTGAACCAAGCCATTTTGCTGCGAATGTCGCTGCAGTATGTCCAGATACCCCTCCTCCTAAAACAACTAATCTTGCCATATGATCTCCAATGCATTTTAAGTTCTAAATAGATTTTATCACAAACTTAACAAAAAATATACTTAAGTGAATAAGTCAAAATTCTTTATAAGTTTAATTTATATATTTAAAATGCCTGTTTTTAGGGCTACAGAGAGATTGATAAGTTATATTTATGTTTTATTTAAAATATTTATCAAATAAAACATAAAAAAACTGTGTAGTATCTACACACTTTAAAGAAAAAGGATAAAAAAACACCTATTTAATATAGTTTATAGTTATGTTTATTATTTTAAAATCTTATTTATTATCTCAAAAGTATTTTTTGAAAGCGTTTTTTGAGCCATAATAACTTCCAACTCTTTTCTCATAAGAACTTTATTTACACTATTAAGACGCTCATAAATTTTAAATGCGCCTGCAAGTGACGATGCCATTTGAGCATTGATCTTATCTATCTCTATAATTTTACGTGCTACAAAACTGTAACCACTTCCATCTTTTGCGTGAAAATATTTATAGTTTCT
>JALWLL010000032.1:6911-18764 GCA_026996295.1 Sulfurimonas sp.
CATAAATTTTAAATGCGCCTGCAAGTGACGATGCCATTTGAGCATTGATCTTATCTATCTCTATAATTTTACGTGCTACAAAACTGTAACCACTTCCATCTTTTGCGTGAAAATATTTATAGTTTCTTGCAAATGTACCAATAAGGGAGCGGACTAGATTTGGAACCTTTTCATCATAGCGAGGATCATTTTGCAAAGCGATCACTCTTTGGAGGGTTCCCTCTCTTTGAGAAGCTGCTAAAACAGCAAAATATTTGTTCATCACAAGAGTATCCTCTTGAAAGCTGTTATAAAAATCTTCAAAAGCCACTTTTGAGAGCTCAGTAGAACTATTTTCCAGTACATCAAGGGCTGCGATCTTGTCGGTCATGGTCACAGACTCATCGTATTGTTGTTTGGCAAGCTGATGCGCTATATCATCATCCAAAGATGAAAGTAGTTTTAAACAGCGGTTTTTCAAGGCTCTCTCACCCATACTTCTGGCGTCAAGATCTTTGTTGAGTGGTTTGTGATTTTTACCATAAAGGTTGAGAAGTTTTTCTTTATTTACACCTACAAGATACTTTGTCAAAAGCTCTTTTGCTTCATATATAGGTTCAAAGTCCACAACCTTTTGTCGTTGCATCAATGTTGAAACACTTGGAAGTTCAAGTAAAAGTGCTTGTAAAGAGAGATCTATATCAAGATCAAGAAGATAACTGTATGCTTCTGTAAAAGCATTGTTTATTTTTGAAGTATCCATGATCTCTTCGAGCGTATGTGTTGCAAATGATTGGGTACTCTCATAACGTACAAAACTGTTTGGGTCGTGTTTCATTAAAAAAGAGTAGTTTGTCTCTTGCTCTTCTACTATAATAGGTGCCGAAAAATCACGGTTTATGGAGAGAGTAGGTTTTGCATCAAAGCCTTCAAACTCAAATGTTTCTCTCTCTTTTGAGATGATGAGTTTTTCAACTATGAGCTCTTTGCCGTTTTCATCCAGAAGTGCCATTTTCAATGGGTAAAAGTATGGCAACTGCTTGGTTTTCTCAAGAGAAAGAGGAATATCCTGTGTAAGTGTCAAGCTGTACTTCCCTTCACTATACGCCTCTTGAACTTGCAGTTTCGGTGTTCCCACCTGATGGTACCATCTCTTAAACTGCTCCAGATCGATCCCTCCACCTTCACTCATAGCCCATAAAAAATCATCCGTAGTGACAGCTTGTCCATCAAATGTATCAAAGTAAAGATCCATCGCTTGTGAAAACTTCTCTTTGCCAAGAAGCGTGTAGATCATGCGTATAACTTCGGCACCTTTTTCATAAACGGTAGCGGTGTAAAAGTTGTTCATAGATATATAGGATTCGGGCTGGATCGGGTGGCGTGTCGGAGAGGCGTCTTCTACAAACTGTCTCTCTCTGAGAGCTTTTACATCCTCAATACGCTGTACCTCTGCAGAATTCAGATCTGCAGAGAAACACTGATCGCGAAAAACGGTCAAACCCTCTTTGAGTGTGAGTTGAAACCAGTCACGGCAGGTGATACGGTTACCCGTCCAGTTATGAAAATATTCATGAGCAATAACGCTTTGAATACCCATAAAGTTCGTATCGGTTGCGCTTCTCTCATCTGCGAGTACATAAGCAGAATTAAATATATTGAGTCCTTTGTTCTCCATAGCACCCATGTTGAAACTATCTACTGCTACTATATTGTAGATATCAAGATCATACTCCCGTCCGTACTGCTCCTCATCCCAGAGCATCGACTCCTTGAGCGACTTCATAGCATGAGAGCATTTTGCCTCATTTCCCTTGTCACAGTATATGTTAAGTAAAACCTCTTTGTCATGCATCGTAACAAACGTGTCAGAGACCACACCAAGATCACCCGCAACCAAAGCAAACAGGTAAGATGGCTTGGGATGGGGGTCAAACCATGTAACTCCGTGACGCGTGCCAAAAGTATCATGGCACTGAAGCTTGTTTCCGTTACTCAGAAGTACAGGGTATTTCTCTTTCTCAGCAATCACTGTGGTTTTAAACACACTCATCACATCGGGACGATCCAAGTAGGGAGTGATGCGTCTAAAGCCCTCCGGCTCATTTTGGGTACAAAAGATAGCACCCGACTTATAAAGCCCTTCAAGCTCTGTGTTCTTGTGAGGGTATATCTTGTTATGGACTTTCAGTGTAAATGTTTGGGGAACATTGAGTACTTCCAATGTTTCGTCATTGATAATGTAACGTGTAGATTTTAGCTTGAGATCATTAATCCACAACTCCAGAAGCTCCAGCTCATTTGTATCTAAAACCAGGCTGGAGCTGTCTTTATCTAATTTTTCAAACTCCATCGTGTTGGTAACAAGTGTGTACTCATCATACAACTCAAACACCAAATCAACACTTTTAATCGCAAACTTTGGTTTTTTATAATCTTTTAAATATATTGCTTTAATCTCTTCCATACTCAACTCTTTTCATTTTTGAAATCATAGCATAATGGATACTGATTTGGGGTTTTAAGCTTTTTTGCTTTAGACCCTCTTGTTCCATTCTAAACTTTATTGCTTTTACAGGGTCTGGAGCTTCTATCTTGTAGTGCTGTTCCTCGTAGGCTTCAACTAAAATCATAAGCATTTCTAGCTCATCCCGCTTGTTGTCTTGTGCATGATTCTTAGGCTAACTTTTTTCCCCTGGAGTTTGATCGATTAATTTAACACTTTGATCTTTCATATGCATTTCATGATAAGGACCAGCAGGAAGAGTGTAAATTATTCTTTCGTTCGCTTGACGAGCATATTTTACATAATCAGCAGCTGCAGTATTTATGGCTGCTACAATTGCTTTTGCAATTAAGCCAGCAAGTCCACCACCAGTATCGCCACCACTTAAATCTACAACTACAGTTCCAGTATACTTCCATAATTCTTCAGATGTTTTAGTTGAAACTATTCTTGCTTCAATCGATACAGTTAATGATGAAGCGATAACAGCATATGATACATCCCACTTTTTTATTTTAGTAAATAAAACAGCATCTGCACCAAAATATTCAAAATACTTATTTAATGGCATATTGTAAAGAAGTTCTGTGTCATATATGCCTTCTTGTTTCATTATATCGCTAACCATTTCAGTTGGAAAAGTATAGTAGCCCATTAGTGCAAATGGCATTTCTGTCGTTGTCATATAATAATCTTTAGCTTCTGCATCTGTACTTTCATTCATAGGAGGAAGAATTAACAATGATTTAGGCTGTTGATCATACATTTTTGGGAATGCTGCACCTTTTGTAATATGGTCATAGGCAGGACCACAACCAGTAAATATCAAAATTAAAATTGTTAAAGCAAAATAGGTTACTAATTTCTTCTTAATCATTCTGTTTTCCTTCTAATACTTCAATTTTCTTAATCATTCTATCCATAAAGTGAGCTGATTCAGGATATATAGATTTTTCTTTGTTGAAGCTTTCTATAGCTTTATCAGTTTTTCCACTTTTGAGATATATATAACCAAGATTTGCATACATTCCTGGGGCTACTCTACCCGAGCGGCTTTCATCTGCATTTTCAATAGCAAATTCTATTGATTTTTGCAATTCTAAAGCTGTATCAGCGCTAACATCTTTTTTAGATGCATAATAACTTTCACTATAGTTACCATATGTATATAATGGCTTAGGCTGACTTGAACAGCCTGAAACTATAAATGATAGGATTATTAACGTTCCTAAACTAATTGTTTTTTTCATTATTTCACCTCGATTTCTTTTGAAATACCATCACTGATGAAAACCTCTCTTTTTATGATAAGTCTGTTATCTTTATATACTTCAACTAAATGTTTTCCAGGTTTAACAGCATATTGATTATTAGCACCAGTTTTTATATTAAACTTCTTTCCACCATCTACTGATACCACCGTATCATTTGTATTGCCCGTAAAATATAAATAAGACTTTTGTGTAGCAGTTACTACCCCTTCTTTATATCCACATCCAGATAAAAATATTGAAGCTATTAAGCCTACTGTTAATATTATTTTTTTCATTATTTGGCTCCTACTTGAATATATATTTTAGAATAATCTTTACTCTCTATATATGCTGTTAAATCACCACTTATGATAGTAGCCAAAGAAACTTCCGTGTCTGGTGTATCACCCATTGTGGCTTCAATTTCAATTGTTGCAATTTTTTTACCAGGAAGGCTAATCATCATATTGGTCTGGGGATTTTTAACTTTCTTTCCTTCTTTATAAACATCAAACTTGTCACCAACTTTTATATTTTGACTTTTTCCACCTGATGTAATTAGGCTACCATCTTCATAACCAAGGATATATCCCCTCCATGGCTTGTCAAGCATATTTTCAATTATATTTGATGTTAAATCTGATATTGCTGCATCAATCGCTTTATCATTTAACTGCCCATTGTAGCCAGCCTTGCCACCAACTCCCATCACTGTTCCTGCTTCACTAAAAGATGTACCTTTCCCTTCTTCTGAATAAATGATTAGTCCAGTACTGACATCTACAATTCTAATATGAACTTTTGCAAATGCTTCTTGTTTTTTAACACGACTAAAAACTCCTACATCACTTGTTTCTTTACGTCCAAATTCTGTAATGGAGCCTAAAATTAAGTAATCTGCTGAATTATCAAGTTTAGCATGATTACCCATCTTTAGTTCTTTTTCTATTTTTGATAAATCTGCACGCTCCAACATAATAAATCTTCCGGATTGGAATAATTTTGCAGATAAAATATCCATTGCCTGTTTTCCAATTTTGTCATTATTTTTATCAATAAAAAAACTTTGACCATATCTAGTTTCGTTTGTAAATCGACCAATTGCAACTTTTCTTTTTAATCCACTAGGGATATCTTTTTTGACTTTTAAAGTCTCACTTATCTGTACTTCATTTTTTACTGGAACTTTATGTGTTTCTGTTTTTTGCATGGTTGCACAACCAGAAAATAAAATTGAAATAGCAGATATTGTATATATACTTTTTAAAAACATGTAAATCCTTATTTTAAATATTTGTATGACGAAATTCTATTTTATATATCAAGAAGAGTTGTACATTTTAAAGCCTCTTTATTTAATATTGTTATTTATTAAGATTAGGATGTAATTTGTCTCATAACCCTAGCCATAACCAGCACATTTATAGCGAACAGAGCGAGCGAAAAACACGTCCGTATTCACGCTCTAGTTAGCACATTTAGCCATTTTTCTCCGACAATACCTCTTGCACTTTCTTCCAATCGGAAATTAACAGCATATTAGATAGTCGAGATTCGGTATTCTGTCGCGGATACTTGTGCCATTCACTTAACTTGCTAAGCTTCCTTTTGCTTATTTCGTTTTCAAAATAATCATAAGAAGCCTTCTCTAAGGTTAAGGAGAGATCAACGAAATCCTGCCGAATAACTTGACCCACAGATAAGTACTTATCGCTTTGAGCTGAGGATAAATTGGTATGCAGTGTAACAAGATAATCTTGAACAAAATTAACTTCTCTCCTAGCTTTAGTAGTTAACCATGTGCTGTTCTCTTTGGTTAACAGAGCAAATCGTCTAAACCACTTTTCAAACTCTTCCTTTGAAATCATAACTTGAGGGGCTCGTGCAACTTCACCATCCATATTTTCCCCTCCGAGAGTCACCATAACTCTCATGTCTAGTGCAATAGAGATTAGATTCTCGTGCGCTTTAATTCTTCTTTCAAGCAACCTATCCCAGACACGGAGAGTATATTCACGATTTTTCATGACCCAAGTTGCTGTGAAGGACAGAAGACCACCCAGGAATGCTCCAAGTAATCCGAATATGGCACTAGCATTCTCCTGTAAAAATATTTCCATACTCTCTTCTTTTTAGTGCTAACTATTTATTTCAGTATATTCTACACAAATCAAATCCAAAAAGCAACATGAACAAACATAAACTTCATATATTAATTATCAAAAAAACTCTAGTTCCTATGAGTCCAGTCCACCATTCCCCACTTTTGGAGATCTTTTTGTAAAACCTCCATACTTCTGTCATGTTTATGACACGCAAAACAGGCATTGGTCTCATCTGGCATTTTGTATTTTCTTGTCTTATTTGGAGTCACAAAACCAAACATATGACTTCTGACCGTAAGCGGTGACTTGCCTGTGTGTCTTCCGGTTTTTGGCATATGACATTCAACACACAAAGAACCTTTTGAGTCTGCTTTATGATGCGTATGTTTTTCTAAAGAATCCTGATGGGGTCCTATTACAGAGCCAAATCCGTGACACTTCAAGTAAAGTTTATTGCCTGTATTGTTTTGAGCAGTGGGGGCCAAGGTATGGGGATCATGGCAGTTAATGCAGGTGATTCCATGCTTTGCCTTTATGGAGTTTACAAACTCATTTCCCTGTGTACGGTTTTTCTTGCCGACACCGTTTGTATAGAACTCTTTTGTCTCATGACCCATGGTAAAAGGCGCCGGCAGTTTGTACTCAACGAGTGGCATCCCTGCTTCATACCCATAAGGGTAATCTTTTGCATCTCCATATATTTCACTCATATTATGATCTTTGAGGCGAATATCTCTGTTACGCATATGGCACTGCAAACATACTTCATTTTGTCTTATAGGATCACTCATACTCGCTACATATACTTGAGAGTCCGGGTCTTTGGCATGTTTAGATCCCGGCTCCACCCTTACCTGCTTTGACATATAGCCCGTAAAATGGCACCCGTCACGCGCTTTGGAAGTTGAAAGTTTTGAGGCGCTCTTATACGCCAAAAATGCGACTATAATCACACAACAAACAAGTAAAATTTTTAATATTTTTTTTAACGCTTCCTCTTGGTTACAAATATCATCTTCCAAAACTTTAGCACAATCTACTTAGAGTTTGCATCTGCTTTCAAGCTTATTTGGCTATAATTGCCTAATGAAAACAACCATAATATTTAAGGAAATAAGATGAAAACTCATACTCTTTTGATGCCGCTTGACATGCACCTACACCTTCGCGACGGTGTGATGCTTGAAAATGTCGCACCACTTACTGCATATAGTTTTAGTGGAGCGATCGTCATGCCAAACCTCGTACCTCCCGTAGATACGAAAGAGCAACTCATAGCATACAAAGAACGTATCATGGCAGCTGTTCCAAATGATTTCTTTGAACCCTACATGACACTCTTTTACAAAAATTACGACAGAGCATTTTTAGAAAGTGTTGCCGAAGAACTTACAGCCATTAAACTCTACCCGGCAGGAATCACTACAAACTCAGAAGGTGGTGTCAGCTCATTTGACATAGAGGAGATGAGAGAAACGCTTCAAAGCATGAGCGACATGGGCATACCACTGTGTGTGCATGGAGAAACTGACGGCTTTGTGATGGATAGAGAAGCTGAGTTTATGAGTATTTATGAACTTTTGGCGAGCAACTTCCCTCAACTCAAAATTATTATGGAACATATCACAACCAAAGAAGCAGTTGCGATGCTTGATAAATATGAAAATCTTTATGCGACCATTACTGTACATCATTTGCTTATCACCCTTGATGATGTTGTCGGCGGCATGATGCAACCTCATCTTTTTTGTAAACCTATTGCAAAACGTCCTGAAGACCTTGATGCACTTCTAAGCATTGCATTGGAAGCACATCCAAAAGTGATGTTTGGAAGTGACTCGGCACCACACCCACAACACAAAAAAGAAGCTTGTGGCTGTGCAGCAGGCGTATTTACTGCACCTATTGCTCTTCAGCTTCTGTGTGAGATCTTCGATCAGTTTGGCAAACTTGACAACCTGCAGGCTTTTGTCAGTGATAATGCACAAAGTATTTATGGTATCTGTCCCGAATTTAAAGAGGTTATTTTAGAGCACAGACCATTTAAAGTACCTCAAACATATGCCGGTGTTGTACCGATGTATGCGGGTGAAACTATCAGTTGGGCTATTGAGAGTGTTGACTAATATACTCCTTTTAGAAGATGACCTTCTTTTTGCAGAAACGCTTACAGATCTGCTTGAGGATGCGGGCTTTCATGTCACCCACTGCCCTAACGGGCAAGAGGCTCTTGAGATCACCTATGAGCAAAAATTTGATATTTACCTGCTAGATATCAATGTTCCCCTGATCAACGGTGTCACACTTCTTAAAGAGCTTCGAGAAGCCAACGACAATACACCGAGTATATTTTTAACATCACACAAAGATAAAAAGATGCTAAAAGAGGGTTTTTTAAGCGGGGCTGATGACTATCTGAGCAAACCTTTTGACTCTGATGAACTTATACTTCGTATCCATGCACTTCTGAGACGCTCCCAACCTGAGGACTCTTTTTGTGTCGGACTGTTGCGTCATGATAAGACACACAAGACAATTTTCTATGATACAAAAGAACTTGAACTCTCACGCAAAGAGTATGAACTTCTTTTGCTTCTCATGCGACATGCCAACAGTGCAGTACCAAAAGAGATGATCATCAATGAGCTATGGAGTTGCGCACAAAGCAGCAGTGACGGAGCGATCCGTGTTTATATCAACCGTTTAAAGCAGATCATCCCCCAGATGACTATAGAAAATATTCGCGGTGTGGGGTACAAACTTGTTTCGTAATTTACGAATAAACATTTTCATCTACTACTTCTTAACCGTGAGTGTTTTTTTAGGCATCTTGCACTACTTCTTAAATGTTATAGAGATACACAATACCTTTTTACTTGCTCTTGTGATACTGTGCTTTGTAATTCTAGCGGGGGTCATGATCTCAAAACTTGCCGTTGATCCCCTCGAGGAGCATGTCAATAACCTCCAAAACCTCTCCAAAGAGACTTTGCATGAACTCAATTTGCCCATTAGCACGATTATGACAAACTCCCATATGTTGAAAAAAAATATGGATAATGAAAAAGATCTCAAAAGGATGTCCAGAATTGAAAATGCCTGTAAAATGTTACAGCAGCGTTATAATGAACTTGACTACATGATCAAAACGCAGTCTCTTCAAGAGCTAAAAGAGAGCTTTGACCTCAAAGAGTTGGTGGAGCAAAGAGTTGATTTTTTAAAGTCTGTGTATCCCCATATGAAGTTTGAACTTGATCTTGAAACCACCCTTGTCACAAACGATAAGATAGGCTTATCAAAAGTTATTGACAATATTATAGATAATGGGGTAAAATATTCACATAAAATTAACACACTTACTATAAAATTACATAACTTTACCCTTCATATCCAAGATTATGGCTGTGGTATGGATGAAGTGGAACTTATACATATTTTTGACACCTATTACCAAAGTAACAAAAACATGCAAGGTTTTGGGATAGGTCTGAGTATGGTAAAAAGATTTTGTGATATGCAAAAGATAAAACTTAATTTTAAATCGGCTCCAAATATCGGCACAACCGTGCTACTAGATTTTAAGGAAAATAAATGCAGGTAGAAAACCTCCTTGTTTATGCAGAAAATGCGCTGGACTATGGTGTAATAGGAACTTTGATACTCATGAGTATTGTAACATTATGGCTTTTTATAGAGAGAATGATGTTTTATAAAAGTGTACGTACGGATGATTATACACACAGAGACACTCTGGAGATGGACTTGACCAATAACATCGGCGTGATCAGTGCTATCGGTTCCAATGCACCCTATGTTGGGCTTCTTGGTACTGTTATCGGGATCATGCTCACATTTTATACCATGGGTGATGCCGGTGCGGTCGATGCCAAAAAGATCATGCTCGGACTCGCTCTTGCGCTCAAAGCAACAGCTATGGGACTTATAGTTGCCATGCCGGCAATCGTAGCATACACAATACTTTTACGTAAAGTTGAAAAACTACTGACAAAGTATGACGTAGCACAAGACACCAAACAAGAGAGCTAGGTCACAATGGGAAAATGCCACAAACATAGAAAACGCTTTGATGAGATCAATGTTATCCCTTTTATCGATATCATGCTTGTTCTTCTCGTGATGGTACTCACTACGGCGACATTTATCAAACAGGGAGTTATCCCGGTCGAGTTGCCACATGCAAAAGCAGCGACAAAAGAAGATATCAAAAAAGAGATCACCGTTTATGTAGATGCCAAAGGTGCGATGTTTTTTGAAAAAGAAAAAGTCAACTTAAAAACTCTAGAAGAGAAACTCTCAAAACTCTCAAAAGAGCAGATTGTAATTCTAAGAAGTGACAAAGAATCAAAATTTCAAGACTTTGTAAGTGTTATGGATATTTTAAAACGTCTTAAACATGAGCAGCTCTATATTGTCACAAAAGAGGAACACTAGTACCCGGTTTTCATGAGTTGAAATCTTTTTGTAGTGTTCGTCTCCACATTTCTTTGTGGCGTGTTCTCACTCTCTTTAGTGAGGTTTACTTCTGAATTGAACTTTTTTTTCTCCATATTTTCAACATCATGAAAAAGTGTGCTTGCTATGAAAAAAAGTATCATAATAACGACGACGCTGACATACAGAAGTATGTAGTTTTTAATATGTCCTGATTCAAAAGGGTTTTGCATTGTCTCTCTTTATTTTTTTGCAATTATATACAAAAAAAACAACTTTAGCTCGTTAAGTTGTAATAACTTGCATTTTCAGGTTTTCCATAATAATACCCCTGAAGAAGATCAACGCCCATTTCACTCACAGCTTTGGCGATATCGCCATCACTTACATACTCTGCTATGGTTTTAATGTTATTTTGTTTTGCATACTCCACAAGGATCTTAAGTATAAGCTTTGAATTATCATCATGAAGTATGTTACTAACGATGGAGCCGTCTATCTTAATAAAATCAGCCTTAAATTTAGTCAGATGTGCAAAGTTGGAGTAACCGGTTCCAAAGTCATCTATGGCGATAAGGCAACCATAACTTTTCACCATATCGATAAAGTTCTCTAACACACTATAGTCCTCTATCTCTTCTGATTCTAAGATCTCAAAAGTGATAGTAGCTCCTTTATGCATTTTGAGTCTGTTTTGTATATAGTTCAAAAGTTCAGAGGAACTGATATTTTCATAGGTGAGATTAATCGTTATCTCTTCACCTGAAGCGTTTGAGATAGCAAATATCTTCTGTATTATCTGTCTTGTAAAGTTCTCAAAGAAGCTGCTTTTCTCTGCTATGCTCAAAAAGTTCTCAACGGCTATGATGTTATCTTCCCTGTCTCGTATGCGAGCCAAAGCTTCATACTTAAGTACTTTATGTGTTTTTGCATCAACGATAGGCTGAAAAAACGGCTCTATTCTGTTGTTTATAAGCGCATCTTTAAAGTTGTTGAATTTTTTCAGATTCTCTTTGTGCTGCTCTTTTGTGTTGATGGTATCGTTGTAGATAAAAAATCTGTTCTTTCGTTTCTTCGCCTCTTTTAAAGCAAGAGATGCTTTACTCAAAAGGTCTTTCACCCCATAGGAGATACTGATGTTGAAAGTGACTATAATATCGTTGACAATGAAGCTGTCTTCACATAAAAATGTAAACTCCACAAGTGTTTTGTACTTTTCAAAAAGTTTTGTATCATCGACAACTATAAGATACCTGTCAGAGTCCAACTTATAAAGTTCTACATTTTCATTGACTATATAGCTTTGAAGTTTATAAGAGAGCTCTGCCAGTATAGTATCGCCAATATCCTCACCATAGAGCTCATTTATAAGAGAAAAATCTTTCACATCCAAAAGTATGACCATAAGTTCTTTGGTATTGGCGCCGAGCCTTTCGTTGAGTTTTTGTCTGTTTGGAAGTTGTGTCAAAGGATCGGTTGAGTAGAGTTTGAGTAGTTTTTTACTCTCTACCAGTTCTGTAATATCTTGTCTTATCGATATATACTCCAGTATTTTCCC
>JALWLL010000033.1 GCA_026996295.1 Sulfurimonas sp.
CTTTTGTTCTATGAACTCTCTCAAGCTCAAAATATTGAAGCCGGTTTAAATGACTTCATAGACTTCCAAGTGGAGTATATCGGTGATATATATGAAGAGTTCTCTACACTAATGGATATTGCATGAGAGCGATTGTAAAAAACGGTATAGGTGTTTTTATACCTCAAGGTTTTTTAGACGGCAACAAAACAAACTCTTTTTTAAGCATTGAAGATATAGAGGCAACATCCAGCCTAAAAGTAGATATGATTTTAGTCTCGCTTAAAAAAGTTGTATTTTTCAATCGCAACGGCTTGGATGCTTTTGTTAAAATGTTCTTAAAAGTTCGCGCTGCCAACCATGCAACTGTAGGGTTTTGCGATATCGACAAGAAAAAATATAATGCCATACTCAAGTTTTACAAAGATGATATCAACTTTTCGATTTTTAAAACTGAAGAGATCGCAACCCTCTTTGCAGCAAACTATAAAAATCAAAACAAATCCGTACTTCTGTATAGTGAAGACAAATCTCAACGCTCCGCAATGGCAATTGAACTTCATGATAATGGACATAACCCTATCATTGCACAAAGTGAAAGTGAATTTTTAAACAAAGCATCAGCACAAAATGCTTACGATGTCATTATAAAAGACACCTATTTGGGGCAGATGGGACAAAAAGTGGCAACCAGAGTTACCGGTAATGCCATTATCTACACGGTTTCCTCATTCTTAGATGTCGAGATCGGCAACACTTTTAATATTGCTTACCATAACAACTCTCTCAATGTAGGGTTTCGACTCTTTATCTTTGATGCATACAAAGTTGTTTCTATGAATATTCATGCACTTAACTTTTTCTCAAAACTTGCTTCATCTGCTGCAGAATACAACGCGACCATATGTTTTGTCGGTATGAATTTTGAAAAAACCCCTCCAACTTTTAAAGAAACGCTTGAGGATTCAGGGATCATGTTTTTTGAGCAGATGGATGATATCTTACAAGATAAAGAACTTCTCAAAGAGCTAGGAGCAAGTGCCGGCGCCAATATTAAAAACAAAAGAGTGATTAACAAAGGGATCGTTACCGAACTTCCTAACTTTATAGATGCTACCGTAGCGACCATAGAGATGATGACAAACTCCAAAGCAGCAAAAGAAAAAGCAGAAGTGCACGATATAAGCATTGAACAATCAAAGGATAAGATAGCAAGCTCCATAGGTTTTTATGGAGATATTGACGGCATGGTCATCCTTGTTTTTCCAAAAAATATTGCCAAAACAGCGTGTGAACTTCTCATTGGTGAAAAAACTGATGATATGGAACTTGTACTTGATTCTCTTGCAGAACTTGTAAATATCGTGGGTGGTAAGATAAAAACCCTACTTTTAGATGAAGATATAAGTGTAGATATTACACTACCTAGAACCTACCCAAATATTGAGTCTTTACTTGAAATAACGCAGGGAAGAAAAGGTGTTCAAGTAGATCTCTCTTTTGATAATGATAAATTTTTATTTTTCCTAACCAGATAATTGGATAAAATACCGAACTTAAAAAACAAAGGTTTATTATGCTTGTAGCTCCTAGTGTACTCTCAGCAGATTTTGGAAACTTACAGCGAGATGTTGAAGCAATTTGTAATGATGGATGTGATCTTGTTCACGTAGATGTAATGGATGGGCATTTTGTTCCCAACCTGACAATAGGACCGGTCGTAGTCTCAGCAATTGCAAAGTGCGCTACAAAACCACTCGATATTCATCTTATGGTAGAGAACAACACTTTTTTTGTCGAACTTTTCGCACCACTGAAACCAGAGTATATCTCTTTTCATATAGAAGAGGAAAAACATCCTCACAGACTGATACAGAAAATTCGTTCATACGGAATCAAACCTGCAATAGTACTAAATCCTCATACACCTCCGGAGTGCGTAGAGTATCTCTTGGAAGATTTGGACATGGTGCTTCTTATGAGTGTTAACCCGGGATTTGGAGGGCAAAGTTTTATACCAAGTGTTCTCAAAAAAGCAAAAAAACTCAATGAACTGAGAAATAAGATCAATCCAAACTGCCTCATAGAAGTTGATGGCGGAGTGAGTGACAAAAATATTCATGCACTCAAAGATGCAGGGGTAGATGTTGTGGTTGCGGGCAGTTATGTGTTTAAACATGCAAGCAAAAAAGAGGCTATTGAGAGCCTACAGATATAATTATCAAACACAAAGGATACAGTGAGTGCGTACAAAAATATGTGGCATAACCTCTCTTGAAGATGCTCTTGGTGCAATAGAAGCCGGAGCAGATGCACTGGGATTTGTATTTTATAAAAAATCACCCAGATATCTCGATGCAAAACAGGCTAAGAGCATCATCGAGAAGCTACCACCCTTTGTAGAGAAGGTTGCTTTATTTGTCAATGAAGACGCTTCTACCATCAACTCTATTTGCAGACAAAGTGGTGCAACACTTGCTCAGATACATTTTGAAGCAGATGAGCATTTGTATGAAGAGCTTGAAATTCCATTTATAAGAGTTATTCGCGCACGATCTCAAGAGGACATTATACGCTATAGCGATGAGTACAGGCTTGTTGATGCATACTGTGAAAGTTATGGTGGAGCCGGTAAACGCATAAATATTGAGTGGTTTGAAAATATCGAATGTTCAAAAATTATCCTTGCAGGTGGTCTTGATGCGGATAATGTAGCTTCACTGAAGCCTTATGGCTTCTATGCTGTTGATGTGAGCAGCGGTGTGGAAAAAGAATACGGCAAAAAAGATATAGAAAAAATAAAAAAGTTCATAACAAATGCTCACTGAAAATTTTGATCTCGATTCCAAAAGCATCTCCAAGTTATCCTCCAAAGGTCTTTGCCTTGAATCACTAAAAAAACAGCTCAACGATGACATAGATCTCAATATTGAACTTTGGCATGCACAGGGTCTTGAGATAGTGAAACATCAGGGATATTTTTACTTTGCCACAAAATTCATACCTTTTGGTGATGCTGAATTTTGTATCGTTGATATTGAAACAAATGGTTCAAAGATAGAGAAACATCAGATTATTGAGATCGCCGCAGTAAAAGTAAAAAACGGCATTATCACTGACAAATTCGAGTCTCTTGTGCAATGTAACTCCATCAATAAACATATCACTGAAATAACCGGAATTACAGAAGCAGATACAAAAAATGCACCACAACTCAAAGAAGTGCTTTATGACTTTAAGGAGTTTTTAGCGGATGCGATCTTTATAGCCCATGATGTAAAATTTGACTATAAGTTTATTTCACAGTCGTTTCAAAAAGTTGGGCTTGAGCCACTTTTAAACAGAAGTTTATGCTCTTTGGCTTTGGCTGAAAGAAGTATAAGCTCATACAGATATGCTCTTTCGTATCTGAGCGAGTATTTCAATCTGAATCCAACGGCAACACACCATAGAGCTATGAGTGATGTTATGACAACATATGAGCTCTTTTTGCTCTCTATATCCAACATAGACAAAAATATCAAAACAGTCGAAGATCTTATCAAATTTTCAAAAGAAGCAAAAAGATTAAAGCGACCAAAACTTGATCCGCTTAAAGAAGAGAGCAAGAGCTAAATAAAGCAGAGTAACATTTACTCTGCGTAAGCTCCCGCACTTGTAAGTTTTTTGTAGCGTGCATCCATTCTTTCTTCCGAAGAGATTTCACGAAGCTCTTGTAAAGAGTTTAAGAAATAACTAGCTATCGCCTTTGCAGCTCCGTCTCTGTCTCTATGTGCACCGATGAGCGGCTCATCAATGACATCATCGATAAGATCCAGTTCTTTAAGATCTTCACTCGTGATCTTCATAGCATTTGTCGCTGCTTCAGCCTTTGCAGGGTCATTCCATAAAATAGCCGAGCAACCCTCAGGGGAGATAACACTAAACACTGAGTAACGCATCATAGCAAGCTTATCAGCTACACCGATAGCAAGGGCTCCACCACTCCCACCTTCACCTATCACAATAGAGACTGTTTGTGTATCAAGCTCAGAAAGTTCAAGAAGATTTCTTGCTATCGCCTCACTTTGATTACGCTCTTCTGCACCAAGACCAGGGTACGCACCCGGTGTGTCTATGAGCATCAAAAGAGGGATATTGAACTTCTCTGCCATTTTTGCGGCACGCAGCGCTTTTCTATACCCTTCCGGATTTGGCATACCAAAATTACGCTTGAGCTTGTTTTTTGTTCCACGCCCTTTTTGCTCACCAATCACCATAACCTTTTCATCACCGATATATCCTAGATAGCAGATGATAGCTGCATCGTCACGGAAGTGTCTGTCTCCATGAATCTCATACTTATCATGCATAATAAGGTTAATATAGTCTAGTGCATAAGGTCTGTCTTGATGACGTGCTAATTGTAATTTTTGAAAAGGGGAGAGGTTTTTATAGGTTTTTGAAACCTCTTTATCGAGTGATTTTTTTAGTATCTCAACAGCATGTTCGTCATGACGAACTTCCGCTGAGATAATATCTTCTTGAATGTTTTTTATTTTTTGTTCAAAGTCTAAATATGTAGCCAAATCAGATCCTTAGACTCTAGATTTTTTTGAAAATTAGAACGCCGTTTGTTCCACCAAAACCAAATGAGTTACTCATAACAACATTAAGATCAGCGTTTCTTGCTCCCTCTGTAACATAATCTAAATCACAGTTTTCATCTGGAGTTTCATAGTTTATAGTTGGAGGTATAATACCATCACGCATAGCCATTAAACATGCAACGGCTTCTATACCGCCTGCAGCACCAAGACAGTGACCGAGTTGCCCTTTGATAGAACTCATAGGAGGGCAGTTCTCTTTGCCTCCGAGTAACTCTTTGACTGCCGCTGTTTCATTTTTATCATTGATCGGTGTTGATGTACCGTGTGCATTGACATAATCAATTTTTGGCTCACC
>JALWLL010000034.1 GCA_026996295.1 Sulfurimonas sp.
ACCGTAATAGCTGAAACAAAACTTCCTAAAAACAGAAGTAAGATGATAAGTACAAGGATAACAGCTTCTAAAAGTGCTTTTTGTACCATACTGACGGCTTTTCCTACAAGGTCACTTCTATCATAAAAAATATTAAGTTTTGTACCCTCAGGAAATGTTTTTTCAAGTTCCAGAAGTTTCTCTTTCACTGCAGAGGTAACCCTTGAGGCATCAGCGCCTTTGAGTCCAAGAACCAAACCTTCGACTGCCTCACCTTGCGCATCCTTGGTAACGTATCCATAGCGTGTCAAAGCAGCACTTGAGACAGAAGCAACATCTCTAAGGCGAATAATCGCCCCGTTGCTTTCCACTTTTACAACAAGGTTTTCGATATCTGCATTACCCTTCATACGCCCGGGAAGACGAACTAAAAGGGCTTCATCACCACGCTCTATTCTACCTGCTCCAAAATTTGCATTATTTTTTGCTATTTTACTTTGAAGATCATCAAGTGTAATACCCAAAGATGCCATTCTCGCAAAATCAGGCTTAATGTTGAAGGTTTTCACCTCTCCACCTAAGGCATTGACATCTGCCACACCCTCTATGTTTCTTAAAGCCGGTCGTATAACCCAGTCCAAAAGCGTTCTTTTTTCCATTAAAGAGAGTGTTGGAGAATCGATTGTAAACATCAGGATCTCACCAAGAGGGGTCGTAACAGGAGCAATACCACCCGTTATAGAGCTTGGAAGATCACCTTTAATATTGTTAAAACGTTGATACACCCTGTCTCTTGCCCAATAAAGATCGGTACCCTCTTCAAAATCGATCGTAATATCCGCAAGGGCGTACTTAGAGATGGAGCGAACAATATTTTGGTGCGGAATACCTTGCATCTCAAGCTCAATGGGAATCGTAATTTGCTGCTCCACTTCTGTAGGGGTCATCCCTGGAGCTTTGATGATGATCTTTACCTGTGTCGTTGAAACATCAGGAAACGCATCGATGGTAAGCTTAGAATATGAAATCAATCCACCTGCAACAATCGCCACCGCTATAATGATGGCAAATATACGCTGCGAAAGTGCAAATCCAATAAGTTTATCAATCATCACTTTGACCTTGCAATGCGCCTTTTAGAGAGATAACACCATTCACAGCAACCGCACTTTGCGCATTTAATCCATTTGAGATCACGTAAACACTATCATTGTTCCTGCCAAGAACACTTACCTCTGTCAACTTGTAGCCTGTAGAAACTTTTACAAAGACTGCTTGTGAATCATTGTACTCAATGATGGCAGACGATGGAAGTCTGTATGCATGTTGAGGCAAGTAAAGTTTTATATTTTTTTTCTCATTTAACATGATGTGCATAGATTTTTCGGGTAATAAATGGATAGCAACAGTTTGGGTGCGAGAGTCTATCTCCGCGGCAATTGATTCAACGATCACAGGTTTGTCACCAACATAAAGTTTTTGATTGAGTTTCAAGCGCTTTGCCAAGCCAATCGGCAAAGCCACAACCAAGTGTGCGTCGTTATCATCAAGAATGGTCATCATATGTTCGCCACGTTGCAGATACATTTTTGGAAAAATATTCAAATCATTGATACTACCGCTTATAGGGGCATATACCTTTATGTCCGGAGCGGGTTGTTTTGTTGTTTTGATTTTTTCAACCTGATCCTTACTCAATCCCCACTGTTGTAAAAGATGGTAATAAAATTCGCTTTGTGTTTGAAATTTTGCCAAGGTGTTTAAAGCTCTCAGATATTGTTTTTTTGGTACTACCGTTGCCTCATAGAGAGGTTTAAGGCGTGCCACTTCATTTGCATTGTACTCTTGCTCTATCAAGATATTGATATAGGTAGATTCAAGTTCAAGCATTTTTGGACTCTTGATTACAGCAAGCAGTTTTCCTTTTGTAATGGGCTCATATATATTGACATTGAGTCTCTCGATCACACCCTCAACCGGAGCATCAATCCTATATATATCTTTTGCAGCGACATGCCCCTGTGCCAAAAAACTTCCAAGATACACACTGTTTGTTTCTTGTGGAAGCTGGGTTTTCACCATATTGTTTTGACCTGTTACTATAAGCTCTTTTGCAGCGAGAGGTGCTATACTCACGAGAGTTGCTAAAATTATTTTCTTTATCATTTGGATACTCCTTTTGGATCTATTGCGTAGTCATACATATATTTTGCTACCGCGTTGTGTCTGTCTATTTTTAACTCTAAAATGGTCTCTATCATTTGTAGTTTGGTCTCTGTCGCTTTGAGCATCGAGATAAGACTCTCCTCCCCTGCACGAAACCTCATATTACTCTGTTTTATCAAGGTATTTGAAGAATCCCGAATAAGCTTGTCACTCGTTTTTAAGTACTTTCTATATATCTCTAAACGGTTCTCCATGGCACTACTTTCATGGATATAGTTATTTCTAAAAGTCTCTAGCTCATAGTTTGAAGCGTTTAAAGAGTGCATCGCCGAAGCTCTGGCAGCTTGATTTTTATCTCCGTACGCTAAAGGTAAAGAGATGTGAAGCATATACTTATCTGTATCAACTTCATTAGCATAAGACGCACCCAGATTAATCTTTGTAAGTGTATTATTGGCAAGAGTCAATGCCTCTTTTGATATCTCTATTTTTTTTTCTAATGCCCCTTGCAACGCTGAATATTCTGGATTAAAAAGTCTATAGATATCAGGTTTGAGATGCTTACACTCAAATTGCCCGTCAAAAGGAACCAGTGTTTTTATCTGAACCTCATAATTTTGCACGGAGTTCTCAAGCTTGGATATTTGCAGGTTCAAATTTTCCAATGCAAGTTTTGCCATGATCGCTTTACTCGCATCAAATTCACCGTATTGCACACCCTTATCAATATGTGCACTGATGGTATCATATATGGAAGCCAACTCACCTTTTGCCTGAAGAGCCTGCATCGTAATACAATAGTTCCCATAAAGTTGCCACAGTCTTACCTTAAGTCTGTTCTCTTGTATTTTTTTTTCATTCTCAATATACAGAGTTGTATCTTTGATCAAAGTATCTATATTTGAACTATGTAGGTTAAACTCTTTGCTAAGAGAGAGTTCAAACTCTGTTGCTGAATCTGTAGCAGCATCTCTACCCTTGGCGTATCCAACTGTAGCACCCAAGTTCCAGCCATCACTATATAGTGATGACTTTTTACTTTGCATCGTTGCACTGAGTGCTTCACTTTTGCTTTTGTATATATTGCTTTGTACAATTCGTTCGTATAATGTGTTTATATCTTCTGCCATAGCTAAAACAGGCACTAAGAATAAAAAGATATATCTCATATCTCTTCCTTTGTAAATAAAAATTTGTTTCTAGTTAGATTGATTGTGGAAGTTTATGCGATGGAAGGGGGACGTTGCAGTACTGTTTGTATATGGGATGTTAAATTGTCTTGTATATAAAAAGGTTTACCGTCAGAAGTCACTAAAACACTTTCTCTTTTCTCTACAAGGGAGACCTCCATCAAGATATGAAAACCGTCATGCACCTGAGATTTCACCTCATCTTTAGAGATATGAATCGCTTTATTATCAACACAGTACACCTCTTCATTGTATTTAGTGTAAGAGTATGTATCAACAAACGCGTAATCATGTATTATCGTAAGAGAAAACGAAAACAGTAAAACCGATAAAACAATCTTTTGAAAATGTAACATATTGAGCGAATTATATAGCATCAAAGACAATGGAGTATTAAAATCTTTCATAATCATTTTACATAATATAGTTTTAAGATTTCTAAAAAAAATTTCTACTTGCTTGAGAGCTCCTCTGTTGGTGGCTGCAAGAAACCATATACCAGAGTATATCCCATAGCTTGATTGTACTGGGTATAGTAGTGAATGTTTTGAGAAGAATGCCATATGTTTTTTTGTTCAAGTTTGGGTATGGTAACATCCTGACTTTTATAAAGCATTTTCTTATCCTTATAGATAAGTAAAAACTCATTTGGATCTACAAAAATGCTGCTTAAAACACAAAACAGCTCACTCTCAAAACTCTTTTGAGCAGACGATACACTCGCCATAGAGCCGATAAACATATCAAACATCTTCAGATCGTGCACATATATAATATACTTGGAACCCTTTGTATAAAAATCACTCTCTAAAAAACCGCTTGAATGTTTACGCACTTTTTGTAACTCTTCTAAAATGATCGATCTTGCATCCGCATCCATATAAAAATTCAACTTGGTTTTATCAACACTTTGAGGGCCAAGTAAAATACTGTCACCGGCAAAGTTTGTTATAAAGAGGGAGTTTTGAGAATCCACCACAATATTTTTGACAATAGTGACGATCCTCTCTTTGTTGCTTTGTTTGTTTTTATATCTGTCATAGATAAATTGTGCCCGTTTGGAAGCTGTAAGCACTTTTTGCTTGAGTTTTTTCTTGATACTCTCTTGTATCTCTTTATTTTTCTTTTGCAACAATCTATCAAGTTGAGAAACGATCTTTTGTGCTTTTTGTCTTTGCTTTTGTAGTTGCAGCTTGGTAGTTTGTATCTTCTTGGCTTCGAGTCTTTTTTGCTCTTGGAGCTGATAGTTGCGTAAGCTTTTTTGACACTCCTGCTCGTAAAACTGAGCCATAGCAAACCCAAGGCTCCCCACTACTCCAACAAACACTATAGCAACTAAAAAAGATCTACTCAGAATTTTTTTCTCCATCATAGATCACTCTCGCTCTCAATAGGAAGCTTCTTCTTTGGTTTCAACCCAAGTGCTTTCATATTTTGTGCCCTTTTTATAACATTGCCACGCCCTGTAGAGAGTCGATTCATCGCTTTGTCATATGCATCTTGTGTTCTTTGAATATGTGTAGCGATATTTTGCATCTCTTCAACAAAACCTACAAGTTTATCA
>JALWLL010000035.1 GCA_026996295.1 Sulfurimonas sp.
TTTGTAAAAGTAAAGCTCAATAATCCAAAAGAGGATGGTCTTGTAACTGAAGATGAAGCCGATGATATTGGTTTTATTGAAGATAGACTGGAGATGGAGTCTTTGAGATGGAGAAGTGGGAAGTATATAGGAAGAATTATCTCACAAGGTGAAGTAAATTTCATATACTACTTAAAACTTGATTTTGAATGGAATAATACTGTAAGTGCAGCGATGCAGCATTTTAGTGAATATAGTTATGAGTATGGTTCCCGTATGGATATGGAGTGGGAAGTGTATCAAAAACTTCTTTTCCCAACTGTTCGAGAATGGCAGATTATAGCAAATCATCACTCTTGTAACAGTCTCAAAGAGCAGGGCGATACCCTTGAAACAAAACGCGCTATAGAACATAAAGCCTATTTTGAAGATGCAGCAAGTCGAGAGAAGTTTATATCTCTAATTGAGAGTAAAGGCTTTTTTATGCAAGATACTATGGAAGTTCCTTTTAGAGGAAAAACAATGTATGGTGTGCAATTTTATAGAATGGATAAACCACATTACTATGAGATAGATGCACTGACTATGGAGATTATAGATATGAGTGAAAGTTTGTCTGGTATGTATGATGGATGGGAGTGTAGTTTAGTGAAGTGAGTTGGTCTATTTTCAGCTGAAACTTTATTGTTTTTTCGATATAATCTCTTTATAAAAGATGAAAAAGGACGCCTATGGAATGCGAATTTCCCACTGTTAACTCCAATATGGATGAGATCAAAAATATTTTTGCAAGTGTGAAAGTCATAGCTGTTTTGGGACTTTCTCCAGATGAGAGTAAAGCGAGTCACAGAGTGGCGAAATATCTTCAGGATGTGGGATATAAAATAATTCCTGTATATCCAAAAGAGGAGACGATTTTGGGGGAAAAGGTTTACCGTTCTTTGGCTGAGATACCTTTTGAGGTAGATATGGTTGATATTTTTAGAAAGCCCGCAGCACTTGATGCAGTGGCTGATGCCTGTATCAAACGCGGTGATGTGAAAGTGTTTTGGGCGCAGCAGGGTATTGTAAACAATGAAGCGGCAGAGAAAGCTAGAAGTGCAGGGATGCAAGTGGTGCAAAACCAATGCGCTATGGTAGATCACAGAAATTTATAACAGGCAAAATAATTGTTAAATTTAAAAAAAATATATGAAGCAAAAAAAAGAATAGAGGGTGTTGTTGTTGAAACACCTTTGGCATATGCTCCATACCTAAGTGAACTCAGTCAATCAAACGTTTATTTGAAAAAAGAAAATCTTCAGGTTACCGGTGCATTTAAGATTCGCGGTGCATACAATAAAATAGCCTCTCTCTCTCAAGAGCAAAGAGCATGTGGTGTCGTGGCAGCAAGTGCGGGAAATCATGCGCAGGGTGTTGCTCTTTCTGCCAGCAAATTTGGCATAAAAGCAGTTATCATTATGCCGGAATCAACTCCGCTGACCAAAGTAAACGGCGTAAAACACTTTGGTGCAGAGGTTATCCTTGCCGGAAGTAACTACGATGAAGCCTATGCGTATGCTTTAAAATATGGAGAGCAAAACAAGCTCACATTTATACACCCTTTTGAAGATGAAGAGGTGATAGCAGGTCAAGGTACAGTCGGACTTGAGATACTGCAAAAATGTGAAAATATAGATGCTGTAGTAGTTCCCATAGGTGGTGGTGGGCTTATCGCCGGTATAGCGACTGCCATGAAAGAAAAAAACCCTCATATTGATGTGATCGGAGTAAGTGCAAGTGGAGCTCCCGCATTTAAGGACTCCTTTGATCTCAAAAAAGCGGTGGATTCCACGAGCGTGAGAACGATTGCCGATGGTATAGCGGTACGTGATACTTCTGAAGTTACACTCTCTTATGCCCTTAAAAATGTTGATAAGATCGTGAGTGTTGATGATGAAGAGATCGCGAGTGCAATTTTGTACCTTTTAGAGAAGCAAAAACTTGTAGTTGAGGGTGCAGGTGCTGTCGGTGTTGCTGCTCTTTTACATAAAAAGCTTGAAGAGTACAAAGGTAAAAATATCGTACTTGTTTTAAGTGGTGGTAACATGGATGTGACATTACTCTCAGTTATCATTGAAAAGGGTCTTTTAAAATCACACCGTAAAATGAAAGTGACTGTTACGCTTGTTGATAAGCCTGGCTCTTTAATGCGTTTTACGGAGATACTTCAAGAGCTCAATGCAAACATTGTTCATATAGCTTATGATAGAACCTCTGTTTCACTTGACTATGGTGATGCAAATGTTACTGTGCATATGGAAACAAAAGGTGAAGAGCATCAGCGTGAGATACACGATATGTTAAAAAAAGAGGGATATTTAAGAGATTAGTGCCTATGGAACCAGCAATAGAGAAAAATTTTAAACTGCCTATCATACTCATACAATTGTTGGACAATGACAACCTTTTGGTTGTTGACTCCAAAACAACCATAAGGTTTTTAGAGAGTAAGAAGTTTGGTGTTGTTGCCGGTTTTAAAGGTAATATTTCTCATATGCGTTATAAAACGAAGGTGGTTGCTTTTAGCAGTGATGCTTCTTATTTTGGAGCATTGAGTTCAGATGCTAGAGCTGCCAGGCTCTATAATGTCAAAAGTAAAAAAACTATTGCAAAAATTGACAGACATCAGGGTGAGATCTCCTGTATAGGGATTGACCCTAAAAACAGGTATATGTTCTCATGTGGTGATGACGGAAAAACATTTGCCATTGATATAAAAACAGGTAAGATCGTTTTTACACTCCCCATCCATAAAGACACCATAAATGATGTTGCTTTTTCATCCAATGGACAGTGGGTAGCAACTGCTAGTTATGACAGACGAATCTCGGTTTTTAATATTGCTACTTTAACACCAAAACATATGCTCAAAGCACATTCTGCACCGGTAATGAAGTTACAGTTTTTAAGTCAGCACAGGCTTTTAAGTATAGACAAAAATTCAAAAGCAATCATATGGGATACCTACACGGGCTCTGTTTTAGCGAGGCTAGAGGGTATTCACGATAATGTAACCCAAATAGCACTCGATTCTGAAGAGAGGTTTCTTTTTTTGGCAACAGAACTCGGTTATGTTTTAGTGTATGAGCTGCAAAACTATACTCTCTTAAGTGCAAAGTATATTAAGCTCAATTCTTGCATAACCGCTTTATGTTTTTGTGTAACAAACCAAAACCTTGTGATCGGTACTGAGAGCGGAGAGCTTCTTTTTTATGATCTGTTTGAAGATGAAGTAGAGCTCAAAAAACTTTTGCAGGCTCAAAAATATGATCTCATACAGGAGTATGTCGATAAGAACCCTCTTTTACAATATACAAAAGTATATAAACTTGTCTCAAAACTTTGGGAGCAAACACTCGAGCGTGCCAAGCTTTCCCTGCAAAAAAATGATAAACAAACCGCTAAAGAGCTCTTTGATAAATTTAAAAATATTCCGGCAAAAAACACGATTATGAAAAAAATCATTAAAGAATATAGTGAATTTGATAGATTTGCAACAGCCATAAAACAGGGCAAAATCTCTTTGGCATATGGCATAGCCAATGCCTATCCTTCCTATAAAGAATCAAAACTTTTTAAAACACTTGAAGCACATTGGAAAAGAGTTTTTATTGCAGCTCAGAAGTATGCACTTGAACCAAGAAGCATGGAAAAAGCGAGGGAGTTGCTGCTGCCATATAGAGGGATCAGTGAAAAAACACCTCTTATTCAAGAGCTTTTTACTCAGGGCGATCTGTATAAACGCTTTAAGGTTGCAATTGGTCAAAAAGATTTTAAAATTGCTTTTGAGCTTGTAAAACAGCACCCGTTTTTAAAAGAGTTTCCGGAGTATGATGCCTTGTTGAAACTTGGTGATTCACTCTATATAAAGTCTCAAAAGTTTATGCAAGAGGGTGATACGCACTCCGCTGTGAAAATACTGCGAACCTTGGTGGATTTTACAGAGTTCTCTCAAGAAGCAAAAGAGCTGCTTTACAATGTTGAATCATATCAAAAATTCTTTAACGCCATAGAAGATGAAGATATGCAACTCGCTTACAAGCTCTTAGACTCTTTAGATAATCTCATGGACACAGAAGATGGTCAAAAACTTCAAGAACAATGGATTGATGATTTTAATAAAGCAAAACTTTTTGCAGCAAAAGGTGATGTGACAAGTGTGAAAAAAGCACTTGAGAACTATATGAACATAAGTTCAAAAAACATCTCTTTGGCATTTGTCTTTGGGCTGTGTTATATAGTGCAGCTGGAAAACGCTTTATATGATAAAAAAGATCAGCGTGTTTTGGAGAACGGGATTAAAAACTATATTTTATATTTTGGTATCGATGAAAGGATAGAAAACTTTTTCGATATGTTTAAAAAACACTATGCACAAACAAAGTTAAACCTGGAACTTCAAACAAAGGGATCCGCAAGTATGTGGAAGCCCGCAATGATAGTTAATTCTATATTAGAATAATTATTTATGTCACCTTTTAACCTCAAATATAGCTCCTTTCTTATATAATAAACGAATTTTTTAAATTAGATAATAAAGAGGAGACTTTTCATGCAAATTAGTGGCGCACAAATGGTCATTGAAGCTTTAACGCTCGAAGGTGTAGATACAGTATTTGGCTACCCCGGTGGAGCAATTATGAATGTCTACGATGAAATATACAAACAAGATAAATTTCAACATATTTTAAATCGTCATGAACAAGCTGCTGTACATGCTGCAGAGGGCTATGCAAAAGCTAGTGGCAAAGTTGGCGTTGCTATGATCACAAGTGGTCCCGGTTTTACAAATGCCGTCACAGGTCTTGCTGATGCATATATGGACTCCATTCCACTGGTTGTTATTAGTGGTCAGGTTCCTATGAGCCTTATCGGTACTGATGCTTTTCAAGAGATAGATGCTGTAGGTATCAGTAGAAGTTGTACAAAACATAACTACTTGGTAACAGATGCAAAAGATCTTCCTCGTATTTTAAAAGAAGCATTTTACATAGCAGCTTCTGGAAGACCGGGACCTGTGCATGTAGATATTCCAAAAGATGTAACAGCACAGATCGCTGAGTTTGATTACTCGCAACCTGTCAAACTTGAAACATACAAGCCACATACAAAAGGGAATCCTCGTCAGATCAAAAAAGCTATAGAAGCTATGGCAGATTCTAAAAGACCTTTGTTTTACTTAGGTGGAGGTATTATCAATGCGAATGCAGCTTATGAAGTAAGAGAGCTTGTTCACAAAACAGGTATTCCGGCTGTTGAGACTTTTATGGCAAGAGGTGTTCTTGCTCATGATGATGAGCATCTTATCGGAATGCTTGGTATGCATGGCTCTTATGCGGCCAATATGGCAATGAGTGAAACAGATTTGGTGATAGCACTCGGAGCAAGATTTGATGACCGTGTTACAGGAAAACTTTCTGAGTTTGCGAAAAATGCAGCTGTTATTCATGTTGATATTGATCCGGCATCTATTTCAAAACTTGTCAATGCAGACTTCCCGATAGTTGGTGATGTCAAAAATGTTGTCAATGAGATGCTTGAGATAAGTTCAAAAATCGATGCGTCAAAATTTGAATCATGGAGAGAGACCATTAATAACTTTGATGATCTGCACCCTCTAACATACCATGAAGATAGTGAAAAACTGAAGCCACAGTGGGTTATTGAGCGTGTTGGAGAGCTTCTTGGTGATGATGCGAACATCTCTACAGATGTTGGACAGCACCAGATGTGGACAGCACAGTTTTATCCGTTTTCAAGACCTCGTCAGTTTATAAGCTCAGGCGGTCTTGGCACTATGGGCTTTGGTTTTCCTGCAGCACTTGGTGTGAAAGCAGCAGCTCCACAACAGACAAGTGTTAACTTTACGGGTGATGGCTCTATCTTGATGAACTGTCAAGAGTTAATGACGGCAGTTGAAAAAAAATTGCCCGTTATCAATATTATTTTAAATAACAATTATCTTGGAATGGTTCGTCAGTGGCAGACACTTTTTTACGATAAACGCCACTCTGAAACAGATCTGAGTGTCCAGCCTGATTTTGTAAAACTCTCAGAAGCCTTTGGCGGCATAGGTTATAGAGTAAGCACGAAAGAGGAGTTTGATGCGGCACTTAAAGATGCTGTTGAAAAAAATGTTGTTGCTTTCATAGAAGTTATAGTACACAGACTTGAAAATGTTATGCCTATGGTGCCTTCGGGTGGTTCATTGTTTAACATGATGTTATTAGAGAAAAAGGAGAAGTAGATGACTGAAAATAGTGAAAGAAGAGTAATTTCAGTTATTGTTGTAAATGAAGCAAGTGTTTTATCACGTATTACAGATCTGTTTTCAGGTCGTGGGTATAACATTACATCATTGACGGTTGCTCCTATCCCAGATAGTAAATACTCAAGACTTACCATAGCAACATCGGGTTCTGTGCGTGTTATAGAGCAGATCACAAAGCAGCTTCACAAGCTTATCCCTGTTTTACGTGTGTATGAACATGCTGATTTGGTTGAAAAAGAGATGGCTATGGTGAAGTTTCCCATCACTGAAAACTTAAGTGATATCAATACGCTCTGTGAAGCGTATAACGGAAAGATCGTGAATGTCGGTGAAAATGTTATCATTGCTATGGTTGCGGATGAACCAAAAAGGGTAGAGAACTTCTTAAAGGTTATCAAGCGATACAATCCTAAAGAGATAGTAAGAAGTGGTGCTGTTGCACTTGAGAGATAATGTGATGAAATTATCTGAAATAGCTTCTATAATCGGTGCCGAGTTTAAGGGAGAAGATCTTGATATAGCCGGCATGAATGCGCTTAAGGATGCCACTACAACTGATATATCTTTTGTGGCTAACTCAAAATACATCAAAGATATACAGGAGACAAACGCTGGTGCGATCATTGTCGATGCGTCTGTTGTAGAGCATGTGCCACCAAGTTGTGTGGCTCTTGTAGTTGATTCGGCTTATTGGTCTATGGCAGAACTTACAAAATATTTTGCGCCGCTTGTTGAAGATGACTCTTTGCCAGAAGCAGTTGTGGGAGAGGGCAGTAGAGTCTCATCAAAAGCAGAACTTGCCAATGGAGCGAGGATAGGGAAAAACTGTACCATCATGGCACATGTTTATGTCGGTGCAAATGCACAGATAGGTGATAACACCATTCTTTACCCAAGCGTAACAGTCTATAGAGACTGTACAATCGGAAGTGATTGTATCATCCATGCAAACACGGCTATCGGAAGTGATGGTTTTGGTTTTGCTACAAACAAACTAGGTGAGCATAAAAAGATCTATCAAAATGGTAATGTTGTCATAGAGGATGATGTTGAGATTGGAAGTAATGTCAGTGTTGACAGAGCTGTATTTGGTTCTACGCTTATTAAAAAAGGTGTGCGTATTGATAACCTTGTACAGGTGGGGCATAACTGTGAGATAGGTGAGTACAGTATAATGGTTTCACAATCTGGCATAGCCGGTTCAAGTAAAATCGGAAGAAATGTTGTTCTTGGTGGACAAACTGCAATAGCAGGTCACTTGGAAGTGGCACCGTTTACAACTTTAGCAGCAAGAAGCGGTGTGACAAAGAGTATCAAAGAGAGTGGCTTAACCTTCTCTGGCTTTCCTCTTATGCAGCATAAACAGTGGTTGAAACTTCAGGCAAAACTGGCTAAACTAATCAAATAAAATTTTCTAAGGATCTACAATGTCAAAAACTATTGAACTAAGCGGAACAAAAAACGGGGTTATATCTATAACCAAACTTGAAAATCCTTATGGGGAAAATAGTGCTCCGGTTGCAAGCATAGGGATCTCATTAAATGGAGATGCAAATGAACCGGAATGGAAGGTTCATATTCCACTTGAAAATCTACAAGAGGTGATTGAAGCCTTAAAAGCTATCAAATAAATATCAATTTCTTGTAATATTGGAAGAAAACTCAAATTATTTTAATAAAAATGTGATATGCTTCTATAATAATTTATTATAGGACTTATTGTATGAAAAATTTGATTTTCTTATGTTTCGTTGCTTTGATGCTTTGTGAAACAGCATCGGCAAAAATGGTGCAGCACCCATCTTATAAAAAAGGGGAATGTGCCGCCTGCCATACAACTAAAGATGCTAAAGATCCAAAACTAAAAATGGATATGCCGCAACTTTGTTACTCATGTCATACGACATATGAAAACAACAACTTTATACATGGACCGGTTGCAGCCGGAGCGTGTACTATTTGTCATGATCCACATGAATCAAAAAATCCAAAACTCTTAACTGTAGCGACTATCAATGAACTGTGCACCTCTTGTCATATTGATAAAGGTGATATGCTCAAATCCGGTGAAAACATACACCCACCGGTGGCACAAAGTTGTATCAACTGCCATGATCCTCATTCACAAAAACATAAATTTCAGCTCAAGGGTGATAGAAAAAAAGATTTATGTCTGGGATGTCATACAGATAAAAAAGAGAGGGTTACAAACTCTAAAAACAAACATGGAGCCATTGAGATGGGTGAGCAGTGTTTAGGCTGTCATAACCCACACTCATCGCCAAATATCAAACTTTTAAGAGCAGAAGACTCTAAAACTATCTGTTTAACATGTCACAGTGCTTCCCTTAAAAGAGATGAAGATGGAAAGATGCTTATGAATATGGGTGAACATATCGCTAACAATCCAGATATTCACGGTCCTATAATGTGGGGAGATTGTGCAGCATGTCATAATCCACACGGATCAAACAACCTACGAATGCTGAAAAAACCTTTTCCGGCAAAATCATCTCAAAAATTCACTCCTGATGGCTACATATGTTTTGAGTGTCATGACCCTAAAAAGATGACTGAAAAATACACAACTGAAGCTACAGAGTTTAGAAACGGTAAGAAAAACACTCACTATATCCATGTGAACGCCAAACGTATATCGTGTAAAGTGTGTCATGATTATCATGCTTCAAAAGATATGCCGCATCACTTAAGAACTGAAACAAAATTTGGAGCGGCAAAATTTTCTCTAAGATATATAGAAGGAGCAGATGGTGGATCGTGCAACCCGATTTGTCACACGAGAAGATATTACAACCGGGTAAACCCGGTGAATGTAAATACAAATAAGAAAGCCAATTAGGCTTTCATCTCCTGTACAAACTCATCTATTCTTTTGATACCTGTGCGGATACTCTCTATATCTGTAGCAAATGAAAATCTAAAATAACCCTCACTTCCAAAACCAACACCCGGTACAACTGCAACACCTTTTTTTGCAAGAAGTTCTTTTGCAAACTCTAAAGAGTCATTGCTCACCTCTTTGATGTTTACAAAGAGGTAAAAAGCACCATCGGGCTTGAGTACACTGAGTCCATCTACATTGTTAAAAAGCTCTACAGCCTCATTGCGACGCTCTATAAATGCCTCTCTCATCATCTCTATGTCTGCATCTGCCGAACCGTCCAGCCCTGGGATTGCTGCAAGTTGCGTAATGGAGTTTATGTTGGAAGTACTTTGACTTTGCAGTTTTTTTGTAGCTTTTATAAGCGCTGCATCTGCAGCGGCCATATAACCAAAACGCCAACCTGTCATAGCAACAGATTTGCTTAGTCCGTTGATGGTTACAGTACGTTTGAACATATCATCACTTACAGCCGCCGCAGAAGTAAACTCACCTTCATAGATGAGTTTTTCGTACATCTCATCACTTGCAACGATGATGTCTGTTCCTTCTAAAACTTTTCCAAGCTCTATAAGCTCATTTTTGGAGTAAACGGCACCTGTAGGATTTGAAGGTGTTGTTAGAACCAACATTTTGGTTTTTGAGCTTATCGCATTTTTTAATTGTTGGGGTGTGATTTTAAATGATGTATCATCATTTGTCTGTATCTCTACTACACTACCGCCACAGTATTTGACAAGTTCAGGGTATGTCACCCAGTATGGTGCAGGTATGATCACCTCATCACCCTCTTGAATGGTTGCTGAAAAAAGATTGAACAAAGAGTGTTTTGCGCCATTGTTGACGATCACCTGATTGGGTGCATAGGTCAAGTTATTATCTCTTTTGAGCTTGTTGATGATAGCCTCTTTAAGAGCCGGGATACCATCTACTGCAGTGTATTTGGTAAAGCCGCTGTTTACAGCTTCTATAGCGGCATTTTTAATCACCTGTGGTGTATCAAAATCAGGCTCACCGGCAGAAAAGCTTAAGATATCTTTCCCCTCTGCTTTGAGTTCCTGTGCAAGTGTCGTGATTGCGATAGTGATCGATTCAGATAGTGAGTTGATGCGATTAGTTAGCATAGGCATATTTCCTTAATTGTTACTTTTTAGGTGAAAATTATGGTGTAATTATACTAAAAGATTTATATATATATGTTGATGCTGAGTAAAATATTTAGTTTTTCATCGATTTTATAAATGATTCATAAATATGTTCAAGTTCAAGATCTTGTTCAATCACTTCTTTGTTCTCTTTTACTAAAATATGTTCAAGAATAGCAACCCTTTTAAGTAGGTACTCAAACATCTCTTTGTTTATATCCGGAAGCATATTGTGCATGAAAGGATCTTTACATCTGCCTTTTTCTATCACATGAGCGGGTATCCCAATAGCAGTAGAACAATCCGGCACAGGTTTTACAACAACAGAATTGGCACCGATCTTTGCATATTCGCCTATGCTGATGTTTCCCAAAACCTTTGCTCCCGCACCGATAACTGCACCTTTTTTTATGGTAGGGTGGCGTTTGCCTTGAGTCAGTGAAACACCGCCAAGGGTTACACCCTGATAGATCAATACATCATCTTCTATAATAGCGGTCTCACCGATAACTACTCCGGTACCATGGTCAATAAAAACACGTCTCCCTATAACTGCGGCAGGGTGAATGTCTATATTTGTCATAATTTGAGTAAAACCCATGATGATTCTCGCAAATCTTTTAAAGTTTGCGTTATGGAGTCTATGAGCAACCCTATGCCAGGCAACTGCCCAAACACCAGGATAGTTAAAAATAAAGTCTAGTTTTGAGACTAGAGCAGGGTCATTTCTGTAAGCATTAACAAAATCTTCTTTTATATCAGCGTAAACTCCCACTTCAGTTTCCTCTATATTTAGTTTGTTGTTCGTAAATAGCCATTTTGCTTCAAAAAGGTATCTAATTTTGAAAGTGTATCATTTTTTTCTGTTTCCGTTATAAAATCACTGTTTGCTAAGTCCATTTTAAGCTTTTGAAAAATGTTTTCTTTGTCGTAACCGATAGAGTCGAGTATCTCTAAAATACTTTTAGACTCTACTTCATTGGTAATAGTATATGATGTGTCATCAACAACGACCGTATATTCACTTGGTCGTGTAAAGAGATTGTGGTTCATTCCCAAAGTTTCCTGATAGGCTCCGATATTGAAAAAACCTAAAAAGTAATCTTCCTCATCGAGATTTATATCATGAAGGTAAAGTGGCTTCTCAGGGTTAAAACCTATCTCTCCGTCACTGTCACAGGTTATATCCCACAGTGAAGCAGCTCTTAGGGGTGTTGTATTGAGATGGTGCAGCGGCATCACCGGAAAATGTTGACCAAGCCCCCAATAATCGGGAAGACTTTGAAATACAGAAGCGTTGATAAGGTAGCGCTCCTGAAGTTTAACCTGCAGTTGTTCAAGTTCGTCTGTCGGGTTGGCAGATTTGAGATAAAGCGCTTTTTTGATGATGTTGTGCACAAGTATCTCAGCGTTTGAGCGATCTTGCAGATCAATGTAGCCAAGATCGAAAAGTGTTAAGAGTGACTCCATATGATCAAGTGCATCGTGAAGGTACTCTATACAGTTTTGGTTACTTAGAAGTTTGTTCAGCTCAATAAGCTCCTCAATAAGAGGAGGGTTACTTGCTTTGAGGTTTAGAAGCTTTTCTTGATAGTCTTGAGTAAAAAGCTCTAAAACAGGTGTGATAAGCACGGCATGTGATGCAACTATGAAACGCCCGGACTCTGTAAAGATATTGGGATGTTTTACATTTTTTGCATTCATGATCTCGCCGAGCAAAAACACAACAGAACTTGAGAACTCATCGATGGAGTAGTTTCTTGAGGAGGAGTGTGTGTGCTGGTCATACTCTACGGCTAAACCACCACCGATATTGATATTGTCAAGCTCCTTAGCACCCATTTTTCTAAGCTCCGCGTAGATATTACCTGCTTCTCGAAGTGCTTTTTTCAAAGGCGCTATATCGGACATCTGTGAGCCGATATGGAAGTGGATCATACTCAGTTTAGAGAGCAGATCGACCTCTTTGAGAAGTTTGACAGCTTCTATGATCTCAGTAGCGGTGAGTCCGAATTTGGCATCTATGCCGCCACTTTTTGCCCATGTGCCACTTCCGCTGCTGTGAAGCCTCACCCGTATGCCTATGTTTGGTACTTTGAGCTTGCATTTACTTGCAACTTCTATGATGGTTTCAAGCTCACCCAAACCCTCTATGGTCAAAGTGATGTTATGTCCGCTTTGAGCTGCTATGAAGCCCAGAGTAATCATCTCCTTGTCTTTAAAACCGTTGACCGTAATATTTGAGCCTTTTGGTGTTTTACCCATTGCAAGAATGAGCTCAGCCTTGGAGCCTGCTTCAAGACCGTAGTTAAACTCTTTGCCTTGTTGTGTAACCGCTTCTACAGCATAAGGAAACTGGTTGACTTTGAGCGGAAAAACAGCGTGAAACGTACCCTTGTAGTTGTTGACTTTTATGGCATTGTCAAAGTAGGTGTACAAACTTCTTATCTGTTTTTTTATAAGATGGGGAAAGCGGAGTAAAATGGGTCCTCGTACTTCGTTGGAGCGTATCTGTTGTGTTATCTCTAAAAGGGAGGGCATACTTTTGTAGTTAAGTTTTATCTGCCCATCTTCTATGATAAAGTTCTGATTTGACCAAATGTTTAAACCAAAATTTTTCAACTTCACTACCTAAATATGGAGTTTCTGATGAAAGTATTTGTCTATATCAAAATAGATCTCACCGTTTTGATTTTTAAAAGTCAGACATGATTTGTCAAGATCTTTAATGCTTTTTTTACCCATAACAGCAAGAATCATTTTTATGTTTTTGACTAAGTTCTTGTGGTAGTTTCCTATCTCTTTTCCCTCTTTTATAACAAGGTATGAAGCTCTTTTTTTAGGATCTTGTGTTGCCAGTCCAACAGGGCAGGTGTGTGAACCGAATCCTGAACACATTCTGGCACGGATACAACCGCCACTCATCATGAAACCTCTGGCAATTCCTACAGCATCTGCACCCATACTCATGGTGATGACCACATCATCTGGTGTCAAGATCTTTCCACTGGCAATGATCTTGATGTTGTGACGAATCTCATACTTTTTCAGTAATGTATCCAAGACATAAAGAGCATTGTTCGTTGTAAGACCGACCGACTCCATAAGCTCAAGCGGAGCAGTGGCACTTCCACCCTCACCACTGTCGATGGAGATAAAATCAGGTAAGCTTCTGCCCGCTTCTTTTCTCAGTGCCATCTCTCTTACCATATCTTCCACATCGGTTGCATCAGAGATAACGATCTTAAATCCTACCGGTTTTTTAGAGAGCTCTTGAAGTCTTTGTACAAAGTCCAGAAGATGAGTAGTGGTATCTGCATATGGAAAGCGGTTTGGTGAAAAAACATTTTTTCCCTCTGGAACCCCTCTGTAGTAGGCGATATCTGCAGTTACTTTTGCAGCAGCAAGTTTTCCACCTGTTTGTTTAGCACCCTGAGCGATTTTTATTTCTGTCATACGGCAGAACTTCATCACTTTTTGGTATCTCAGCTCATCAAACTTTCCGTTTTCATCACGTACACCATAAAGACCGGAGCTCATTTGAAAAATCATGTTGGGTATATCACTTGGTACCTCTTTTGGAAAAGCCTCAAGTGGAGCATCCCAGTTGACCCGAAAGAGTACGTGGGAAGTGGTGTCGTAAATGTAGGTGTTTTGTGTTTTTTTATTTAAAAGAGCGGTTCTGTACCACTTGAGTGCTACGGCTCTGTTAAAAAAGAAAGTTCCTACTTTAAACAAAAACTCTGCATAAGGAGTACTTTGTACTATCTCTAAGTACTCACAGTCGTTAAGGTTTGGTTTGTGGGTAAAAAGGTGGTTGGAAGTGAGTGAACCTTCCCCTGTGTTTATGGTCAAGTTGGAGTTGGCTCCCGCTATAGAAAATGCACGAACAGCTTCGGGAGAGAGTGCTCCATCACTCATAGCCGAACGGATAATCGGTGTAAAAGAAACAAAAGGGTGCTCTCTGTCTTGTCCAAAAACTACAGTTGTGTCTTCATCGACCTCCTCTTCATTGAGAACATTTGGTGAATGTTTGATAACAAAACGTGAACCTGAAAATGGTTGTGCAACTGAGAAGGACTGGTAGTTTGGTACATCTTTGGCAGCTTTGTAAACCCAGTCCACTTTGTCTTTGGACTCATAAAATGTCTCTTCTGCAAAGTACTGACGCAGTGGTTCTCTGAGTGACTCAAAAAGGTAGCGTGCGCGACCGATAACAGGGTAGTTTATAAGCAGTGCATGTTTTCTTTGTACATACTTGTCATAGATAAAAAGATTGAAAAGTATAAAGATACCAATGAGGAAAAAAAGTTCTATAAAGTCTATAAAAAAGCCCCATGCCGTATGTATGATTTCCATTTAAAACTCCCCTTGATCTATAGTGATCTCTGTTTTGTTGTGAAGGTCTTTAACCCAGATCGTACCGTCATTTATCTCATTTTCACCGATAACCGCACAATATCTGGCATTTACTTTGTCTGCAGCTTTGAGATGGTTTTTGAGATTTTTCGCTTTGTAATCCATGGTGGTTTTATCAGTTGCTCTTTTTTTGTGTGCAAGCTGCATCACAAGATCGAGCGCCTCTTCATCCATGGCACCTATGTAGTACCCTTCTCTTTGTTCTTGTGGCATCTCTATAAGCTCTAAAAGCCTTTCTATACCCATAGCAAAACCTACAGCGGGAGTAGGGCGGCCATCTAAAAACTCGACAAGCCTGTCGTAGCGTCCGCCACCGGCTATGGCACTTTGAGTGCCTATGTTGTCGCTGACAAATTCAAAAGCTATTTTTGAGTAGTAGTCAAGCCCACGTACAAGGTTCGTATCTATCTCATAAGTGATGTCGTTCTCATCGAGGATCTTTTTGAGTTGTGAAAAATCACTCTCACAGTTTTCACAAAGAGAGTTTATGAGTTTTGGTGCATTTTCGTAAAGTGACTGGCACTTCTCATTTTTACAGTCCAGTACACGTATGGGGTTGGTGGATTTTCTACGTTTACAATCTTCACAGATCTCTTCCTCTACGCTCTCTATGAACTTTACAAGGTTCTCACGATATGCAGGCATACAGTTGTTGTCGCCTAAAGAGTTGAGCTGCAGTCTGTAGCCTATGCCAAGTGCTTTGAGTATGTCGCTGACCATCATAATCATAGACGCATCTTCATAAACGCTCTCTACACCGAAACTCTCAACACCAAACTGGTGAAACTGTCTCAGGCGACCTTTTTGTGGTCGCTCATAACGAAACATCGCTCCGTGGTAAAAAAAGCGGTGTGTACCCCCGGCACGGTCAAGTTTTTGCTGGATAAATGCACGAACAACACCGGCAGTACCCTCAGGGCGAAGACACACATCGTTGCCCCCTTTGTCTGTAAACTGGTACATCTCTTTGCCTACGATGTCACTTGACTCGCCGACGGAGCGTTTAAAAAGAGCGGTCTCTTCTAGAAGTGGTGTTTCTATGAAGTGAAAACCATACTTTTGAGCTATCTTGGAAGCTGTTTGTATAAAGTATGTGTATCGTTTGTAGTCTTCACTTAAAATATCATTCATTCCACGGAGTGATTTAATCATTTTTCACCTTTTTTTCTTGCATAGTTTCTCATATATAAATTTGAAGGAAAGGATACCATTTTTATCTTTATAGTATAATTTGTTCAAATAAAAGAATAGAGTATTTATATGAGAAACGCCAAATATCTTATGTTTTCTCAAAGCTTTTAAAGATTTTTTAGAGTATAAAGAGCATGATGAAAAGATATGAAGATATGCACAAAAAACTTTTAGCATGGTATGAAGAGGTGGGAAGGCATGAACTTCCGTGGAGAAACACACAAGATATCTACCATGTGTACCTTAGTGAGATTATGCTTCAACAAACGCAGGTAAATCGTGTGCGTGATGAGTACTACCCCCGATTTTTGGAGAAGTTTCCCTCTTTGGAAGCGCTAGCAAATGCTCCGCTGGAGGATGTGCTCTCTTTATGGAGTGGTCTTGGGTACTACAGACGGGCAAAGAACCTGCACAAAACTGCACAGCTTGCCCGCACAGGACTGCCAAAGAGTGTGCAAGAGCTTAAAGAACTTCCGGGTATCGGAGCCTATACGGCGAGTGCTGTTTGCAGTTTTGGTTATGCTCAAAATGTGCCGGTAGTAGATACCAACATAGCACGTGTTTTAAAACGCTACTTTGCACTTGTAAACCCAAAAGAGAGAGAGCTTTGGAAGTTTGCCGAGAAGTTTCTCAACTCCAGCGATCCCCGTCATCATAATCTTGCACTTATGGATCTTGGCTCTATGGTTTGCACACCTAAAAACCCCGAGTGCCAAGTGTGCCCATTGGCTTTTGAGTGTCAAGGGAAAGGGGAACCTGAACTTTATACGCAGGTGAAGAAAAAAGAGTCTGTAGCTATGGAGCTGTTTTTTGGAGTGATGATACAAGATGGCAAAATAGCCTTGAAGTACTCTGATGAAAATATGTACAAAGATATGCTTGTTCTTCCAAATGTCGAACCCCTCGAAGAAAGACTGATAGGGAGCTATAAACACGCTTACACCAAGTACAGACTCAGTGTGTATCTGTATGAGGTTGAGGAGCTGAGCGAGGAGGTCGTTTGGGTTGACTTGGAACGTTTTGACACACTTCCGATCTCTTCACTGACAAAAAAAGCACAAAGATATTTTAGAGTATGACAACATATCTGTTACGACCCGAATTTTTCCAAAACCAAAACTATTTTCAAGAAGTGATCGCTTCCAATATGCAAAACAACTACTACTGGAGTGATGAGTGGAGCGAATCTTTTTATGTGAGGCTGGCACAACTGGGCTTTATCAGTACGACGTACGATACACCTGAGGGACTGATACTGCTTCCCGAGTTGCAGTTTGAGTATGGTGTGCTGGATTTTGAAGATCTGCATATCAGCAAAAAAGTACAACAACTTCTCAAAAAGAAAAACTATGTTTTTTCTCTCAATGGCAGGTTTTATGAAGTACTTGAAGGTTTTGAGAAGCACCATAAGTACAACTGGCTCAAGGGTGAGTACTGTGAACTTCTGAAGCGTTTGTACGAGCATAAGTCGGAGCATGAAAATTTTGAGCTTATCTCTGTGGAGCTTGTGTGCAAAGATACTCAGAAGCTCGTTGCGGCAGAGCTTGGATATGTCATAGGAGCTACATATACAAGTTTGAGTGGTTTTACATGCAAAGAGAAAAGCTACGCGAACTATGGAACACTTCAGCTTGTTTTGCTGGCTCAATACCTGCAAAAAAAAGGGTTTGCTTTTTGGAATCTTGGACATCCCCATATGGCGTATAAAAAACGTCTGGGGTGTAAAGTACTTACACGTGAGGAGTTTTTACAAAGATGGCAAAGTGCTACTAAATGTTATGTTTGTTAATGTTGCTTTTTGGAGTTGATTTGTGTAAAATGTTCGTTGATTACATAGTTGTCTTGGACGCTTCGCATCCAAGACAACGGGGCGCCCCCCGTTATCTCACAAAGGAACATAAATTTGAAAGCAACAGACATCCCATTTGTTAAGCACATTGGAATTGAAGAACAAAATAATGAATTGTCATTAGATTTTAAAAATGATGTATTAAACCATATAAAAACAATTCACGCAAGTGCTCAGTTTACATTAGCAGAAACACAAAGTGGTCTTCATCTTCAAAGTCTCTTTCCAGAGCTTGAAGGAAAAGTCATACCTGTTCTGAGAGATGCTCAGATTAAATACAAAAAACCTGCACAGGAAAAAATCATTGCTTTCTCGTCAGCAGATGAAAAATCTGTAGAAAAGTTCAAAGTACAATTTGAGAAAAAAGGCAGAGGCTCACTTCAAATAGAAGTTAAAATAAAAGATATTAATGATATTTTAACATGTCAAGGTACTTTTACTTGGTTTATTCAAGCACTCTAAAGAGATAACAAGTACTTGGAGAGAAATAGTTTACCCTAGCGGGCGAAACTATTTCTCAAGACAGTCGTTATTCTTTATAAAAAAATGAAAAGGAGTAAAACGTGAGATATTTAAGCAAAACGATAGCAGTAATTTTACTTATAGGACTACAAAATCTAAATGCGGAGACCATAGTTGCAGATAGACCGGGATTTAGCACCGGTACTTATACGGTGAAACCCAAAAAACTTAATGTAGAAATTGGCTATAACTATACAAAAAATGACCAAACTTTGCCTTTGATGGTATTAAGAACAGGAATAACAAATAAATTGGAACTTGATGTCATGTATGATGGTTTAGATATTAAACATA